>JBOHZR010000069.1:0-38906 GCA_050738595.1 Steroidobacteraceae bacterium | reverse complement strand
GCGAGCCGGATTCAGTCGGCGGGCAAGGGCGACTCCGATCCGCGCTACACGCCGCCGGACTTGCCCGCGAACCGGGCCCGCAACCGGCGTGTCGAGATCGAGCAGTTGCGGGGCAGCTGAGCATGCTGGCACTCATCAAGAGCCGCCTCTTCCTCGTCACGATCGGCCTGCTGCTGCTCGCGCTCGTCATCTGGTTCCTGGGGCCTTATTTCGCCTTTGCGGACTTTCGTCCGCTCGCGGGCGCGGTGGCGCGGCTCCTGGCGATCCTGCTGCTCGCGATCGCCTACGCGGCCTACGTGCAGCTGCGCCAGCTCAAGCACGCGCGCGCGAGCCGGCAGCTCGCGAGCGAGGTCGCGCGCCAGGAAGGCTCGAGCGGTGGGAGCGGGGATGCCGCGCAGCTGCGCAAGCGTTTCGAGGAGGCGATCGAGACGCTGCGCAAGGCGCGCAAGAAGGGCGCCGCGAGCCTGTACGAGCTCCCCTGGTACATCATCGTCGGGCCGCCGGGCGCCGGGAAGACCACGGTGCTCGTCAATTCGGGGCTGAATTTCCCGCTCGCGCAGAAGTTCGGCAAGGAGGCGCTGCGCGGCGTGGGCGGCACGCGCAACTGCGATTGGTGGTTCACCGACGAGGCCATCCTCCTCGACACGGCGGGCCGCTACATCACGCAGGATTCGGATGCCAGGGCCGACGCCGCCAGCTGGAGCGCCTTTCTCGATCTGCTGCGCAAGTTTCGTGGCCGCCAGCCGATCAACGGCGTCATCGTCGCGGTGAGCGCGACGGATCTGCTGACGCTCGCCGAGCGCGAGCGCGAGCAGCACGTCAGCGCCATTCGCGAGCGGCTCGATGAGCTCGCGCGGCATCTGCGGATCAATCCGCCGGTGTATCTGCTCGTGACCAAGTGCGATCTGATCGCCGGATTCGCTGAGTTCTTCGACGACATGCCGCAGGAGGCCCGCGCGCAGGTCTGGGGCATGACCTTCCCGATCGAGGCCTCCGAGGACGGCAGCGCACCCGGGGCGTTCGGGGGCGAGTTCGCCGGGCTCATCGCGCGCTTGCAGCAGCGGGTGCTCCCGCGCCTGGAGTCGGAACGCGATCCGCGCCGCCGCGCCGGCGTACTCGCCTTCCCGCAGCAGTTGACGCTGCTCAGACCTGTGCTCGAGGACCTCCTCAAGCGGGTCTTCACCGCCTCCGGCTTCGATCGCCCGGTGCTGCTCCGCGGCGTCTACCTCACGAGCGGTACGCAGGAGGGCACGCCGATCGACCGGATGCTCGGCGCGATCGCGCGCACCTTCGGCGTCACGAGTGCCGTGGCCGCACCGACGGCCGGCCGGGGCAAGGCGTACTTCATCGAGCGGCTCCTGAAGAACGTCATCTTCCCGGAGTCCGGTCTCGCCGGGGTGAACCGCACGCTGCAGCTGCGCAAGATGGCCGTCCAATCGGCAGCGTACATCGCCTGCCTCGCGCTCGTGGTGCTGGGACTGCTGTGGATGACCGCGAGCTACCGGGCGAATGCCGCCTACATCGATGAGATCGCCCAGGGCGCGAAAGCATTGCAGAGCTTCACGAGCATCAGTGCAGGGGGCGGGCTCGAAGCGCGGATACCCGAGCTCGATGCACTGCGCGATTTGAGCGCCCGCGCCTCGCGGTTCCGCGAGCACGTACCCTGGCACATGCGCGCTGCTCTGTACCGCGGAGGCTCGATCGGCGAGGAGGCCCGCGAGGCTTACCTGCGCGACCTCAATGCAGTGCTGGTGCCGGCGCTGCGCGCGCAATTCGAGCGCGCGCTGCAGGCGAATGTCGCCTCGCCGGAGCGCCTCTACGAATATCTGAAGGCCTATCTGATGCTCGGCGATGGCAAGCACCGCGATCAGAGTTTCCTGCGCTTCATGAGCGGGGCCGAGTGGCGTCAGATGTATCCGGGGGATCCCACGACCGCGCAGCATCTCGCCCAGCATTTCGACCAGCTGCTTGCGGGTGATCACCTGAGCTCCCTGTCGCTCGACCCGCAAGCGGTCGAGCAGGCGCGAATCGCGCTGCGCAGCGCCTCGATGCCGGTGCTGGTCTACGACCAGCTCAAATTCAACTACGCCGACGACACCAAGGATGCCGTACGGCTCGACATCGCCGCAGGCACCGGCTGGAACATGCTGGTGCGGCGGAGCGGGACAACTTTGTCGCAACCGGTCCCCGCGCTGTATACGCGCACCGTGTTCCGGGACATCAACTCACGCCGCAAGTACGAGCTCGTCACGGACTTCGGGAAGGACAGCTGGGTCTTCGGGGACACTCTCCTCAACCTGCGCAACACCGGCACGCTCGTCAACGACGTGATGCACCTGTACGAAGCGGACTACATCCGGGTGTGGGACGCGATCGTGAAGGATGTCGCCATCAAGTCCCCAGCGAGCCCGCAGGAGTTCACCGAGATGCTCGGGGTGATCTCGAGCCCCGCCTCGCCCTTGAAGGGATTCCTGCTCGCAGTGGCGAAGAACACCAACCTGCTGCAGCCGGACACCTCGACGAGCGGACAGGCTGCGCAGGAGGCCGACAAGCTGGCCAATGCGAAGCTCGAGATGCTGAAGAAGCTCATCGGCGGGCCACCGCAGGGCGCACAGCCGCCGGGCACGCAGGTGACGATGCATTTCCAGGCCATCCAGCAGCTCGTGGGAGGCCCTCCAGGACAAGCGCCAATCGATGGAATGCTGAGCCAGCTCAATCAGCAATATCAGCATCTCGCGTCCGTCGGGGTGGGCGTCGGCCAGCGCAGTCCGCTCGACCCGCAGGTGCAGGCTTCCGTACGCGAAGCCAAGCAATCCCTCGCGCTCGTCGCGCAGCAGTTGCCCTCCCCGCTCGGCAGCATCGTCTCGGAGGTGGCCAGCCGCACCGCCTCGATCGTCAGCTCCGAAGGGCGGCAGGAGCTCTCGCGCCTCTACGCTACGCGAGTCGTGAAGGAGTGCCAGGAGCTCGTCGAGGGTCGCTATCCCCTCGTCCGCACGAGCCCGACCGAGGTGGCACTCGGGGATTTCGCGCACGTCTTCGGGCCGGGCGGCGTGTTTGATAATTTCTTCCGAGAGAACCTGGCTCAGCTCGTCGACACCTCACGATCCCCGTGGCGCTGGCGAGAGGGCGCGGCTGCGGGGCCCGCGTCCATGCTCGAGCAGTTTCAGCGCGTTCAGCGTATCCGCGACGACTATTTCCCTCCGGGCTCCCAGGGTCCGAGCGTGCATTTCAGCGTTGCAGCCGACGATCTGGATGCTTCCGTCACCCGTTTCAGCATGTCCGTGGATGGGCAATCGTTCTCCTATCAGCATGGCCCGATCCGAAGCTTCCCGATGAAGTGGCCGGGCGCCGCCGGCGCGGCGTCCTTCATGTTCGATGCCCCCTCGGGACCCGTACCGGGTGCGTCCATGCAAGGGTCCTGGGCCTGGTTCCGCCTGCTCTCCCAGGCGCGGATCGAGCGCAGCTCGGACAGCCGCTACCGGGTCACCTTCACCGCGGGCGGCAAGTCCATGCACTTGATTCTGGAGACCGACTCGATCCGCAATCCCTTCGCGCGCAACGATCTGGCCGGCTTTCGCTGCGCGATGTGACCTGCCATGTCATCTGCGCCGGCAACCGGCTTCTACGGCAAGCTGCCGTGCAAGGGGGATTTCATTCAGCGCCGTGTGCCGCAGGAGTTCGTGGACGTTTGGGACTCCTGGCTCCAGGCGGGTCTCCATGCGACTCGTACCCGGCTCGCAGAGCGCTGGCTCGATGCGTATCTCACCGGGCCCATCTGGCGCTTCGTGCTGGCCCAGGGCGCGTGCGGCACGTCGAGCTGCGCCGGCCTGATGCTTCCGAGCGTCGATCGCGTCGGACGGTACTTTCCGCTCGCGATCGTTGCGCCACTGGAGGATGACGCGTGTTTGATCGACATCGCTGGAGCCGCGGGCCAACCCTGGTACGACGCCGTCGAGTCCTTGGCGCTCGAGGCGCTGCAGGCACCCGATCTCGACCTCGACTCATTCGACGAGCGATTGGCCGCGCTGCCCGCCCCGGCCGCCGGTCCCTCCCTGCAAGAGGCAACCGAGTTGATGGGCGCCATGCGCGCCCGCTCGTTCGTGCATGGCGAGGGCCGGTGGCACGTCTCGCTCGGTTCGGCGTTCTCGCTCGCGCGCACTGCGGCGGTCTTTGCTTCACTCGAATGGCAGCGCGCTCTGCGGCCGCTTGCGCTGTGGTGGACCGACGGGAGCGATACCGTCGAGCGCTGCTCGCTTCTGAGCCGTGGATTGCCGCCCGCCGAGCAGTTCGCGGCCCTGTTCGCGGGGGGCTTCGCTGCGAGCGGTTGGCCGAGCATATCGGCCGGAGCGCCCGATGTTCCGGCAGCGTGCGCGCCGATGGAAGATTCGGCACGACTCGATCCGCCGCCGACCTCGTCGTACTCGGTGATCGATGCGCCCGCGGCACCGCTCGAGATCGCCGCATTCAACCCGCCGGTCCGGCGCATGGTCGATGCGCGCTCGAGCGTCTATTTCACCTCCCGCCCGGAGCTCTGGCTGTGGGGGCTCGCGTACGGCGCCCGCGCTGCCCATGAGCCCGATCGCGCGCAACGCGTGATGGACGCGGTCTGCGACCTCGCGCCATCGGCGACACTGACGGCAGGCGTCGAGGCGGTGCGCCGATCGTTGCGAAGCAGCGTGCCGACGACTGCGGGCGCCGTGGCGGGTGGGAGCCCGGGTGCCGGCGAGGGTGCGGGCGAGGGTGCGGGTGCGGCGGCGGCCCGCGAGCTCGGCGCGATCTTCTTTCTGTCGCGCGATAACGAATGCGCGCTCGTCGGATTCGGCTCAATGCGGGCAGTGCGGCTGCGTGCATCGCGGGCGGAGACCATCGCATCGTTCGCAGAAAGCCGCGAGGTTCGATCCCCGGCGCAGCCCGACGAACCGGGCGACACGGGCCTGCTCGCCCTGTTGAGTGCTCCCGGGCAGACTCAGAGCGACGTTAGCGTGCATTACGAGGCGCTCGAAGCCGGGGATTTGTGGCTGCTCGGGACCGAATCACTCCTCGAGGACGCGCAGGTCCCCCGGATTACAGAGGTGCTCACGGAGGAGGTGGTCGCCGGCGGCGCAGCGCTCGATGCGCTCTGTGGCGTGGCGGCACGCGCGAGCGAGGCGGCCCAGGAGTTGCCCGTGATGCTGCTCTCGGTTCGCCGATCCGCGTAGGGCTCACGCATGCTGCTCGCGCTCAGCGTGATCAGTCCTCAGGGAGCCGGCATGGGTGCGGGGGCCTACACGGTATTCGATGAGCGCGGCGGCTCGATCGGGCGGCTTCCGAGCAACGACTGGGCGCTGCCAGATGAGGAGAAATTCGTTTCGAGTCGCCATGCATTGATCCGCTTCTCGGCAGGCGCATTCAGCCTCGAGGACGTGAGCACGAACGGCACCTTCATCAACGCGGTCGACCGTCCGGCGGCGAAGAACGGCCCGACGCGGCTCGCCGACGGCGATCGCCTGTACATCGGCGATTACGAGATCCTGGTTCAATTGATCGATGACGTTGCGTCCTCGGGCGAACCGCTGCCTGCGCGCGAGCCACTGCCCACACGCGAGCCGCCCTCGCCGGTCAACGCCGAGCCCCCCGCGGCGCGTGCAACACCCGAGCTCGTCGCCCCAGCGCAAGCGCTCGGAACGAATGACCCCCTGGCTGTGATCGGCGTCGGATCGCGATCTCCTGCACCCGATCGCGGTGCGGCCGCAAGCCCGCAAGCCCCACCCCCTCTGCCGTCTCCCGCTCGGGCGCCGTCTCCTTTCACGGCGACCGCGGCGGCACCCGCGCCGCCGCTGGCCGAATCTGTTCCGCGACGCAGTGAGCCGAGCGGCGAAGCATTCGTCCCGGCCGGGGGGACGCGCGAGCTGTTCGCCGCACTCGGGCTCGATGCCCGGGACGTGAGCCCGGAAGTCGCCGGTCACCTCGGAGCCATCGTGCGCATCGTCGTTCAGGGCGTCATCGAGGTGCTGCGCGCTCGGGCGGAAGTGAAGAACAACTTCCGCATGCCGATGACGAGCATTCGCGCCATCGAGAATAACCCACTCAAATTCTCATTGAACGCCGAGGATGCGCTCCACAATCTGTTCGTGAAGCGCAACCCCGGTTTTCTCGGCCCCGTCGAGGCGTTCCAGGAGGGCTTTCAGGACATCGCCTCACACGAGCTCGCGATGGTGGCGGCCATTCGAGCGGCCTATCAATCGATGCTCACGAAGTTCGATCCCACGCAGCTCGAGGAGACGTACACGCGCAAGCTCCGCCGCACTTCCGTGATCCCTCTCGGCGCGCGGTTGAAGTTCTGGGATATGTATTGCGACCAGTTCGAGGATATCGAGAAGGACGCGGAGTCGAGCTTTCAGCTGCTCTTTGGCGAGGAGTTCGCCAAGGCCTATCATGAGCAGCTCGACCGGCTCACGCGGGCCGCGAAGTCACAGAAGAAATAGGCGCACCAGAATATGTCAGGGGAGGTCTCGACACCCACGTTCACGTGGCGCTCGGCGTGCGCCACATCGCAAGGCAACGTGCGGAACCACAATGAGGACGCCGTCCTCGAGCTGCCGGGCGTGGGACTATGGGCTGTCGCCGACGGTATGGGAGGACACAACGCCGGGGATGTCGCGAGCCGCATGATCGTCGAGGCGCTTCATGGCGTCACGCGGTGCGAGCGTCCGAGCGAGTTCCTCGACGACGTGGAAGACCGGCTGCGCGCGGTCAACGAGCGCCTGTACCGCGCCTCGCTCGGGAGCGACAGCGGCATGAGCGGCAGCACCGTCGCCGCGCTCCTCGCCTTCGGAGGCTGCTGTCTGAGCCTGTGGGCCGGAGACAGTCGCGTCTATCGAGTCCGCGGCAGCACACTCGCCTCCGTCACGCGTGATCACAGCGAAGTCCAGGCGATGGTCGATGAGGGCATCCTCGATGCCGCCGCCGCGCGCCGGCATGCCGCTCAGAATGTCATCACCCGCGCCGTGGGCGGAGCCGATGAGCTCTATCTCGATTTGGAGCTCCGCGAGCTCGAGCATCGGGACCGATATCTTCTTTGTAGCGACGGTTTGTACAAGGAGACGAGCGAAGAGAAGATCGCGGCCCACGTGGCGGCGAACGACCCCGAAGGAGCCGCAAGAGCACTCGTCAAAGAAGCGCTCGCGGGACCCTGCAGCGACAACGTGTCGGTCGTCGTGGTCCAGTTCTCACTGACATGAACGAATTCCGGCAAGCGCTCGAGGCGTTTCTCGCGGGGCGCATCGACCTCGAGGCAGTGAAGCGGGAGCTTAAGTCGAGCCTCGCACGGCAGCCCCAGCTGGCAGCCGCCCACGGCGCCTACGTCGAAGCGCTCTATCGCGGCAACCGGATTGCCGGAGAGGCGTATCTCGCGCTCGCTCAGATGGTTCGCGCCGCGGGCGAGACGGACAAGACGATTTTCCGCACCCCGAGGCGGCCCGACGCCGCCGGACCCCATACCGCCGGCGCCGACGCCGCGGGGCAGTCCGATTCCGCTGCCGACCGGACGCGCTTTCGCATGCCGAGCGCGCCCCCGGCCCCGAGCGCAAAGCCCACCGCGCCGCCTGCCGATGCGACGCAGCTGCGAGCGCGGCCGGCGCCCGGTACGAGTGCAGTTGGCGCCCCTGCGCCGCTCGCCGTACCGGCGGGGGCAGACCCCTCGTGGTCGCCGACGACGGGTACGGGAACCGGCTCGCACACCGGCTCACCAACCGGCTCGACCGGCGGGCCGTTCACCGGCACCGGCCCGCACACCGGACCGTCGACTTGGAGCGATCCGAACCGCTGGGGCGGCGGCAGGACGGTCGCGCTCGTCGTGGGCAGTGTGCTCAAGGAGCGCTTCGTGCTCGAGGAGGAGCTCGGCCGCGGCGGCATGGGAATCGTCTTCAAGGCGCGCGATATGCGCATGGAGGAGGCGCAGGACCGCCATCCCTTCGTTGCGGTGAAGATCCTCAACGAGGAGTTCAAGCGCCATCCCGAGTCGCTGAAGGCCCTGCAGCGCGAGTTCCGCAAGGCGCAGAGTCTTGCGCATCCGAACGTCATCACCGTCGGGGACTTCGATCGCGACGGCGGCAATGTCTTCATGACGATGGAGCTCCTCGAGGGCGAGGCGCTCGACCGGGTCATCAAACGGGTTCGCGGCTCGGGCCTCGAGAAGAAGGAGGCGTTGAGGCTCACGCGCGACATCTGCCGCGCGATGGCCTACGCGCACGAGCGCGGCGTGGTGCACTCGGACTTCAAGCCGGCGAACGCATTCCTTACGCGCGAGGGTACCGTCAAGGTCTTCGATTTCGGCATCGCGCGTGCAGCGCGACGCTCCGATCAGGTGACCGGAACGGTGACGCTCTTCGACGCCAGCACACTCGGTGCCCTCACGCCCGCGTATGCGAGCTGCGAGATGATCGAGGGCCTCGACCCGGATGTTCGCGACGATGTCTACGCCATCGCGTGCGTGGCATACGAGCTGCTCACGGGCAAGCATCCGTTCGACCGCAAGTCGGCGCTGCAGGCGCGGGATGCGAAGCTCGTGCCCGACAGGCCCCAGGGACTCTCCCGGACGCAGTGGCGGGCGCTGCATCGCGGCCTCGCGTTCAGCCGCGACCAACGCAGCGCCACCGCGATCGAGCTGCTGAATGGGCTCCTGCCGCTCAAGCGCTCGCCTGCCGTGTACGTCGGTGCCGGTGCGGCGATTCTCGCGGCGGTGGTGGTGGCAGCTGTCGTGGTACCCGGCCAGATCGAGCGCTATCGCGAGCAGCGTTGGCTCGTGGCGCTCCGCAGCGGAACGGCGGCTCGCGTCGAGACTGTCCTGCCCGTGCTCGACTCGATGAGCCGCGACAGCCGGGACGCGATTCTCGCCGATCGTGACGCGCGCGGCGGACTCATCACGTATTACGACGGCCTCATCCGGCGCTCGGAGTCGCGCGGGGACTATGACATCGCGGACGAGTCCGCGAAGAGGCTCCTGCGCTATCTGCCGGACTATGCCGATGCGCAGCGCATCTCGGAGCGGGTGACGAGCGACATCAATGACGAGATCAAGCGGCAGAGCGATCGGTTCGACCGCGATCTCGCGCAGGGCCGCCTGATCCCCGCGCAGGGCGCCGAGAACATCGAGGCGGTACTCGCCGCAGTGCGCCGCATCGATCCCAAACATCCCCTGCTTCACGACCCGCGACTGCCGGGCGCCTTCGCGGCCCAGACGCGCCTCGCGCTGCAAGGCTCGAATCCCGCTCTCGCACAGCAGCTGATCTCGAGCGGCCTCGAGCTCGCGCCGAGCGATCCGAGCCTGCGCGATCTTCGCGACCAGGTCCGAACGACGGTTCTCGCGCAGCAGCGGGCGACGGAGGTGGCGAATCTCGAGCGCTCGCTGACCGCGCTCCTCGCGACGCGTCCGGCGCTCTCCGCCTTCGGGTCACACCGCAATGAGATGACGCAGCTGCGCACCGATGCGCCGGGAAGCGCGGTACTGGCCCGGGTGCAGCAGTACGCGCAAGGGGAGATCGAGCGGCAGGTGCGCGACCTCGCGGGGCGCCACGGCTACGCGAACGCGCAGTCGCTGCTCGCGCGCTACGCCGATCTCGCCTCTGCCGCCTTCATCGAGGGACAGCGCGAGCAGGTGGACAACGCGCGTCTCGCATCCCAGAACAAGGCCGCGGATGAGGCGCGCTTGCGCGAGCAGCGCGTTGCGCAGCTCAAAGGCAGCCTCGATGCGCTCGTGCGGCGCGGGCCGGGCGACGACGCGACGAGCTGGGACGCCAACGTCCGCGACGAGGAGGGCAAGTTGAGCGCCTATCTCGCCGCGAGCGATCCGTACTTCGCGCAGGTTCGCACGGCCACGGCGGCGGCCTACCTGCAGAAGACGGATCAGCTGCTTCAGGCGCAGCGACTCACCGAGGCCGGTGCGATGCTGGAGCGTGCGCGTGCCTATGGACCGCAGCCGGCCCAGATGGCGCGGGAGGAGCAGCTGCTCGCCACGGCGCGCGTCCAGCAGGCGACGCAGGCGAAGGCGCGCGAGCGTCTCGCGCAGATCCAGGCGCTCGAACAGAAGCTTCTCGATGAGGCACGCGCGAACACCGTCAACGACGCACTGGTCTCGCTCGCGTCGCTCAAGCAGAGCCTTCCGGCCAACGACGCTTTCTTGACGAAGGACGCGCCCAATGCGATCGGCCGCAGCTACCTGCGGCTCGCCTCGAACGCGGCGCGCGACGGGCGTTTCGATGAGGCTGCGAGCCTCACGGGCAAGGGCCGCGCGGCCGTCCCCGGCTACACCGCGCTCGCCTCCGCGCAGCAGCGCTTCGAGCGCTATGCGAGCCTCGATCGCGAGATGGCGAGCGTCAGTGCGGCGAGCGCGGGCAGAGTCCGATCGGAGATCGACTCGGCCGCGAGGCTCGCTCCCGATGAGGCCGGCGCGCTGCGGCAGAACCTCGCGCGCGCGCTCGTGACGCGCGTCCGCGCGATCGCCGATCCGTCCGCGGCCGAGCCGCTCAAGGCCGTCGCGCGCAGCCTGTTCCCGGATGACGCGCTCGTCGCGAGGGCGTTCCCGGTCGCGAGAGCCGCTCCGGCTTCCAGGACCGCGCCGCGAGCCCCGGTGAGTGCGCGCACCGAAGCTCAGGCACCCAGGGCGCCGGTCACCGCTGGGCCGCTCGTCGCGAGAGTGACGGAGCCGCGCAAGCCCGCTCCGATCCCTGCTCCGGTACCAGCACCCGCGGCGCGTCCGACATCACTGCATGATTGCAGGAATCCCGAGCTCCTCGGCATGGGTGCGAATCCGCGCGCGAGCTGCTGGGACGAGATCGCGGGGGGCCGCGGGCCGCTGCTCGTCGTGGTGCCCGCCCCGCCAAACGGACACCCGTTCGCGATCGGGCGGTACGAGCTCAGCAACTCGGAATTCGCCCGCTACTGCACGGCGACCGGCAAGTGTAGGCCCAATACGTTGACTCCCGACCTTCCGGTCACCTCCATCTCGCTGCAGGAGGCACAAAGCTATCTCACGTGGCTCTCTCGCGAAACCGGAGCGGTCTATCGTCTTCCGAGCTCCACCGAGTGGCTCTATGCGGCCGAGGCCGGGGCGGCCGGTGGGGGACACCAGGACGCGAACTGCGAGAAGCCCGGAGTCAGCGTCAGCATGCTGCCGGTGAGCTCCGGCGCCCATAACGCCTGGGGTCTGTACAACTTCGACGGCAACGCGCAGGAGTGGGTGCGCAGTGCAGGCGCGGTGCAGGCGCGGGGCGGCGCCTATACGGACAGCTTCTCCCAATGCACACCCGAGAAGGTGCGCGCGCAATCCGGAGCGCCCGATGCCATCACGGGCTTCCGCGTGCTGCGCGAGGTCAAATAGCATGGCGGCCGGCTGAGATGACTCTCGAGCGAAGGCGATGACCTCCGACGTCGCGGAACGGCTGCGCGCTCTCACGCGCGCTCGAACGGAGGGCCGCCTGACTCTCGCAGCCTATCGCCAGCTGCGCCGGCCGCTGCTCGATGGTCTGGTCGGCATCTCCGGGGAGCAGTCCTCGGTCACGACACAGCCGCGCGCAGCGGCGCAGCAGAGCGGCGCTCTCGGAGCGCTTGGCAGCTCCGCAGCATCCGCCGTCGCCTCGAGCCCGGTCGGATCATCGACTTCCGCCGGGCCGGCGACTCGCGACGCATCGCCCACTCGCGTCGTTGCCGCAGCTGGCGCGGCGGCGCCCGCTCGCAAAGGTCCAGTGTCGAAAGGCGTCGTGGTGGTCGTGGGAGGCATGGTCGCTGCAGCCGCCATCTTCCTGTTTTGGCGGCACGGTGCATCCGAACGCAATAGGGCCTCCTCCCCGGCCTCCTCACCGGCGCCGGGCGGTGAGGCGAGAACGGCCGCTGCGGCGGAGCCGATCCGGCAGCTGCTGCAGCCGCTGCTCGACAGCCCCGACTGGAGCGATGCACGTCTTCTTGCGCTCAACAGTGCGCTCCTCGAGGCGGGCCATGCTCGAATCGCGGCAGCACAGGACGCCGACTGGTTCAATGCCTTCGTGGAGCAAGTGCGAAGCCGAGTCAGGGAGCAGCAGGCTCTTGCCGGAGCGCCGCTGACTGCGGACACGAGCCCTCTCGCGGCTCTCGCGACGACCCTGGGTATGGATCTCACATCGCCCGATCGGCCGATTCACCTCGCGAGCGGCAGCGCCGAGCCGAGCGCAAGCGGATCGACCTCGCCCGCGCAGGCGCGTGCGGCAGGGCAGCCGACCGCGGGCCGTCCGCATGATCTTCGCGAGGACGAGACGCACCACTCCGCTGTCGCGGATGGCTCGAGTGGGTCCTCAAACGGCTCGAAGGGGACAACGGCGAGCTCGAGCGCGGTTCCCTCGATGAGTCCCGCATCGCCAGCGCGTGGGCCTGCGGTGCACTCGGCCGCCCGGGTGATGCCCGACCTGAGCGCTACGGGAGACGCGGGGACGACCTCTCTCGCACCGTCGAGTGTTGCTGCAGCCGTATCTGCGCGCGCGGCGAGCGGGGCATCCCGCAGCCGGAAGTATCCTGCCTGTTCGGCGGCGCTGGACCAGGTGCGCCTGAACTATTGTCAGGACCTGCTCGCGTCGGGCGGAACAGGCCCGCTGCTCGCCGTGATCCCGCCCGGTGCGTTCATGATGGGCAACACGGGCGCGGCGCAGGAGCGTCCCGTCCATCGAGTGACCCTTTCGCACCCGTTCGCGATGAGCGTGTACGAGGTCTCCCAGTCGGAGTATCGCCTCTACTGCCAGTCGGCCGGAAAGGCCTGTCCCGCGCAACCCTGGACGGGAAGCGATCTACCGGTCGTCGAGGTGTCGTGGCGCGACGCGAACGAGTACGCGCGGTGGCTCTCGCAGTCGAGCGGTGCGACCTACCGCCTGCCGACCGAGGCGGAATGGGAATACGCAGCGCGCGCAGGTCAGACGGGGCTGTATCCGAACGGCGGGGATTCGCTGTCGCAGACCGACGCTTATTTCACGGTCACGACGACGCTCACCGAGCCGACGCCGCGCAGTCAGCGATTCAACGCAAATGCGTGGCGGCTGATGCACATGATCGGCAACGTCCGCGAATGGGTCGCCGACGACTGGGCTCAGGATTTCGCCGCGGCGCCCGCTGACGGTTCTGCATTGCAAGGGGGCAACGCGCGGATCAAAGTGGTCCGCGGCGGGAGCTACATCGACCGGGCGATCAAACTCCGGCTGACCACCCGCGAGGCGCTTCCCGCCGAGACCCGCGACAGGCTCACGGGCATGCGTCTGGTGCGCGAGATTCATTGATTTGCGACAGGCGTGCCGAGCGATTGCAAAGCGCCTCTTGCACGCGTAGGCTTTTGGAAGGCGGTGGGATCGCGCACTTCGTGCGGTGTCCGGGCTGCCGGTAACAATAATCAAACGACGGCCGGGAAACACCACTTCCTAGTCCGGCCGACGGGGAGGCTCCGGCGTGGATTTGCGCAGGCTTTCTATCGGCCGCATCAAGGGCTCGTTGGTTGCCGCTGCGGCTTGCGGTGCCTGCAGCGTTATGTCCATCGCCGCGGCGCAACCGTCTTCGCCCGTGAGTGCGCCGGGTGGCGTCTTGCCGCCTCGACCGCAAAGCACTCAGCCGCCAATCAGCTCTCCGGCCGCTCCGCTCGTCATTCCGGGCATCAACGAACGTCCGCTCGGCCTCACCGAGGGGCCCAAGATCGTGGTGAAGGCGTTTCGTCTCGAGCGCGTCACCGATCTGCCGAAATACGGCATCCGCGTCGCCGAGGCCAGAAAGGTCCTCGAGCAGGCGATCGCCAAGCAGCCTGCTCAGGGATACACGATCAATCAGCTGCAGGCCATTGCGGGGCGCGTCGCGGACTACTACCACAAGAAGGGTCTCGTCCTGGCGCAGGCCTTCGTTCCGGCTCAGAAGATCGTCAACGGAACGGTGGTCGTCGAGGTGCTGGTGGGAACGCTGCGCACCGTCAAGGTCCAAGGAAACAAATGGTATTCGAACCGGACCTTGATGCGGCCGTTCCGTGGGCTCATCGACCGGCCCGTCGACAAGGACGACGTCGAGTCGGCCCTGCTCACCGTGACCGGCTATCCGGGCGTCAGCGCGTTCGGTGTGCTCGGCGCCGGACGTGAGCTCGGAACCACTGACCTCACGCTGCGCGTCGAGAGCGAGAAGCGGGTCGGCCTCGATGTCTCCGTCGACAACGAGGGGGTCGCGGTCTCGGGCCAGTACCGCTCTCAAGTCGGACTCACCGTCAACAATCCGCTCGGCTTCGCCGACCAGCTGCAGCTCTCCGGCATGTACGAGTTCGACCCGTCGAACGGCTCGGAGCACGGTCTGTATGGCGGGGGGGCCTACTCGGCGCCGATCTTCAGTCCGCGCGACTTTCTGCTGCTGTCGTATTACACCAATGCGTACGTCGTTGGCGGGCTCGGGGCGGACCTGCAGCTCGCGAATCCCAAGGGGAACTCCTCCATCGGCGAGGTCGGATACCGCCACGATTTCGCGCCGAGCCGTCTCGGCTCGGCCAATATCGGCATCGCGTTCGACGTGAAGCGCGCCACGTTCGATGTGAACGGAACCGAGGAATTCAACGACAAGCTCAGCACGGCGCACGTGGACTTCAACTGGAATCGTATCGATACGCGGTTCGATGGGGTGAACCAGGTCTTCGTCTCGTACGAACGCGGTTTCAAGAACTTCATCGGCTCGCTCGGCGATTACGACATTGCCGCATCGCCGCCGCACGCGAGCCGAGAGGGCGCCTCGGGAGAGTTCAACAAGGGCGTGATCTCCCTGCAGCGGCTGCAGCGCATCACCTCGGACGTATCGCTGCTGCTGCGCGCGCAGGGTCAGGAGACGAGCGACCCGCTCGTCTCTCTGGAGCAGATGTCGATCGCCGGACCGGATGCCGTGCGAGCGTATTCGGTCGCGGACGTGCTGGTGGACAAGGGCGCCGTCGGTACCGCGGAGCTGATCGTGGGGGCGCCGGGCTTCGCCAACCGCCCGGCCTTCGCCGGGCGCACCTGGGGGCAGGAGCTGCAGTTTTCGCTGTTCGTGGACTACGCCGCCGGATGGTTGAACGACTACGCGCAAGCCCTCGGCGCGAGCCGGCAATACGTCAATCTCGGGGGATGGGGCGGCGCCGTGCAATTCAACGTGCCGGGCCATATTTTCGCGCGGGTCGATGTGGCGACGCCGATCACGGCCAGGGTGCCGGGGAACGGCCGCGACCCGCAGTATTTCTTCAGGCTCGGCGTGAGCTTGTAGCGGCGCGAGCCGCAGGCCGGCGATTGCGCCGGCGGGAGCAGATTCGATGAACGACAATTCCATTCGTCTGTTCGTGCGCAGGGAGCTGCGGACAGTCACTCTGGGACTCGCAACGGCAATCGGGCTCGGCGGGGCGCTGCCGGCGGCCATCGCCGCGCCGGCGGGCGGCGTGGTGGTCAGCGGGCAGGGGAGCATCACGGCTCCGAACTCGACCACGACGCTCATCAACCAGCAGTCCCAGCAGCTGGCGCTCAACTGGTCGAGTTTCAACGTTGGCAGCGGCGAGACCGTCCATTTCGTCCAGCCCTCGAGCACCTCGGTCGCGCTCAACAATATTCTGAGCCAGAGCCCGAGCCAGATATTCGGGCGACTCGACGCGAACGGACACGTCATCCTCGTCAATCCGAACGGCATACTCTTCGGCCCGACGGCGCAGCTCAATGTCGGCTCGCTGATCGCGAGCTCTCTCGAGCTCACCTCATTCGATGCGACGAAGGGACGGTTCAGCTTCCAGTCGGTGAGCGGCAAGCCGGGACTGATCGACAACGAAGGCACCATCACCGCTGCGCGCGGCGGCTCCGTCGCGCTGCTCGGCGGCACGGTCCTCAACAACGGTCTGATCGTGGCGGATTACGGCACGGTCGCCCTGGGCGCCGGCAAGGTCGCGACGCTCGATTTCTATGGGGGAGGGCTGCTCAGGCTCGAGGTGAGTGGAGACGTCGATTCGAACCCGAGCGGAGCGGGCGCTGCCGTCACGAACAGTGGACAGATCGAGGCGGGCGGCGGCCAGGTGCTGCTGACCGCGAGTGCGACACAGGACGTGTTTGCGTCGGCCGTGAACAATACGGGAGTGATTCGCGCGAGCCGGATCGACAACGTCGGCGGCGTGATCGAGCTGTCCGGATCGGATGGCATCGTCGCGAACAGTGGGACGCTCGATGCGAGCGGATCGGGCTCGGGGTCGACGGGCGGTACGGTCCAGATGACCGGGCTGGACGTGGGTCTGTTCGGGAATGCCACCGTCAACGTGTCCGGAAGCGCCGGAGGCGGAACCGCGTACATCGGAGGCGGCTTCCATGGCGCGGATGCGAATGTCCCGGATGCCTCACGGACGTACGTCAGCCCGGGTTCGACGATCACGGCGGACGCCCTCGCGAGCGGCGACGGCGGCAACGTCGCCGTCTGGTCCAATGACGGCACGCAGTTCTACGGCGCGATCTTCGCCCGCGGCAGCGGGCAGGGCGCCGGCGGATTTACCGAAGTGTCCGGCAAGGGGTACCTGGACTTCGAGGGACAGGTCGACCTGCAGGCACCCTCCGGCAGGATGGGCACGCTGCTGCTCGATCCGGTGATGATCACGATTCAAAACCAGGGGAGCGATACCGCCACAATTTCTGGGACCGGTCCCTTCACGGATTCCAGCAGCGTGTCGGGCTCGATTCTCACCGAGAGCACGATCATCGCTCAGCTCAACGCGGCGGATGTCGCAGTCACGACGACGGGCGGCGACATTCGCATTTTCGATACGGGTGGCAATCCCGTCGCGCTGGGTCCCTCAACTGCGAACGGGAGCACACTGACCTTGAACGCGGGGGGGGACATCACCTGGAATTCGGGCTGGTCGTACAGCAACGGACAGCTGACGCTCAACGCGACGGGGAACATCGCCGCCGAGGGAACTGCCGAGCCGATCACGATGTCAGGTGCGTCGCTCCTGCTGCAGGCAGCGACGGGGATCGGGTCCTCGTCCGTTCCGGTCTTGACGAGCGGGCTGGCAACGCTTTCCGCTACCAACGGGACCAACGGCATTTACATCAACAACACCGGGGCGGCGCTGACCATCTCCGGAATCACAGAGAGTGGCAGTGGCGCGGTTTCGGTGAACAACGCGGGAGCGATCGGCGTTGCAGGTACCGTGTTCGCAGCCGCGGGCGGCAACGTCGGCCTCACGTCCACAGGCGCGATTTCCGAGAGTGGAGCGGGTCTGATCAACACGGCCGGCACGCTGACGACGCAGTCGGCGGGTGGCACGACGCTCGCGGCCAACGCGAGCGCGGTGGGGAGCTTCAACGCGACGAACACAGCCAGCGGGGACGTGCAGCTCGTGAATGCGGCGCCGCTGACGATAGCGGGTATCAGCCAGGCGGGCGGCGGGGCCGTTTCGGTGAACAACACGGGGGCGATCGGCGTCGCAGGGGCCGTGGCCGCCGGTGCTGGAAGTGTCGGCCTGACGTCGACGGGGGCGATCTCCGAGAGCGGCGGGGGTGTCATCAACACGACTGGCACGCTGACGACGCAGTCGGTGGGCGGCACGGTGCTCGCGGCCAATGCGAGCGCGGTGGGGACCTTCAACGCGACCAACACGGGCAGCGGGGATGTGAGTCTGAAGAACGCTGCGGCGCTGGCGATTGGGGGGATCAGCCAAGCGGGCGGCGGGGCGGTTTCGGTGAACAACACCGGCGCGCTGAGCACCACAGGGAGTGTGTCGACGAGCGGTGCCGGTTCGATCACGCTGCAGGCAACGGGCCTGGAAACGATTGGCGCGCTGGTCTCTGCCACGACGGGGTCGAACCTGATCACCCTCGAGTCGACCGGCGGCAATGTTGCCCTGAACGGCAACGTCGATGCGGGGGCCGGTTCGGTCGCGCTGTTGGCGCAGGCGGGTACGATCACCCAAACAGGATCGATCACTGCCAGCGCGCTTGGGGAGGAGGCGACACTTTTGCCGACTCTGACAACGAGTGGTCCCGTGTCCACCCTCGCCGCGAACAGCACCGGTTCGGGGAATAGCTTCACCTTCATCAACGCGGGGCCCCTCACCGTGGGAGCCGTGGGTGGGATAACGGGAGTGACGACGAATGCTGCTGCCATCTCACTTACGACTTCGAGCGGCGGTCTCACCCTAGCGCAGAGTGTGGGGTCGGGCGGATCGCCGGTGAACCTCACGGCTGCGGGCACGATTTCCGCGAGCGGAGCGGGACTGATCAACACGGCCGGCACGCTGACAACAGTGTCGGCGGGTGGCACGACGCTCGCGGCCAACACGAGCGCGGTGGGGAGCTTCAACGCGACGAACACGGGCAGCGGAGGCGTGCAGCTCGTGAATGCGGCGCCGCTGACGATTGCCGCGATCAGCCAGTCGGGCGGTGGGTTGGTCTCGGTAAATAACACTGGGACGATCACCGTTGCGGGCACAGTAGCCGCAGGCGGCGGCGACATCGGTCTGACCTCCACGGGCGTGATCTCGGAGAGTGGGGCGGGTCTGATCAACACGACCGGCACGCTGACGACGCAGTCGGTGGGCGGCACGGCGCTCGCGGCGAATCAGAGCGCGGTAGGGATGTTCAATGCGGCGAACACGGGCAGCGGAGACGTGCAGCTCGTGAACGCCGCGCCGCTGACGATTGCGGGGATCAGCCAGTCGGGCGGCGGGGCGGTTTCAGTCAACGACTCGGGGGCGGTTGCCGTTGCAGGCGCCGTCGCCGCCGGCGGGGGTGACGTCGGTCTGATCTCCACGGGGGCAATCTCCGAGAGCGGAGCGGGCCTGATCAATACGACCGGCGCGCTGACGACGCAGTCGGTGGGCGGCACGGTGCTCGCGGCGAATCAGAGCGCAGTGGGGAGCTTCAACGCGACGAACACGGGCAGCGGGGACGTGCAGCTCGTGAATGCCGCGCCTCTGACGATTGCTGGGATCAGCCAGCTGGGCGGCGGGGCGGTGACGGTGAACAACGCCGGTGGCACGACGCTCGCCGGTGCGGTGAGTGATACCGGTGGGGCGGTGACGCTCGCGGACGCGAGCGGTGCGCTGGCTCTGGCGGCGAACAACGTCGCGGGCGCCGGGGTGACTCTGCAGGGCGCCGGGATCACGCAGTCTGCGGGCAGCACGATCAATGGCGGAAGTGGGGACCTGGTGATCGGCGCTGGGGGCGGTGCGGTCTCCATGGCGGGCGCGCTGACCACGACCAACGGCACGGCGACCGCTGTGACCGTGAGGAACGCGACGGCGGTGGTGCTGCCGGGGATCAGCACGGGGGCGGCTGGGACGACGACGATTGGAGTGGCGGGAGATGTCACCGGAGCGGTGAGCCAGAGCGGCTCGACGGTGATTGACACGGGCACGCTCACAGGCAGCACCTCGGGCGTGGTGAATCTGGGTACCCATGCGAACTCGATCCCGACGCTGGGTGCGTTTGCGAGCCATGGACTGACGCTCAACGACACCGTTCCGTTGAGTGTCGCCGGCACCGTGGCCGCAGGTGCGGGGGGTATCGCTCTGACCTCAACGGGCGCGATTTCCGAAGAAACTAGTGGCTCGGTCGATACGAGCGGCACGCTGAGGACTGTGTCGGTGGGCGGCACCGCGCTCGCGGCGGATGCGAGCGCGGTGGGGACGTTCAACGCGACGAACACGGGCAGCGGGGATGTCAGTCTGAAGAACGCTGCGGCGCTGACGATTGCGGGGATCAGCCAGTCGGGCGGCGGGGCCGTGTCGGTGAACAACGCGGGGGCGATCGGCGTCGCTGGGGCCGTGGCCGCCGGCGCTGGGAACGTCGGTCTGACTTCCACGGGCGCGATATCGGAAGGCGCTGGCGGCTCGGTCAGCACCACGGGAGCACTGACGACCAGTTCGGCGGGCGGCACGACGCTCGCGAACGCCACGATCGGCACGCTCAGCGCAACGAACGCGGGCAGTGGCGACGTGAACGTTCAGAACACGGGCGCACTGATCGCATCGGGCACAAACAGCGGGGGCGGTGCCTTCGATGTTTCCGCCACTGGGGCGCTCACGGCGAATGCGATCACTGCGAACGGCGGCGCCGTGAAGCTGCAGGGCACTCAGGTCGCGCTCGACGGAGCGGTGGCTGGCGGTACCGTGACGGCCGATGCGGGCACGGGGGACATCACTTTCGGGACGGCTGGCGCAATCGACCCTGTGGGCGTCGTGACGCTCTCCGCGACCAGCGGTGCGATTCTGGGCAACAGCGGTGCCACCACGAACGTGACCGGCGCGAGCCTGACGGCAAATGCGGCGAAGGGCATCGGGTCGAACGGCGCGCTGAAAACGAACGTAGACACGCTCAGCGCGACGAACACGACGAGCGGTGATGTGAGCATCAACAACGCTGGCGGGCTGACCGTGTCGGGCTCGAACAGCGGCGGAGGTGCTTTCAACGTCACCGCCGGCGGGGCGCTGACGACGAACGCGGTCATGGCGAACGGCGGTGCCGTGGCGTTGCAGGGCACTCAGGTGGCCCTCGATGGGGCCGTCCAGGGCGGTGCGGTCGCGGCCACGGCGACCAGCGGGGATCTCACCTTCGCGAGCGCCGGGTCAATTGAGGGAACAGGCGCCGTCACCCTCTCGGCGAAGGCTGGCGCGATCGTCGGCAACGATGCGCTGACGGCTGGCAACCCGACGACGCCGAACGTGACCGGCACGAGCCTGACGGTGAGCGCGGCCGATGGCATTGGTACCGCGTCGGATCCCATCACGACCAGCGTCGGGGCGATCTCGGCTCAAACGCAAGGCGGCCTGCTCGCGCTGTGGGCGCCGGCTGGCTCCATGAATGTGTCGGACGCCACCGCGGGCGGCAGCGGGAGCGTCGAGCTGAGAGCCGGGGGTGCCGGCTCGAGTCTGAACATCGGAAACATCCAAGCGGGCGGACACGTGCTGCTCGTCGCCGGCGACAGCATTCTCGGCACGAGCTCGCAGGCGGCGGTGACCTCGAGCGAGGTCGAGGTGCGTTACGGCATCTACACCGCTACCGGGCAGCTCGGCAGCACGGATACCGGTCATCAGATCGGATTTGACGCCGCACCGGGAGACGCACAGGTGAATCTGACCGCCTGGCTGCCGACGGGCACGCAGCTGCCGACCGGCAACCTGCGCTCGACGGCTTCCAATCTGCTCATCACGCGGGTGCCCTTCACGCAGACGGAAGAGCTCCTGGTCTTCACCGGACCTTTCGGATTGGACCCGAATTCGGTGGGCGTCGCATCGTCAGAGATCAGCAGCACACTCGCGCTGGGTCAGCCGAGCACTTCGGCCTTGTCGGTTCAAAACGACGCTGGTCGGAGCGTGCTCTTCATCGACTGGGCCTCCTACAATCCGAACGTCAGCCTGTTCGGGACTCTGAACCCCGCCGTGTGCCTGCCCGGCGATCAGCGTGAGGATGACACCGGCTCGGGGAGCGGCGGATGCTCGGCGCCGCCGAGCCAGGTGCGCGCGAAGCCGGCTCCGTCGCCGATCCGGATGACGATGGTCCTGACCCGAGAGGGTTGGAGGTCGGTGCCGCTGTTCGATCTTCTGCAATGAGGCACCGGCGCCTGAGCCCGCTCGTCGTCACCGGCGCGTTGATCGCCGCCGCCGCGGCGGCGGCGTGCGGCCCGGTCGCCGTGGCCGTTGCCGCAGACGCATCTGCATCCACAGACGCACCGGTATCGGGAGAGGCGCCGCTATCGGGCGACGAGGTGGCCTCGGCAGACGCACTTCACCCCGGGGACACGCGCGGTCCGCAACCCACGCGCGTGGCGGAAGCCGAGACGGCCCGGACGCGCTCCTCCGGGAACGACACGGTTTCCCGAGCGACGCGCGCCGCAAGCGTGGGCGGAGAGGGCGGGAAGACCTCGGAGCTCCAGAGTTATCTGCAGTGGCGAGCGCAACGCCTGCCCGGTCGCAGCTGCGATCCGGACGGGCCGGTGTATGTCGTTCTCGAGCCGGCCTCGCCGATGATCCGGGATGTGCCGTCGGATCGCACTGAACTGCTGATCCATTTCACCCACAGCGGCGCGCCCGATGAGATCCGCATCGAGCGCTCGACTGGCGATGACGACACGGACGCGCAGCTCAGCGAGGCCGTTTGTGCCGGGGTACGCGCCAGCGTCGCGGCACCCGAACCGAGCGACGGCAGCTGGGCACGTTTGACGGTACGGCTTGGTGATCCGCCCCGGAGCAGCTCGGCCCGGTAGACACGTCAGTCGCATCCGGCGGCGTTCGGCAATCAAGCCGGCAGTAAACATGTCGTCGCAGCTCGCGCTCCGCGCATGGCGAAGGTATCAGCGTTTCTTCGGCCGAGAATAGCAGCGACGCGCGCACTTGGAGGAGCTCTTCGGCTCGGCAGTCGCGCAACTTTCTCGCCCCGTTCAACAGAAGGTGAGCGCGTCCAAAATCGCGAAGCTTGGTCGGCAGATCGGCCGACAAGAATCCGTGGCGGCAACGTCCGAGAAAGCCATCGCGAGAGCGCAGGTCGGCGCGTTGGCGGCGCGGAGCCTCATGCTCGTGTTCGCGGCGCACGATGTATATGAGGCCTGGGAGGAATGTGTTGAGGAATGGAAGTCGTCTTATTGAAGATTTTATGCGCAGATCTGATTTCCTCGCCGGGATAAGCAGTACCCTCAACGTCCGCGCACACCTCTGTTCTTCGCGGGCTTGAGCTTCGCGAGATCGACTCTGCGGACGGCGCTCTTCAGCGAACCGATACCGGCCACTTTTCCCGAGGCCTCTACCAGGTAGCGCTGGCCGACGACGACCGCGTACTGGCCGTATCCGATGCTGTTCGCGCCGGTCGGCGGGCTCCATTGCTCGTGCACTTCGCGGCCCTTGGTCACATACGTCTTCGCGTCGCCCGACGACGTTTGCTTCCCTTTACCTGTAGAGGCCCAGGGTACGAGCGACTTGAGCCCGCTCTCCCCGCCCATATCCTCGATTCGCAGCGTGACGTAATGGCCATTGTTGTCTCTGTACTGTGCCTCGGCCTCGGAAATCTCGACGCCCAGAGCCGTAACACGCTCTGCGGAGATGTCGCCCCGCGCGAGATGGTCGAGGGAGGAAGGAAGCAAATCGCGGATACGGTCCGGCGCGAGGATCTGCGCCGTGCGATGCGCGCCGGTGGGTTGGGCCCCCAGCGCAGCCGCTGCGCCGGCGGCGGCGGCGAGCGAAAGCAGAATCACTCGGGCGCATGACACGAGTCTATCGAAGTCCATGGTGCTGCTCCTGTCGCTAAGCTGGTCCGCGAAGCGGGTCAAGGATCGTCGCGGGCTACGGGCTCGTCAACGTTGCCGTGCCCTGGCCTGCAGTCGCATGGCCGGGGCATCATGGATGTGTCGGGCGCCGCGATCAAAGATCTCCGAGCTCGAGCTGCAGGGCGGCGAGCGCGGCCACGGCCGCGGTCTCGGTGCGCAGGATGCGCGGCCCGAGGCGCACGGCCTGGAATCCCGCACGAACGGCCATCTCGAGCTCCGTGTCCGACAGTCCTCCCTCCGGTCCGATGAGCACCAGGACCGGACCTCGAAAAGCGAGCTCGCGCACGCGCTGCTCGCCGGAAGGTGAGAGGACCAGACGCTGCAACGGCTCCTCGCGCTCCGCGAGCAGCGCTTCGAGCCCTTGCGGCTGGCTCACCTGCGGCAAAATATTGCGGCCACACTGCTCACATGCGGCGACGACGATGGCGCGCCAGTGCCGCACCTTCGCCTGCGCCTGCTTCGCGTCGAGCCGCACGACCGTCCGCTCCGTGATGAGCGGGACGATGCGCTGCACGCCGAGCTCCGTCGCTTTTTGCACGACGAAGTCCATGCGCTCGCCGCGCGAGATGCCCTGAGCGAGGGTGGCGGCAAGCGGCGACTCGCGCTCGATCGCGCGATGCGCACCGACCGACACGAGCACGCGGTCCTTGCGGATGGCGTCGATGCGCGCCTGGTACTCCCCGCCGCGGCCGTCGAATGCCGTGATTGCAGCACCCGCCTGGAGGCGCAGCACCCGCGCGATGTGATTCGCGGCCGGCCCGCCGACCTCCACGAGCGTCTGGGCCGACAACGGCTCAGCGACGTAAACCCGACTCGTTCGCACGTCTTGGTTCAATCGCGAGTCGCGAGCTCGATCCCCTCGCGCGCCACCTCCACCATCAGGTCGATCTCCTCCGGCGTGATGACGTACGGCGGCATGAAATACACCACGTTGCCGATCGGACGCAGCAGCACACCGCGCGCGAGGCCGTGCCGGTACACCGTCAGACCGCGCCGCTCCTGCCACGGATAAGGACTCCGGTGCGCCTTGTCGCGCACGAGCTCGACCGCGGCGATCATGCCGTGCCGGCGCGCCTCGGCGACGTGCGGGTGATCGGCGAGCGAGCGGACGCGGGCGTCGAGATGTGCGGCGAGCACGCGGTTGCGCTCGATGACGCGATCCTCGCGGAAGATACCGAGCGTCGCGCGAGCCGCGGCGCACGCGAGCGCGTTGCCCGTGTAGCTGTGCGAGTGCAGGAACGCCTTGAGCTCAATGTACTCGTCGTAGAAGCCCGCATAGATCGGCTCGGTCGCGAGAACGACGGAGAGCGGCAAGTAGCCGCCGGTGAGCCCCTTCGACAGACACATCAGATCGGGGCGGATGGCCGCCTGCTCGCAGGCGAACATCGTGCCCGTGCGGCCGAAGCCGACCGCGATCTCATCGGCGATGAGATGGACCCGGTGCCTGTCGCAGGCCTCCCGAAGAAGCTCGAGGTAGATGGGGTCGTACATCCGCATGCCGGCGGCACATTGCACCAGCGGCTCGACGATGACCGCCGCGGTCTCGTGCGCATGCCGCTCGAGCGCCGCTTCCATGTGGGCGAATTTGCGGCGCGAGTGTTCCGCCCACGACTCTCCCGGCTCGCGCTCGAAGCAATCGGGTGAGGGCACGGTGATCACGTCCATGAGCAGCGGCTGATAGATCGACTTGTAGAGCTCCACGTTGCCGAGCGCAAGCGCGCCCAGCGTCTCGCCGTGGTAGCTGCCGCTCAACGTGATGAAGCGCTGCTTACCGGCGTGGCCCGCATTGCGCCAGTAGTGAAAGCTCATCTTCACGGCGACCTCGACGGCCGAGGAGCCGTTGTCCGCGTAGAAGCAGCGCGTGAGCCCGGACGGTGCGACAGCCGTCAGAAGCTCGGAGAGCTCGATGATCGGCTCGTGGGTGAAGCCGGCAAGAATGACGTGCTCCAGATGCTCGAGCTGCTCGCGCACGGCGCCGTTGATGCGCGGGTTGGCGTGACCGAACAGATTCACCCACCAGGAGCTGATCGCATCGAGGTAGCGCCGCCCGGCGAAGTCCTCGAGCCAAACGCCCTGGCCGCGGCGGATGGGTACCAGCGGCAGGTGCTCGTGATCCTTCATCTGAGTGCACGGGTGCCATACGTGCGCGAGGTCGCGCGCTACATACGGGGCGTTTTCTGCCATCATCGAAACCATGACCTCTCTCCGGATCGATGCCGCCACGGGGCTGCTCATCGGCGCGCGGCAGGTGCTCTCACCATATTGCGACGAGCGGCCGAGCGGCGCGACGCTCGATCTCATCGTCATCCACGGCATCAGCCTGCCGCCGGGGGAATTCGGTGGGCCGTGGATCGACCGGCTGTTCACCGGCTGCCTGCCCACGGATGCACACCCGCATTTCCCCGAGGTCGCTGGACTGCGCGTCTCGGCACACGCGCTCATCCACCGCACCGGCGAGATCGTACAGTACGTTCCGTTCAGCCGGCGCGCCTGGCACGCGGGCACCTCGCAGTATCAGGGTCGCTCGAGCTGCAACGACTTCTCGATCGGCCTCGAGCTCGAGGGCACCGACGATCGAGCGTATGCAAACACGCAGTATGACCGGCTCGCGCAGCTCATCGAAGCGCTGCTCGGAACTTACCCCTCGCTGAGTGCCGATCGAGTCGCGGGGCACAGCGACATTGCCCCCGGACGCAAAACCGATCCCGGTCCGGCGTTCGATTGGGCGCGGCTGCGCGGCCTGCTCGCGTAGCGGGGGCTGCCTGCGGGCTAGCGGCCCGGACGTGTGTTCCGACCCCTCGACCGCCACGTGGCCTCCCGGCGGCTCGAGGAGTATCCTCCTGACGCTTGGGGGGATGCTGCGTCTTGCGATAGCACCCTGGGCGATTCGTACGTCCGGCACGGGGAGAACGACAATGAAGATACTCGGCACCGCTGCGCCTCATGTGGCGGCTCTTGCGTTGGTCTCGCTCACGGCGACCGCTCTCACGGCGGAAGCAGCCGATGCACCGCCGCCGCAGATCCCGACCTGCGCGAAGAAGATCGGCACGCTCGCCGTTCAGGAACCACAGAACACCTGGTGGCGGTCGATGAACCTCGAATCCCCGGCCGCCCTCATCAAGGTCTACGTGTCGCAGTCGAGGTGCTTCACCCTCGTCGATCGAGGCAAAGGGCTGCAGATGGCGCAGCAAGAGCGGGCACTCGCGGCGAGCGGGGAGGAGCGCGTCGGCTCGAACGTCGGCAAGGGCCAGATGAAGGCGGCCGATTACGTGCTCGTGCCCGACATCGCCAGCCGCAACGGCAACTCGGGAGGCACCCGCGTCGGCGGTGTGCTCGGCGGCTTTCTGCCTCACGGCTTCGGAGCGGTCCTCGGCGGTATCAGTCTGAAGAGCAAGACGGCCGATGTGGTGCTGACGCTGACGGATGTGCGCTCGACGGAGCAGGTTGCACTCGAGGAGGGCCACGCCAAGAAGACCGACCTCGGCTGGGGCGGCGGCGGGGGTGCCGGCTTCTTCGGGGGATTCGCCGCGGGCGGCGCGAGCGGCTACGCCAACACCGAGATCGGGCAGGTCATCGCGATGGCGTATCTCGATGCCTACACGAGGATGGTGGCGGAGCTCAAGAGCAATGCCCCGGATGCCAAGGCGGACAATGTCCAGCAGTCCGTCTCGGTCGTCAAGCCGGGCAAGCTGTACGCCGACGCGAACCTCAAATCGGCGGTCGTTCGCGCTCTCGACCCCGGCATGACACTCTATCCGACCGGCGACAAGGTCGGGGTGTGGTGGAAGGTCAGCGACGAGCTCGGCAATATCGGCTGGGTGGTCTCCACGCAGCTGCAGCTGGCGAAGTAATCGCTCGGATCCGTGAGTCCCCGTCCGGCGCCGCGCGCCGGACGGCCCCCGGGGTTCCCTCAGTTCGCGTGCACGCCCTCGTTCTTCAATGACTCGAGGCGCGCGAGATCGACGCTCCCGACGGCACTCTTCAGCTCATCGATCCTACCCACTCGGCCCGACGCCTCGACCGAATAGCGTTGCCCCAGGATGATGGCGTACTCGCCGTACCCCATCCCGTCCTGACCGGTCGGCGTGTTCCACTGCTCGTGCACCATGCGGTCCCCTGACTTGTACGTCTTCTCGTAGCTGGTCGAGGTTTGCTTCTCTTCCTCCACGTTGGCCCAGCTGGCGAGCGACACCAGACCGCGCGCGCCGCCCGCGTCAGCGATCTTCAGGGTGATGTCATGACCCTTGGTGTCCCCGTACTGCGCCTCGGCGTGCGACACCTGAAGTCCCAGGGCAGTATTGCGCTCCGCCGAGATCTCGCGTCTCGCGAGGCTACCGAGCGAGGCCGGCAGAAACTCGCGAATGCGCTCGGGCGCCAGGGCCTGCACCGTCACGTTGCCTCCGCCGAGAACGGCCCCGAGCACCGCGCCCGTCGCGCTCGCCGCGGCCGGAGAATCACCCCTCTGCTGCGCAGCCTGCACCTTCTGTGATGCAGCCTCGACGCCCTGCGCCCAGCGCTCGAGCTTGCCGCCCGGACTCGAGGCATCGAAGTGCCCGGTGGAGGCCGATGTTTGCTCGTAGGCGCCGGGGACGAAGCCGGGTGAAATGAACCGGGTCGCCGCAATGGAGATGACCCAGCTCAGCGCGATCGCCGCAACGAGCGTGACAGCTGTGTACTTCACCGCCTCGCCCGGCGGGCATTTCATCGTGTACGGCAGGCCGAGATACAGCAGGTAGATGCTGTAGAGCAGACCCGCGAGCGCGATGAGCCAGCGCAATCCCGGTATGACCGCTCCGATCCCGGCGATCCAGCTGGCCGTGTAGGCATAGGCCACGACCTTGAGGGCCTGGGTGAAGTTCTTCTCGCCCTTGAAGGTCGGCGCGAGCGCATCGACGAGCAGCGCGATGAGCACGACGCCGGCGAGCGACAGCACGTACTGGGTCAGCGCTCGGGCGAGCCCGCTGCCGAAGCCGACCCGGTAGGTGCCCAGGAAGGGCACGCTGTAGCCGACGAAGGTGCTCGCGATGAAACCCGCGATCGCCGCGATGGCGGCCAGCCAGACGACGTAGCCTTTGAAGAGGCCGGCGGCGCTCGTCGACTCCCCACCGATGATGGGCCATTCGGTCTTCGGCGCAAGCAGGATGGCCTTGGCGCGCGCAATGAGTTTCTCGAGTTCCACGGCGCTGCTCCTCCCCGAAGCTTGTGAAGTATCGTTCTGGGCACCGTATTCGACGCCCGGATTGTACCCCCGCGGGGCGTGAGCGGCGAGCAGCCGGCGAGCGCCACTACTCGCTCGGGACCAGCCTCTGCGGCTCGCGTGTCGCGAGGTGCATCCGCGGAAACAGGAACGCCATGGCGAGCGAGGCGACGGAGATCACGGCGATCAGATCGAAGACGTGCACGAGCGCCGTCCGCAGCGATCCGGCGAGATGCACGGCGACGGAGGGGTCGAGGCCTCCTCGGTCAGGCGCGAGCAGGCGGTTCAGCAGCGCCGCGGGAACACCGGGTCCCATCCCGGAGGCGAGCACGGCGCCGAGCGCACCGACCGCCACGGCACCGCCGATCGTTCGGAAAAAGAGCGTGCTCGCCGTCGCGATGCCGCGCTCCTGCCAGGTTGCACTTTCCTGCACGGCGATGATGAGCGCGGAATTGGCAGCGCCCATCCCCGCGCCCATCACGAACATGGTCACGCCGAGCGCGAGCGCCGGAGCTCCCTCGCGCAGCAGCACCGCAAGCGCGATCGACATCAGCGTGACGATGCTGAAACCCGTGCGCACGAGCGGCCGATAGCCGGTGCGCGGCAGGAGCTGTCCGGAGAGCGTGCTCGCGATCGGCCAGCCGATCAGCATCGGTGAGACGGTTGCTCCCGCTGCGGTCGGGGTGCCGGCAAGTACCGCCTGCACGTAGAGCGGCAGATAGATGACGGTGGAGGACATCACGGCGCCGACCGCTGCGCCCGCGCCGCTCGAGACGGCGATGATCTTACGTCGAAGCAGCGCGAGGGGCAGGACGGGCTCGCTCACGCGGCACTCGACGGCGATGAAGCCCGCGAGCAGCAGCGCGGATGTCGGGAGCATGATGGCGGGCTCGTAGCGCTGCGCGCCGAGGAGCAGCGCGACGATCGAGCCGGTGAGGAGCGCCGCGCCGCTGAGATCGAGGCTGTGCTCGCGCGTGGTGCCGGGCTCGTGGAAGAAAGTCAGAATGAAGAATGCGGAAACGAGGCCGAACGGCACGTTGATGTAGAAGACCCAGCGCCACGAGAGCGCGTGCACGATGAGCCCGCCGAGCAGCGGTCCGCTCATCGCCGACACTCCCCACACCGCGCCGAAGATGCCCTGCATGCGCGCGCGTTCGACGGGCTCGAAGATATCGCCGATGATGGTGATCGACACCGGCTGCAAGCCGCCTGCTCCGGCACCTTGCAGCGCGCGGAACAGAATGAGCTGGGTCATCGAGCGCGACAGGCCGCTCGCCATGGAGCCGACGAGGAAGATGGCCATCCCGAGCATCATGATCCGCTTGCGGCCATACAGGTCCGAGAGCTTGCCGTAGAGCGGCATCGTGACGGTCGAGGTGAGCAGATACACCGCGCCGACCCAGCCGTAGTACTCGATACCGCCGAGCTTCTCGACGACTGTCGGCATCGCGGTCGAGATGATGGTCGCCTCCATCGCGCCCATGAACATCGAGAGGAGCACGCCCACGACGGTGAGCGGCCGATGCATCTGACGCATGCGGGAGCGCCGTCAGACCGATTCGCTGCGCGTGCGGCCGCGGTCGTGGTGCCAGAGAACCTCGGCACCGCGCTCGTGGCGGACGAGCACACGCGCGATCACGAACAGCAGATCCGAGAGCCGGTTGAGATACTTCGCCGTCTCGGGATTGGTCGGCGCCGCGCCTTCGCGCCCGATCAGCGTCCACAGGCGCCGCTCCGCGCGGCGGCAGATCGCCCGCGCGAGATGGCACGCGGCCGTCGCCGCACCACCGCTCGGCAGGATGAACTCCTTGAGCGGAGGCAGCGCCTCGTTGAGCTGATCGAGCGTGCGCTCGAGGCTCGCAACGTGCTCGGCGGAGAGCGTCCGATAACCGGGGATGCTGAGCTCGCCACCGAGGTCGAAGAGCTCGTGCTGGACGGCCGTCAGGCAAGTGCGGATGGGCTCGGGCAGATCGGGCACGGCAAGTACCCCGCCCACCGCACTGTTCAGCTCGTCGACCGCACCGTAGGCCTCCACGCGGGCGTCGTCCTTCGGCACGCGGCTGCCGTCACCGAGGCCTGTCGTGCCGTCATCGCCGGTTCGTGTGTAGATCTTGCTGAGCCGGTACCCCATCCCCGTATTATGGGGCCCGCCCCACCGGCACGCGAAGCGCCCTCATGCACACGCCGTCCCCGGAGCTCCGGGCCGCACTCGATGCGGCGCAAGCCGCCGGCGATATCCTCCGCTCGCTGTACCGCCGCGATGTGCGCGTCACGACGAAAGCCGATCGCTCTCCGGTCACCGAAGCGGATGTGCGCGCGGAGGAGGCCATCCGGCGCGTGTTGTCGGAGCGCTTTCCCGCGCACGGCTTCTACGGTGAGGAAACGGGACAGCACGACCTCGGCGCCGAATCGGTGTGGCTCGTCGATCCGCTCGACGGCACCAAGTCGTTCATCCGCGACTGCCCGTTTTTCTCCACGCAGATCGCGCTGATGCGCGGCGGCCGGCTGGTGCTCGGCGTGTCGAGCGCGCCTGCCTACGGGGAGCTCGCCTGGGCGGAGGAGGGCTGCGGTGCATATCTCGACGGAGAGCCGATCCGCGTGAGCGAAACGGCGGCGCTCGATGCGGCAATCGTGTCGACCGGCAATCTCAAGACGCTCGCTCGCTCGGCCGACGGCTGGCGGCGCTTCGGTGATCTCATCGGCCGCGTGAGTCGAATTCGCGGGTACGGCGATTTCGTCCACTACCACTTGCTCGCGCGCGGCTCGCTCGATCTCGTGATCGAGTCGGACGTGAACATTCTCGACGTCGCTGCGCTCACGGTGATCGTGCGCGAGGCGGGAGGAATCTTCACGGACCTCGGGGGTGCTCCGGTCGGGCTCGCGACGACGAGCGTGCTCGCGAGCAACGCGGTGCTGCACGAGACCGTGCAGGCGGCGCTGCGCTGAGCGCCCGGTTGCCAGCGCGCTGAGCGCCTGTCACGGGGCGTGAGCGCCCGGCAGCGGCTGCCGCGCCCGCCCGCTCAGGGGCACGCCTTCAGGCGCTGAGGAACGCGCGGCGTCCGTCCGCGCGCAGCTCGACGATCCGGGTGAGATAGAGCTCCTCGAGCGCACCGGCGGTCAGCACTTCCTGCGCGGGGCCGGCCTGCCAGCGCCCGTCGCCATGCAGCAGCACAACGCGGTCGGCGAATCGGGCCGCGAGCGTCGGATCGTGGAGCGTCGCAATGACGGTGCGGCCCGCGCGCGCGAGCCCCTGGAAGAGCTCGAGCACGCCGATCTGGTGATGAGGATCGAGGTGATTGGTGGGCTCGTCGAGCAGGAAGATCGCGGGATCCTGCGCAAGGAGGGCCGCGAGAGCGACGCGGCGCTGCTCGCCGCCCGAGAGCGTCTCGAGCTTGCGCTCGGCGAATGCGCCGAGGTCGAGCCGCTCGAGGCAAGACTCGGCAATGCGCTGGTCCGCGGCCGTCTCCCATTGCAGCGGCCGCAAATGCGGATTGCGCCCGACCAGCACCGACTCGAGCACGGTCGAGGGCAGACCCTCCTCACGATCCTGCGTGAGGATGCCGATCTCGCGAGCGATCGCCCGCCGGCCGAGCTGCGAGAGCGGCGTGTCGTTCAGCAGCACTTCCCCGGCGCTAGGGCTGCCGAGGCCGGCGAAGGCGTGCAGCGTGAGCGTCTTGCCTGACCCGTTGCGGCCGAGAACCGCGACGAGCTCGCCGGGACGGAACTCGAAGTCGAAATCGCACACGAGCAGGCGCGCACCGGCGCGGATCGTGAGCGCGCGCGCGGCGAGCGGCGGCACGGCGGCGCCCGCACCCTTGCTCGGCCTCACGGTTGCAGTCGCGTCACCGACCACGCGCCGGCCTGCATGCGCCCGTCCTCGAGACGGGTGAGAGTGCGAGTCCAGCGCGCCCGATCGTGAATGCGACCGGCACCCTGCACCCACAGCTCGACCGCTTGCGCCCACAGCCGGTATCCACCCCAGTGGGGAGGACGAGGGATTTGCACTTCCGCTGCCGCATCCGGCGCCGCATCCGCGGCGTGGGGATCTAGGCCGAAGCGCCGCGCTGTCTCAGCAACGGCTGCTCGAAGTCGCGCGCGCGATTCGATCGGCTCGCTCTGCGCGCTCGCCCAGGCCCCGACGCGGCTCTGCAGAGCGCGTGAGGCGAAATAGGCGTCGCTCTCGGCCGGCGGGGAAGGCTCGACGAGGCCTTCGACCCGGACCTGCCATCCCAGGGCGTCGAAGTGAAGCACGGCAGCCGCACGCGGGTTGTCGGCGAGCTCTCCGCCCTTGCGGGAATGGTAGTTCGTGTAGAACACCACGTAACCCGGCTGCGGGACGATGTCCTTGCAGAGCACGATGCGAGCGGAGGGGCGCCCATCGGCGGTGCTCGTCGCGAGGGTCATGGCATCGGGGTTCGGCTGTGCATGCCGCCGCCAGGCTTCGGCGAGCCATGCGGCAGCCGTTTCCAGAGGCTCGCGCGGCAGGGGGTCGGCGAGGCGGTCGTCGCTCGGGATCGTCATCGGGACCGCATGTTACCCGGCCTGCGTGCTAAAAGAGGGGCCCCGACTCCCCGAGAGCCGTTTCGCGATGAATCGCTCGGATTTGCCATGAATCGCCCGGTCACCAGCCTCGATGAGCTGCGCCTGCGACTGAATGACATCGACCGGCGCCTGCTCGGCCTCGCCGCCGAGCGGCAGGCTGTGAGCCGTGAAGTGGCGCGCGTCAAGCGCGAGACGGGTCGCCCGACTCGCGATTACCAGCGCGAGCGCGAGGTGATCCTCGATGCCCGCAATGCCGCCACCGGGCTCGGATTGCCGCCGGCGCTGGCCGAGGCGCTGATGCGGCTCCTCATTCGGTCCTCTCTCACCACTCAGGAACAGGCAAGCGTCGAGGCGCGCGGCGTCGGCTCGGGGCGGCGGGCGCTCGTGATCGGCGGCGGCGGGAAGATGGGACGCTGGTTCGTCGAGTTCCTCGCCTCGCAGGGTTTCGCGGTGGAAGCGGCTGACCCAGGCGGCGCTCCGCCGGGCGTGCCCAGGATCGCGGACTGGCGCGGAAGCGACCTGCGTCACGACTTCATCGTGCTCGCCACCCCGCTCGGTGTGACCGATGGCATCCTTCGCGAGCTCGCGCTTAAGAGGCCGCCGGGGGTCATCTTCGACGTGGGATCACTCAAGTCGCCGCTGCGCGCGGGGCTCAATGCGCTGAAGTCGCAGGGCTGCCGCGTGACCTCGATTCATCCGATGTTCGGTCCGGACACGGAGCTGCTCACCGGGCGGCACGTCGTGTTCGTCGATCTGGGCTGCGCCGAGGCACTCGAGCGCGTGCGCGAGCTGTTTGCCGCGACCATGGCCGAGCAGGTCGTCATGAGCCTCGACGAGCACGATCGGCTGATCGCCTATGTTCTCGGGCTGTCGCATGCGCTCAACATCGCTTTTTTCACGGCGCTGGCAGGGAGCGGCGAGGGCGCGCCGCGCCTCGCGAGGATGTCGAGCACGACTTTCGATGCGCAGCTCGACGTCGCCGCCCGCGTCGCACAGGAGAGTCCGGAGCTGTACTTCGAGATCCAGTCCTTGAACGATTACGGCGCCGAATCGCTCGAGGCGCTGTCGCGAGCCGTCGAGCGCGTGCGGACGGTGGTGCTGGCGCGGGATCACGATGCCTTCGTCGAGCTCATGAGCCGCGGGCGCGATTATCTCGAGGACCGCCGCAGTCTCGCGGAGCGGCGCGCTTAGGGCGCGCTCGCGCGGGATGCCGGATGCGGGATGCCGGATGCGGGATGCAGGATAAGGAGCGGGGGAGAGCGCGTGCGACGACCGCTGACGTTCCGGGATCGCGAGCCGACGATGAGCGAACGGCTCGCCGCGCTCGAGCGCGAGAACGGTGCCCTCAAGGCGCGCCTCGCGGAGCTCACCGAGGAGGCTGCGCGCAACGAGGCACTGCTGCGCAAGACGCAGGGCCGCGAGCTCGATCTGCTGCAGGCGGGCTCGCTCGTGCAGCTCCTCGATCGGCTGATCGGCGGCTTTCGGAGCGCCTACCAGCTCGACACCGTCGCGCTCGTGCTGCACGACCCGCAGCACGTGACCCGGCATCTGCTCTCGGGCGACGGATTCGGTGAGGACCAGCTTGCCGGGGTGCTGTTCGTCGACTCGGTCGTGACGCTCGCTCCGCAGCTCGCAGCGCTCGATCGTCCCTGGCTCGGCCCGTATCAGGCAGCCGACCACGAGCTGCTCGTGCCGCGCGCGGCCGCTCTCGGCAGTCTCGCGCTCATCCCGCTCGTGCGGGGAGGTGAGCTCGAAGGGGTGCTCGTCTTCGGCAGCTGTGATCGGCGGCGCTTCACGAGCGAGCTCGCGAGCGACTTCCTCGCGCATCTCGGTGTGGTCGCGGCGGTGTGCATCGAGAACGCGGTGAACCGGGCCCGGCTCGTGAGAAGCGGGCTCACGGACTTCCTCACCGGGTTTCACAATCGCCGCTATTTGCACGCGCGGCTGTGCGAGGAGCTCGCGCGGGCGCAGCGCACCCGGCAGTCGGTCGCCTGTCTGATGATCGATGTGGATCACTTCAAGCGCATCAACGATCGATACGGCCATCTCGCCGGTGATACCGTCCTGCGCGAAGTCGCGCAGCGAATCGATCAAGCGATGCGCGTGAGCGACACCGGCGCGCGTTTCGGGGGGGACGAGTTCGCAATCGTCCTGCCGGAGGGCCGCCTCGCCGACGGGACAACCGTTGCGCAGCGCGTGCTCAACGCGGTGCGCGGTGCGCCGGTCCCGATCACGCCGGGCGTTTCGGAGACGATCACTTTGTCGATCGGCGTCGCCGTCGCCGCCCCGGCCCCCGAGACGCGCGACTTCAAGTCGCTTGCCGAGCGGCTGATGGCCGAGGCAGACGCCGCGCTCTACCGGGCGAAGGGGGCGGGGCGCAACGGCGTGGCGGCCTCGGAGGTGACGGTCGCCTGAGGCGCCTAGATCCCGGGCCGCTTCGAGCCGCGCGCGGCCGTGCGCAGCAGCACGATGAACACCGGCGCGCCGACGAGCGCGGTGACGGCGCCCACCGGCAGCTCGCGGGGGCTCACGAGGGTTCGCGCCGCGAGGTCGGCCGCTGCGAGCAGTGTGCCCCCTAGCAGGGCTGCCGCCGGTGCGACGATGCGGTGATCGCTCGTGCGGAACAGCAGCCGAATGGCGTGCGGTGTGATCAGGCCGACGAATCCGATCGTGCCGGCACTCACGACGGCGACCGCCGTGAGCGCTGCTGCGGCGACATAGACGATCAGCCGCCAGACCGCGAGATCGAGTCCAACACTGCGCGCGCGCAGCTCGCCCGCCGCGAGCACATTGAGAGGCCGGGCGAGGAGCACTGCGGCGGCGACCGCGATTGCAGCGGCACTCGAGCTCGCAAGCGGCGAGCCGGCCCACTCGAGATCGCCCGCGAGCCAGAAGATCATCCCGCGCAGTTGAGAGGGGTCGGCGAGCGCAAGGAGGACCGTCACCAGAGCACCACAGGCGCTCGCCATCGCGACGCCGACGAGCAGCAACCGGGCAGTCCCGCCGCCGCGCCCGAGCACGTAGACCGCCAGGATGGCGCCGAACGCGCCTACCACGGCGCTCGCCTGCACCAGGGCGAGCGCGGCGCCGACTGCCATCGCGACGATCGCCCCGACCGCGGCCCCTCCCGATACGCCGAGCACGTACGGATCGGCCAGCGCATTGCGGAAGAGCGCCTGCATCAGCACCCCGGCCAGGGCGAGGAGGGCGCCCACGGCGAAGCCGGCGGCGACACGCGGCAAGCGCAGCTCGAAGAGGACGCTGCGCGCGACCGGATCGGAGCCTCTCACGAGTGCGTGCAGCATGCGTTCGGCGCTGATCCCGGCACTGCCGCTCGCGAGCGATAGAAGAAGCACCCCCGCGGCGAGCGCGAGCAGCGCGCCCGCGAGCAGCCAGCGCCGCATCGAGACAGGGAGAGCCGGCCTCACGCGCTCGGACCCGTCTGCGTTTGGCCGCACCGCGGAAAGCGCCTCGGCGAGTGCCGAGGATCTCGACTTGCGCACATCCATCTCGCCCGACATGGGGCTAGGTTATCGCGGCGTTGTGGCAGACTGCACGGCGAATGGCCGATCTGATCGATTCAGACGGATTTCGTGCAAATGTCGGCATCGTCCTGATGCGCGGCAACGGCGAGGTATTCCTGGGCCGGCGCACCGGCGGGCGGGGCTGGCAGTTCCCGCAGGGCGGCATGCGAGAGGGAGAGAGTTACGAGCAGGCGCTCTATCGGGAGCTGCACGAGGAGATTGGTCTGACGAAAGCGGACGTGAGCCTGATGGGAGGCACCGAGCGGTGGCTGCGATACCGGCTGCCGTCTCGATACGTCCGTCGCAACCATCATCCCGTGTGCATCGGCCAGAAGCAGCGCTGGTTCTTGCTGAGGCTCGAGCGCGAGAATGCGAGCTTTGCGTTCGATTCGACCGCCCAGCCGGAGTTCGACGAGTGGCGCTGGACGACCTATTGGGAACCGGTGCGCGAGGTCATCTATTTCAAACGGGCGGTATACGTGAAGGCGCTCGAAGAGCTGGCGCCCATCGCGTTTCCGCGCGGCGCGCCGGCGGCGCCGGCGTGGCTCGCGAGCTTCGCCGGACCGCCCGGGCGGTCCGGCGCGGAGCCCGCCTCGCTCGACTGACGTTCGCATGCGCGCAAACACGATGACCGAGGTGCCCGCCCGTCTCGTCGTCCGACGGGTCGCTCCTCTGAAGCGGGTGCTGATTGGCGCTGCGGCGGCGCTGGTCGCGCTCGGGGTGCTGTATTTCGTGTACGAGCGCGGACGGATCGACGGCGGCTACGATCGCGTGAGCGCTGCCGAGGAGCGCTCGGAGCTCACCGGACGGATCGCCAAGCTCAAGAGGGCGAACGCCGATCTGAACACACGCGTGGCCGAGCTGGACACCCTGCGAATCGGCCGCGCGCAGGAGCGTGCGGTGCTTGCGCGCACGATCGGGGATCTGCAGGCGCAGGTGGCCCGGCAGACGCAGGAGATCGACTTCTACCACAGCGTCCTCTCCGAGGGCGCCGCATCGCACGGTGAGGGTCTCGAGCTTCGCCAGTTGCGCATCACGCCGGGCGCATCCGCGGGGCATTTCGACGTGCACCTGACGCTTCTCGAGCGGACACGCCCCGACGCCGATACGAAGGGTACGCTCGAGCTCAGCGTGCAGGGGACCTCCGGGGGCAAGCCCGCGACGCTCGATCAAGCCACCCTGACGGACGGCAAGATGCACGCGCAGGCTTTCAACTTCCGTTATTTCGAGACGCTCGATGAGGACATCTCCTTTCCCCAGGGCTTCGCTCCGCAGCGCCTGACCGTGCAGGCGCAGCCGGGGACGCGCAGCGCCGTGCGTCCGGTGTCTTCCACCCACGGCGATCCCGCCGGGCCGCTCGTGCAGTCGTTTCCGTGGCGGGTGGACGGGCCGTAGAGCCGGCCGCGATACACTGGGAGGTCTCATGTTCGGCCGCGAATCGAAGCGCGCTCATGCAGTCGATATCCTGATCGGCAAGACCGCCAGCATCCGCGGCGATGTCGATTTCGCGGGCGGACTGCATCTCGACGGACGGGTCGCCGGGCACGTGCGCGCCGACCCCGATTCGGGCTCGACGCTCTTCGTGAGCGAGACAGGATGGATCGACGGTTCGGCGCAGGCGGCGGACGTCATCTTGGACGGCACGGTGCGCGGCGACATCGTCGCGAGCGGCCGGGTCGCGCTCGGTCCTCGCGCGAAGGTGCACGGGGACGTGCATTATGGTGTCATCGAGACGGCGCTCGGGGCGGAGATCCTCGGCCGTCTGGTCCCGGCGCCTCCGGGAGGCCGCCCCGCGGGGAGCGCAGGCGCCCCCGCGGGTGAGACGGCCGAGCCGGCGGAGCCGCCCGAAACCGCGTGACGCGGCCGCTTTGACCCGCCGGGCAGGCGCCCCTACACTAGAGGTCAACAGGCCCTAAACCCATGGATGCGAAACTCGAACTCTCCTTCGGCGAAGCGGACACTCTGCCGCCCGCACTCGTATTTACCGATGCTGCAGCGCGGAAAGTCGCGGACCTCATCCGCGGCGAGGGCAACCCGGGGCTGATGCTGCGTGTCTTCGTGCAGGGAGGCGGCTGCTCGGGCCTGCAGTACGGGTTCGAGTTCGACGAGGCCGAGCAGGACGGGGACACGTGCGTCGTCAATCAGGGCGTCAAGCTGCTCGTTGATCCCATGAGCGTGCAGTACCTCACGGGAGCCGAGATCGACTATCGCGAGGGCCTCGATGGGGCGCAGTTCGTCATCCGCAATCCGAATGCGACGACGACCTGCGGCTGCGGCTCCTCCTTCGCAGCCTGAAGTCCCCCACGGCGAGCGCGCCTGCGGTGAGCCCGGCAGCCGAGGCCCGCGCATCTGCTGAGCTCTCCGAGTCGACGGCC
>JBOHZR010000068.1:0-8226 GCA_050738595.1 Steroidobacteraceae bacterium | reverse complement strand
GGCTACAACCCTCTCGTCGCTATCCAAATGGCCCTATCCGGTCAGCTCTACGCCAAAACCGGGTGAGCAGTTACCGCCCCGGCAGCTAATAACAGCAGCCTAATTACAATATTGGTCGATGCCGGGAGCAAAGGAAAGATTCGCAACGAATTGCACCGAGTCAACATTAATCAGTTCACCACTTACTATGACCTCGATCACCTGTCGAAGGAAATCAAGAGGTGCTGGGAACTGGAAACTTGAGGACAGATGCGTGAAGAAGCTCAGCAGTAATCACATGTCTGAGACATCGATTGCACAGATGCGAACCTGCGGCGCGCCGGCGCCCTGTTCGTAAGCACTCCGCCAACCGCGTGCTTCCGGTTCTGACCTGAGCGGCAGATGCTCTCGATCGCGGCGCTGTTGCCGCGATCGGAGAGCACGATGAACACGAAGCACGAAGAGCTGACCGCCGGGGAGCGGCGATACCTGGAGCATGTGCGGCGGGCACAGAGCCAGGGGATGGGGTTGTCCGCGTACTGCCGCTCGATAGGGTTGAACCCGTTTGCCCTCTACAGCATGCGACGGCAGTTGCGGCGCAAGGGTGTGCTGGGACCCGCCGGCTCGCAGGAGGCCCCGAGGGTGCGCCGGGGAAGCGCGCTCGTGGCGGTACGGATCGCGGAGCCTGCGACATCGACGGTCGCGGTGGCACCGGCGGGGATGGTGTGCCGGATGCGCGCGCCGAGCGGCTGGGTGATCGAGTGCGGGGCGTGGCCGGAGGCGGGATGGCTCGCCGAGTGCATGGGGGGAGGTGAGCATGCTGCGCGCTGAGGCGAGCATCGAGCGGGTCTACCTCTATCGCCATCCGGTGGACATGCGCAAGCAGCGCAACGCTTTGGCGGCGCTCGTGCAGGAGGTGATCCGAGAGGATCCATTTTCGGGCGCTGCGTTCGTGTTCACGGGCAAGCGCCGTGACCGGATCAAGTGCTTGGTCTACGACCGCAATGGTTTCATTCTTTGGTACAAGGTGATCGAGAGCAAGGAGCGCTTCGCCTGGCCGCGGCAGCTGACCGAGGATGTGATCACGATGAGCGTCGAGCAGCTGAACTGGTTGCTCGAGGGCTTTGATGTTTGGAAGATGAAGCCACACCAAACAGTGCATTTTTCGCACGCGGCGTAGTGCATTTCAAACGAGAGCACGGTATCATTTGATCCGTGCTCTCGATCCCTTCGATCATTGAACAATCCCTCACCGAGAGCGCCGATCGGCGCGCCGAGTTCGAGCGCATCGAGCGGGAGAACCGCGAGCTCAAAGCTCGCAACCAGCAGCTCACAGAGCGCAACGCCCTCCTCGAGGAGGAGCTGCGCTGGCTGAAGGGCCAGCTCTTCGGGAACTCCTCGGAGAAGCGCTCGGGCGAGGCGGCCTCGCCCGATCAGCGGATGCTGCTGTTCAACGAGGCGGAGGTGCTCGCCGCGATCGCCGCGGCGGATGAGGCTGAAGCTTCGCGCACCACCCAGGTTGCCGCCCACGAGCGCAAAGCCAGGCCGCATACCGGCGGGCGCGAGCCGATCCCGCCTCATTTGCCCCGTGTCGAGGTCCCCCACGACCTGCCCGTGCACGAGAAGTGGTGCGTGCACGAGAGTGTGTGCTGGGCGATGCAGAGGATCGGGGAGGAAGTCTCCGAGCGCTATCACTACGAGCCGCCGAAGCTTTCGGTCGAGCGGCATGTGACCCCGAAGTACAGCTGCCCGCACTGTCATGCGGGGGTGCACCGGGCGGGGACACCGCCTCACATCCTGCCGAAGTCAAACGCGAGCGCCTCGCTCCTTGCGCACCTGGTGACGGGGAAGTTCGTCGACCGAACGCCTCTGTATCACCTCTGCCGCCAGCTCGAGCGACAGGAGGTGATCTTGAGCCCCGGCACCGTGGGCAGCTGGGTGATGACGCTCGGCGGGGAGAAGGTCATCCCCCTGATCAATCTGCTGAACGAGGAGCAGCTTGCCGCCTCCTTAATCATGATGGACGAGACCTACCTTCAAGTGCTGCGCTCGGCGAAGGCCCCGAGCTCGGAGCACTACATGGCGGTGCGGGCGGCCGGGCCCCCGGGCCGGCGGATCATCCTGTTCGACTACTTGCCTTCGCGCACGGTGGAGGCACTTGCGGGGCTGCTGACCGGGATCGACGGTCCGTATCGCGGGGGACTGCTGACCGACGGGCTCGAGCAGTACGATGGGGTTGCTGCGCGCTTCAAGCTCGTGCACTTCGGGTGTCTTCAGCACTGCCGCACGTACTACCACAAGGCCGCGAAGGTCACCGAGCTTCCCTCCGGGCGCTCCCTCGCTCGCGTGGCGATCGAGGAGTACCTCGGCCGTATCTTCCACATCGAGCAGGAGATGAAGGAACTGCGCGAGAAGCTCGAGCGAGCCGGGCAGACTCTACCGCTCGAGGAGGTGCGCCGGCGCCGCCAGAACGAGTCCGCGCCGATTTTCGTCGCCTTCAAGCGCTGGGTCGATGAGCTTCTCCCGGGCGTGCCGCCGAAGAGTGCACTCGGCAAGGCGCTCTCCTACACCGTCTCGCAGTGGCCGAAGTTGACGCGGCATCTGGAGAGCCCGGCCGTTCCGTGCCACAACAATTACATCGAGAACATCATCCGCCCGTTTGCCCAGGGGCGGCGGATGTGGCTGTTCGCGCACAATCCGTTCGGGGCGCGCGCCAGTGCGAACCTGTACTCGCTGGTGTCCACGGCGAGCGCGAATGCGCTCGAGCCCTACGCGTATCTGAAACGCCTCTTTGAAGAGTTGCCCGCGGCAAGGACAGTCGGGGACCTCGAGGCGCTCCTGCCCTTCAAGTCAACCGCTACCACGCTTGCCCCTGCCGCACGCGCCGCCTGAGGCGCAAACCGTCTCCCCGAACCCCTGATCGTGCGGCGGTGCACGCTGTCACGGCGCTGTCCGCTCCGCCCCTGCAATGCCGCGCCGCGCCGGACTCGCGACCGAGCGGCGCCTATGCTGTCACGCAGTCACGCGCAACAACGTGGATCCCCGCATGCTTACCCCTGTTCTGCGATCGAGTCGGCCAACGCTTGGAGATGGCCGACGACGGTCGAGAATTCAATCGACTGGCCGGTGCCGTCTAACCACCGCCGCGGCTTTCGGTGAGTGATCATATAGATGCCGTGGCGACTGTTACGCGCGCGCAGGTAGCGTCCGCACAGTTGTTCGGTGAGTCCCTTTTCCAAATCCTTTAGGCCCCAGTCACTCGCCGTATCCTTGATTTCGACGGGGACGCTCGCATCCCCCGCCCGCGCCTGCAGCCGAATATCGGGCTCCTTCTCATCTGCCACGTGCGGCTCCCGTTCGAGCGAATAGGCCTGACCTCGGCGATTTCGCAACTCGTGGGCCACCCAGCGCTGAACCTCATTCTCGTTCTTCAGTGCCTTGAAGATTGTGCCCAGCGTGAAATCCCCATGACGCAGATCATAGGCGATGTCGGCTAAGCGCGAGACCGCCAAGGTTTGCAAATCGGCGGCGCTTGCCGGTGCCACCTCCGCCACCTGCTCAAATTCATATGCAGCGCGCGGTGGCCATGGTGCGCCCTCCGAATCCCTCGCGGCCCGCTCCCAGCACAGTGCCTCGATGCGATCGGCGGGAATGGGAATCTCGGGTATTTGTCCGATCCTTCGAATCGCCTCAAGGGTGGCGGGGCCCGGAACCTGAGTGAGGTGCCGAAACAGAGCGTTCCGGGCGCGCTCAGCCGCGTCGCGAGGACCGGGGGAGAACACAACACCACTTTCGTGTTCGATGTCGTCACTAACTCGAACCGTGTCGAACGCAATCGCCACCAGCCGCTCCATGACCTCGAGCGGCAAGTCGGGCGGCGCTTGATCCCGACTCCTGAAGGCATCACCGTATAGGCGCGGCAGCAGACCTTCGACGAGCGCCAGACGCTCCGGCCGCCCAAGCCTGTCCAACGTGACCCGCACGGCCTCTTCAGCGGCGGTCGGATTCCGGTCAAATGCAGCGCCGAAGTAGCAGGCCGCAACACCCGGATCTGAAGCCTGAGATGCGCGCTCCAGAATCAGCGTCAAGAAGCTCTCCGTTTGCATTGGAAGTCCACGGCAGAGGACGGTGAGCACTTGCGAAAGTAAGCGCTCCGGCAGGGTTTGCCGGGCTCGGAGCTCTTCGTACAGCGCGCCCGCCACCGCGCGGCAGATCGCTACCGGGCCCGACTCCAGGTCCTGCAAGGGTCCGACGTGGGCGGCGTTCGTGACGTCATTCATCTCCGCAACGACCTCCCGCAGGAATACTTCGCTGACCTCGGCAGGCCAAGCTACCGCCAACCGGGCTGTCCAGATCGGAAAGCCGTTGAGCTCGAGTGTCGCGTACTCGGCCGCGCGCCGCGCCTCCTGCGATGTCAAGTGAGCGGGCCAGTTCGCGTTGAGCTTGGCCTCAACGGAGACGCCGCAGATCCCCATACAGTCGATCCGACTGATCACATTGCGCTGATTAGCGACACGGGTACTCTCCAACGTCGGCTTCCACTGCCGCCAGAAGCTGATCAAGGCATCACGGAACGCGCTGGTGAGTTGCGTACCGAGCACGGGCTCAACTGGGTGCAGGTCATCGATCGCGTAGCGCGATCGCCCGTCTATGCCGGAGAGTAGCTCCCAGAGGTGGAACAGCCGCCCATCGACGCTTTCCACTGTGGGGGGCAGAATGTGGCGCAACTGATCCGGGTCTTGCCGCAATCGAGCGAGGAACGCTCTCCAGGACTCATCGCGCGCGGTCTGTTGTTCTGCCTGAACGGCCTGGAGCGCCGCCATCTCCTGGTTGTGAGCGACTTCCTCCGGAGACGGCTGCCGTGGCGTCAGCCAGCGATCCACCGCTTCAGCCAAGTCCTGTCTGGCAGCGACCGCGGTGCGAATGCGCTGCAGGATGTCGTCTCGGCGGCCGTTGCGTTGCCAAAGGTCCAGCGCAGCATCGAGCGCAAGCTGCGCCTCGCCCGGCGTCGCTCGGGCGTGCGCGTAAGACTCTCGATCAGCGCCTTGGACTCATCATCCGATGGTCGGTGCCGGTGCGCGCTGCGGATGCGCAGGGCAATGTCGATGACTTGTGCCGGCGCCTCCGAGGGGGCGACATAGCGCATCAGCGCGGAGGCGATCGATGCGAGAAGCGGGAAGTGACCATCGTTCGCGCGAGTTTCCTCGTCCTCGTCCGCGGCGCCGTCGCCGACGAGCGCCGTCACGCCCTCAAGGAGCCGTTCAAGCGCGGCGCGGGAGTGCAGGCGCTGCGCGCAGCGGGGTCCAAAATAATCAAGCCCTGGCCATTCGGTTAGGGCTTGCGCGTCCATGCCCTGCACGATCGATAGGAAGTCCTCAACCGAGAAGATTCGCGGAAAAAGCTGATCGAGGGCTTCCCACACTGCGCCGCCCGGAAGGCTCGTCGCTTGCGCGCGCACCCGGTCGGCGTAGGCCGCGACACCCGCAGGACCAGCGCTCGCCACGAGCGCGCGTCCCCCGAACACCAGCGTTAGTTTGTCGGCAAAGGCGCCCGAGACGGCATCGGTGGCGATGTCCGCGCACTCGGACAAGGCGCCCAACGCGATGATTCGCAGCAGCAGCCCCCGACAACCGCCAGTGTCCTTATGAGCCTCCCACAGCGCGTGCACGGTTGGCGCCAAGTCGGGGGCCGATAGACGGCGTAGCGTTTCGTCTTGCACAAATCCGCTACCCTCGCCGGTTCGAGCCATCTCCTCGATGGTGCGTGTGAGGACGGATGAGCGAGCCGTCACAGGCAGACTTCCGGGATCACCCTCCGCAAGCAGCAGGCCAGGCTCTCTGGCAATCACCTCTCTAGCGACATCGGAGTCCCAGAGCGCAAGCCATGCGCTCGTCTGCCTGAGGGATGGCCGAATGAGAGCATACCCATAAGTGTCGGAAAACAGCCGATCAAGGAGCGTCCGCGCGGACCCCTCACGCTCGCGCTGTCGCCGAAGCCATCGCGCCGTCAAAAAGGCTCTCACAGTTCCTTCGTTGTCGTTGTGCAGACGAACGCATCCGTAGGTAGCCGGGTCGAATACCGCGCGCGTCAACAAGCGCCGGCGCTCGTGCGGGGCCCAATCGGGCAAAACATCTTCGAGGCGCAGTGCCTCAAGCGTTGCGGTGAGTGAGATGCTGGAGTCTTCGACGGCAATCTTCTCGGTCCGTCCGAATACCATCGCTACGCCGATGCGCTCGAGCGCCTGCACTGCGCGCACCGGATCGAGGGGATCATCGAACGCGTGCAGCGGATTGGTTTCGCTCAGGCGCTCCTGCAGGCTGACTTCGATCATCGCGGACAGCGGGCCGAATTGACCGTGTCGTTTCCAGTAGGCAACGAGCCATTGCAAGTCGAGCGGCCGACGAGCCAAGAACCAAAGATCCGCGTCGTCAATTGCCTTGATAAAGGGATCGGAGTCCCCGATGCCGTGCCCCGCCGCGAATGTGCGAACGCGTGGCTCGTCCAGTGGGGCCATCAACACGACCAGAGGTGGTTCGGCGCTCTCTACCTGGTCGAAACCCTTGCGGCGGTACTCGCCATGAAGTGCTCGGGCCAGGATAGCCTCGGCGTCCGGAGGTCCGGGCTTGGCGCCTTCGGGAGGAATCGGCAAGAGTTCCGTGAACCGGCCGAGGTCAACCCGAAACTCCCAGTCCGTGATGCGCCCCGAGAGAACGACCTGGGCTCGCGTGAGCCTCGAGTGGAGCCCATCGGCTACTTTGCGAAGCGCCGTCGTAAGCTGAATCCGATCAAGCTTGGCTTCATCGACGCTGTCGATGAAGAACCAGGCCGGCTGATCTGAGCTTCGCCAAGCTGCCAGGCGCTCCCGCTCCGCGCTCTGCATCGACTCGGCGAGCCCCTCGCGCGCGACCTCGCGGACGGTGTTGTAAAAGGCGAACGCACCTTCGCCCATGAGCTCGCGTGCCTGGTCCCGCAACTCCTCCGTCTTGCCGCTACCGGCCTCCGCCAAAATCACGACGCGTCGGTGCTTCCTGATCTCACTCCAGCTGATGTCATCTGAATTGCCCCGCAGCGTGGTAAGCCGCTCGCCGGCACTACCCTCCTTCTCGTCCCAGGAGATAAAGCGGCGATCAAGGGCAATGTGGGCCACTGGCATCCTCTTTGAGCTTGAGCCCTACACCAAGCCCAGCGCCTGGAGCCATGCGCGCACCTGATGATGTGCATCGACGCGAACCTGATCTGGACTCATGTTGCTGAACCCACCGGTTTCACCGAGGAAGCGACTGACCGTGTGCGGTCCGAAGGCATCGTCAGAGTCGAACTTCGCGGCGATTCGCGAGTACCCGTCACGTACGACGGGATCGGCCAGCAGCGACTTGCATGCCTCTGCGAGAGCCGCAGGTCCACCGGAAAAATTGCGGATGCAGAAGTAGATGTCGTAGGCGTCCTTGGCCTTGTCTCGACCGTCGAGTGCAAAGCCCTTCATGACCAGGAACGCTGGGATGGAGGCGACCAGAATCTCGACCCGATTGGGCCTCCCATCCGGCATAGCTCCCTCGACACCGACTCGAACGTTACTCTTGAGCGCGATCTCGCCGGCATCAGCTCCCTGCACGCGCAAGCCCGTCACCAATGCTGGCCGGTTCCGGCGCGTTCTTGTGGACCGCGGCATCAGGAGATCAACGAGCACCGCGATCGGCGCACCGCCGTCGCGAACGTCGACGACGCGTCGCAGCTGAAAAGGCTTCAGTCCCTCCACATCGCGCTGATAGCCCGCCCGTTCGAGCGTCTCAACGAGCTCGGCATACGCTCCCTCGGCCAGGCGCTCCGGGTCGAGGTCTAGATCCACGTCAAGTGTTCCGACGTGGGAGGGGTCGGCTTCGCGCAGCAGTAGGTAGGGAACCGCACCACCCACCACGACCACAGCATCGCGATAAGGACCCAGAATCTGGCCGAGTTCGACCAGCACGGCGTGCATGGCTTGCACGCCTCGCTCCTCGTAATCCTGCGCCGTGAGGGGCGCGGCTACGGGCGGGATTGCCATAGCGGCTCCAGGCGCGCTTGTCGCAGATGGTCCGCCGCCTCGCCGCCGCGCTCGCCCGCCGCCGACAGGTCGAGGTAGGTCTGTAGGGCGCCTGTACATCGAAGACCCGGCACCGGCTCGTAACTGTCAATGAAAACGCCGTCGTCCTTCGGCATGGAGATGACGACATTGGCGCCCTTCGCAGCGGGCTGAAGCTGAAGCCGCTC
>JBOHZR010000067.1:0-28156 GCA_050738595.1 Steroidobacteraceae bacterium | reverse complement strand
GAAGTGCCGCGTCCGCCGATTCGAACACCGATCGACTGTGCCCGCGAAAGCGGGCACAGTCGTTTCTGAGGTCCGCGAAATTGCGTACCGGGTGGAAAAAAAGATGAGCGCACTCGAGAAAAAGAGGCGGGCTGCCGCAGCGGCGCTCCACTGGCTCCCGCGCAATGCGACGATCGGAATGGGCACGGGCTCGACGGTCAACTGCCTGATCGATGCGCTCTCGGGTAACCCGCTCGGCCTCAAGGCGGTCGCGAGCTCCGAGGCGACCAGCGCGCGCCTCGCAGCCGCCGGCATCGAGGTGGTCGATCTCAACTCCATCGGAAATCTCACCCTCTATGTCGATGGAGCGGACGAGGCCACCCGGCGCCGCCAGCTGGTGAAGGGGGGCGGCGGCGCGCTCACGCGCGAGAAGATCGTCGCCGAGGCGGCGCGCGAGTTCGTGTGCATTCTCGACGATTCCAAGCTCGTCGATGCGCTCGGAGGCTTCCCGCTCCCGATCGAGGTGATCCCGATGGCGCGCGAGCTCGTCGCGCGCCGCCTCGCTTCACTCGGAGGCCGCCCGCAGTGGCGTCGCGGCTTCATCACCGAGAACGGCAATCACGTTCTCGACGTGCGCGGGCTGTCGTTCGAAGATCCCGCGGGGCTCGAAGCGCAGCTCGATTGCATCCCCGGAGTCGTGACCGTCGGAATCTGCGCGCGCCGGCCGGCGGACGTGCTGCTCGTGGGGACCGATGCGGGCGTGACCGAGATCTAGCCGCCGGCGGGCGCGAGGCCATCCGAAACGCGAAGGGCTCACCTTGTGGCGAGCCCTTCTCGGATTGGCTGGGGGACTAGGATTCGAACCTAGGTTAACGGAGTCAGAGTCCGCTGTCCTACCACTAGACGATCCCCCAACGGACCGAAGGTGGCGGCTGCGCTTCCTGGCGTTCCGCCGGCGAGCGTCAGCGCTTCGAGTATTGCGGGCCGCGGCGGGCCTTGCGGCGGCCGACCTTCTTGCGCTCGACCTCGCGTGCATCGCGCGTGACGAAGCCGGCGACCCTGAGAGGCTTGCGCAGGTTCTCATCGTACTCGATCAGCGCGCGGGTGAGGCCCATCCGGATGGCGCCCGCCTGGCCGGTGATGCCGCCGCCGGCAACGTGCACCGAGATATCGAATCTGCTCGCGAGCTGGGTCACCTCGAGCGGCTGCCGCACGATCATGCGGCCCGTCTCGCGGCCGAAGAACTCATCGAGCGGGCGGCCGTTAACGGTGATCCGGCCCGAGCCCGATTTCACGTACACCCTCGCCGTCGCGGTCTTGCGGCGACCCGTGCCATAGTTGTGCTGAAGCGCCATCGTCGATTCCTCTATCCGGCGGGCTAGCCGATCTGGAGCGGCTGCGGCTGCTGGGCCCGGTGAGGATGCTCACCGCCCGCGAAGACGTGCAGCTTCTTGAACATGCGCCGGCCGAGTGTGTTCTTCGGCAACATGCCTTTGACGGCGATCTCGATCGCGCGCTCCGGATGCTCCTCGAGGAGCTTCGCGAGGCCGATCGACTTGATCCCGCCGATGTGGCCGGTGTGATGGTAGTAGACCTTGTCCGCGAGCTTGCGCCCGGTCACGTGGATTTTCCCGGCGTTGACGACCACGATGTGATCGCCCATGTCGACGTGCGGACTGTAGCTTGGCTTGTGCTTGCCCTTGAGCCGGTGGGCGATCTGAGACGCCAGCCGCCCGAGCGTCTTGCCGCTCGCATCCACGAGGTACCAATCGCCTCGGACCGTGCCGGGCCTGGCGAAAACCGTGCTCATCTCGATGTGACTCCGCCTCGAGGGATGCGCCGGCCCGATGCGGGACTATCGGACGGGAGGCGTATCCCCGAAAAAGGGCGGCAAGTGTACTGAAGGCGCTCCCGCGATGCAAAGCCGCTCGCCTCGGTGCCGCCCGCCTCGCGGGGACAAGCCGGCCGCTGCCGCCGTGCAACGCTGGGCCCGCGATGCGAGGCGGGCCCCGCTATAATGCACGTCTCATGGGACGCGATCGGCTCCTCGAGCCGTTCATCACGGCACTCGATCGCGCGCTGCGCGCGGTCTCGGGCTGCGCTCACGCTGCCCGCCCCAGCCCCGCTGCGGCCGTCGAGTCGCGGCTGTCCGAGACGGACCGCCGCCGGGCAGCCGCGCTCATGCGTGTCAATCATTCCGGAGAGATGGCCGCTCAGGCGCTTTACCACGGACAGGCTCTGGCCGCGCGTTCCGAGGACACCCGAGCCTGGCTGCTCGGGGCGGCCCGCGAGGAGTCGGATCACCTCGCATGGTGCGAAGCGCGCCTCAAGGAGCTCGGCTAGCGCACGAGCCGGCTGAACCCACTCTGGTATGCGGGCTCCTTCGCGATCGGCGCGTTCGCGGCCGCCTTCGGGGACCGCGCGAGCCGCGGCTTCGTCGCCGAGACCGAGCGCCAAGTCGAGGGGCATCTCGATGAGCACCTGACGCGGCTGCCTGCCGGCGACGAGCGCAGCCGGGTCATCCTGCGCGAGATGCGGGCCGACGAATCTCGCCACGGCTCGAACGCCCGCGCCGGGGGCGCCGCACCCATGCCGGCGCCGGTCCGCGCTTTGATGAAACAGACGGCCCGCATCATGACGGGCACGTCCTATTGGCTCTAGGTCTGCGCATGACAGCACCGTGGACGTGCCCGCCGCGCTTCAGCACTACTTCGGCTTGAAGTTCGGCGGCCTTATGTATAAAAGCATCAACAGCGCGCGCCCGCGCGAGCAGGGGGTCGAAAGCATATGGAAGAGAACGTAAAACCGCTGAGCGATATTCCGGCAATCAATCGTTTCCTGAGCTATTGCCGCATCCGCACCGTGCCGTCGAAGACGGTGGTCATCCACGCGGGCGATCTGCCCGACGTTCTCTACTACATCATCAGCGGTTCCGTCGAAGTCATGATCGAGGACGAGGAAGGCAACGAGATGGTGCTCGCCTACCTCAACAAAGGTCAGTTCTTCGGTGAGATGGGCCTGTTCTACGAGCAGCCGACGCGCAGCGCCTGGGTGCGCACGCGCAATCAATGCGAGCTCGCCGAGATGACCTATCCCCGATTCCGGCAGATCGCCGCGGAGAGTCCCGGACTCATCTTCGAGCTCGCGACCCAGCTCGCAACGCGCCTCGACCGCACCAATCGCAAGCTCGGCGACCTGGCATTCGTCGACGTAACGGGGCGCGTCGCGCACGCCATCATGGACCTCTGCGGGGAGCCGGACGCCATGACGCACCCCGAGGGCATGCAGATCAAGGTGAGCCGCCAGGAGCTCTCGCGGCTCGTCGGCTGCTCGCGCGAGATGGCCGGACGTGTGCTGAAAGTGCTCGAGGAGCAGGGTCTGCTGCGCGCGACCGGCAAGACCATCGTCGTCTTCAACGCCCGTCCGAAGATGAAGACTCGCCCGGTGATCGTCCCCGCCAAGTCCGCCGCCGCGGCCGCTGGCCCGGCCGTGCTCGGCAAGCCCGGGCGCATGGATGAGGACGGCGACGAGGACGATGACGAGGAGGACGATTTTTGAGGCGCAGCGCCTAGGCGGCGGCGCTGCGCTCGAGCTCGGCGCGCAGCGCGCGCATCGTCGTCCGGTAGTCTGCACTTGCGAAGATCGCCGATCCGGCGACGAACGTATCCGCTCCCGCGCGGGCGACCTCGGCGATGTTCTGCACCTTCACGCCCCCGTCGATCTCGAGCCGGATCGGCCTGCCGGAAGCCTCGATGCGGCGGCGCGCGGCCGCGAGCTTGTCGAGCGCCGAGCGAATGAACTTCTGACCCCCGAAGCCCGGGTTGACCGACATGATGAGCACCATGTCGAGCTCATCGAGCGTGTAGTCGAGAAAATCGAGCGGCGTCGCCGGATTGAAGACGAGCCCCGGGCGGCATCCATGCTCCCGGATGTGAGCGATCGTCCGGTCGATGTGCTCCGTCGCCTCCGGGTGGAATGTGATGTAAGTGGCCCCGGCGCTCGCGAAATCCGCAACGATCCGGTCGACGGGGCTCACCATCAGATGCACATCGATCACCGCACGCGGTGCGTGCCGGTGCAGCGCCTCGCACACGAGCGGTCCCACCGTGAGGTTCGGCACGTAATGGTTGTCCATCACGTCGAAATGAATGAGGTCCGCGCCGGCTTCGAGCACGGCGTTCACCTCTTCACCGAGCCGCGCGAAATCGGCGGACAGAATCGACGGAGCAATCCAGCGCGGTTGCACCATGCAGTGAGTGTAGCCGCTCAGGCGCCGCGCCGCTCGCGGAGGAGCTCGTATGCCTCGATGATCTGCTGAGTCCGCTGCTTGGCGTGCTCGACCATCGAGTCCGGCAGGCCGTTGGCCTTCAGCTTGTCCGGATGGTGCCGACTCAACTGGCGACGATACGCTTTCGCCAGCTCGCCATCGCTCACGCCCGGCTCGACCTCGAGCACCCGGTACGCCTGCGCGAGCTGATCGGCAGCGCTCTCCCTCGCGCGCGCCTGCGCGAAGGCGCCGCGCCGGATGCGCAGCACCGCCTCGATCTGCGCGAGCTCGAGGAATGAGGTGCCGAGGCGCGCGGCGATGCGCTGCATGCGCGCGCGGGCCGCGGGGCCGAGATCACTGCCCGCGAGCGCCGCGCGCATCTGGATCTCGACGAAGATGCGCGCGAGATCGGGCCGCCCCGTCATGGCTCGCGCCAGAGGATCGAGCGCCGCATCGAGCGAGAACTCGAGCTGCTTGCCGGCGGTGAAGTGCGCGATCGCCGCGCGCACCTGCGCGGGACCGAGCCGCAGCTCGGCCATCACGGCCCGCGCAGCTTCGATCTCTCGCTCCGAGACACGCCCGTCGGCTTTTGCGATGTGCCCCATCACATGGAATGTCGTGCGGAAGAACAGCTCGCCGAAAGCAGCCGGGTCGAGCGCCGGCCCGGCGAGGCGCTCCTGGCCCGAGCTCGAGCTCGAGTCGAACTGATGTCCGAGGAGCACGCCGATCGCGGCGCCGGCCGGCCCGAGCGTGAGCAGGCCGAGCAGTCCTCCCACGACTTTTCCGGTCCATTGCGGCATGGCGTTGCTATAGTAGCTCTCGATGCGTACGGGCACCGTATGAGCACGGAGACGGTCTTTCGCACGGCCCTTCGCGGCCTCGAGAAGGTTCACGAGGGCAAGGTCCGCGACAGCTACGCGGTGGATGCAGAGGCGCTGCTCATCGTCACCACGGATCGGCTGTCTGCGTTCGACGTGGTCCTCCCGGACCCGATCCCCGGAAAGGGCCGCGTGCTCAATCGGATCTCGAACGACTGGTTCGAGCACACCCGTCACATCATCCCCAATCACTTGACCGGGCGCGCGCTCGCGAGCGTGGTGCGAGATTCCGCCGAGCTCGCGATGCTCGAGGACCGCGCCGTGATCGTGCGGCGGCTCGCCGCGCTGCCGATCGAGGCGGTGGTGCGCGGCTATCTCATCGGATCGGGCTGGAAGGACTACGTGCGCACGGGCAGCATTTGCGGCATCGCGCTCCCGCGCGGGCTCGAGCTCGCCGCGCGCCTGCCGCAGCCGATCTTCACGCCGGCGACCAAGGCCGCCGCGAGAGAGCACGACCAGAACATTCCCTTCGGCGAGGTCGAGCAGCAGCTCGGCGTGGCCACGGCACGCCGCGTGCGCGCAGCGGCGCTCGCGCTCTACGATTTCGCAGCGCGCCGCGCCGAGGCGCGCGGCATCATCATCGCCGATACGAAATTCGAATTCGGACTCGATCGGTCCGGCGAGCTCGTGCTGATAGACGAGGTCCTGACGCCCGACTCCTCGCGGTTCTGGCCGGCCGACACGTACCGGCCCGGCGGGAGCCCGCCGAGCTTCGACAAACAGTTCGTGCGCGACTACCTCGAGACGCTCGACTGGAACAAACGGGCGCCGGGCCCGCATCTGCCGCCGGAGATCATCGCCAAGACGAGCGCGAAGTACCGCGAGGCCCTCGAGCGCCTGACGAGCGAGTGAGACGCCGCGCGCTTCGCAGGCCCGCTGCGCGCGCCGTCGCCGTCGCCGCCGGCCTCACTCCCCGCCGATCGTCATCTCCGCAACGAGCACCGACCCGGTGTGAATCGAGCCGCGACGGTCGACGTCATCGCCGAGCGCGACGATGCTCCGATACATCTCGCGAAGGTTCCCGGCGATCGTGATCTCGTGGACCGGATAGGTGAGCGTGCCGTTCTCCACCCAGAAGCCGCTCGCGCCGCGCGAGTAATCGCCCGTCACGGGATTGACGCCCTGCCCCATGAGCTCCGTCACACAGAGCGCGCTGCCCGCGCGCTTGAGCAGCTCCGGCAATGAGACGACATGCCCGGGTGCGGCCGCGATCAGATTGTGGACGCCGCCCGCGTTGCCGGTCGTCCTGAGCCCCAGCTTGCGCGCCGAGTAGCTGTCGAGGACATAGCCTTGCAGCACTCCGTTGCGCACGAGATCGCGATCGCGCGTTGCAACCCCCTCATCGTCGAAGGGGCTGCTGCCGAGTCCCTTGACGATGTGCGGGTGCTCCGTGAGCTGCAGGAAATCCGGAAAGAGGGCCTGGCCCGCAGCATCGAGCAGGAAAGATGTCTTGCGGTACTGGCTGCCGCCGCGGACGGCGCCGAGGAAGCTGCGATACAGCCCGCGCGCCATCTCCGGGCAGAATACGACGGGCGCACGCCGCGTGCCGAGCTTGCGCGCGCCGAGCCGGGCGACGGCCCGCTCGCCGGCGCGCCGGCCGATCGCCCCGACAGCCTCGAGGTCTGCTGGATCGCGCGCCGTCGAATACCAGTAGTCGCGCTGCATGTCCTCGCCCTGCTGCGCGAGCAGGACGCATGTCAACGTGTGAGAGGTGCTCGCGTAGCCGCCCAGGAAGCCATGCGAGTTGCCATAGACGCGCACGCCGCGCTGGCTGGAGACGGACGCTCCCTCGGAGTTCTTGATGCGCGCATCGACGGCGAGTCCGGCCGCCTCGCAGTCGCGCGCAAGCGCCACGGCGTCATCGGGCTCGAGCGTCCAGACATGATAGAGATCGAGGTTGGGGACGTCGCGCGCGAGGTCTTCGGGGTCTGCCAGGCCCGCGGCTTCGTCCTCGGCCGTGTAGCGGGCGATCGCGCAAGCCTTCTCGACGGTCGCCCGCACCGCGGAAGTGCTCAGGTCGGCCGTGCTCGCGGACCCCTTTCGCTTGCCGAAATACACCGTCAGGCCGAGCCCGCGATCGCGCTGATACTCGACGGTATCGACCTCCCCGAGCCTCACGGTCGCGGTCAGGCCGCGCTGCAAGCTGGCATCCGCTTCGCACTGGCTCGCGCCCGATCGGCGCGCCTGCCCAAGGGCGAGCTGCACGATCTCGGAAAGCTCGGGGATCCGCGATGCGTCGACTTCCTGTTGCATGGTTCGCGCCGATCCTCGTGAGGGACATGCGAGAATTCATTGTAGCAGTAGCAGCCTGCGGTCCGGGCTGCGCGGAATGTGAGACATGACACCGAGGCGGCAGGACGACCTGCAGAGCGAGGCGCGCCCGAGCAAGAGCGCACGCAAGCGGGACGCGCTCGACGCACAGCGCCTCGGCGAGGCGCTGATTGCACTCGCCGAGCCGGAGCTCGAGGCGCTCGCGCTGCCCGAGCGGCTCGTCGATGCCGTCCGCGAGGCGCGCGGGATCAGGAGCCGGGGGGCCGGCGCGCGGCAGCGGCAGTACATCGGCCGTTTGATGCGGGACGTCGACGTGGAGGCGGTGCGGCGCGCCCTTGCCGCAAGGCGGGACGCCTTCGATGCGCGGCGCGAAGCGGCGGGGCGAGCTCGACGGTACAATGAGCCGATGCAGGCGCTCGTCGGCATCATCATGGGCTCGCGATCGGATTGGGACACGCTCTCAGGCGCCGCGGGGACGCTCGATGAGCTCGGAGTGCCCTATGAAGTGCGCGTCGTCTCGGCGCACCGAACGCCCGACCTGCTGTTCGAATACGCGAGCACGGCGCGCGAGCGGGGCCTGAAGGTCATCATTGCCGGAGCCGGGGGCGCCGCTCATTTGCCGGGGATGACGGCCGCGAAGACCACCCTGCCCGTGCTCGGCGTGCCCGTGCAGTCCCGCGCACTGCAGGGCCTCGATTCGCTGCTTTCGATCGTGCAGATGCCCGCCGGCGTGCCGGTGGCAACGTTCGCCATCGGGACCGCCGGCGCGGTCAATGCGGCGCTCTGCGCTGCCGCGATTCTCGCCGGAAGCTTCCCGGAGATCGATGCTGCACTGCGCGCCCATCGGGAGCGGCAGACGGCGGCGGTGCTCGGCGATCCCGATCCGCGCAGCGCGGTCAAGCCATGACGATCGGCGTCGTGGGCGGCGGCCAGCTCGGCCGCATGCTCGCCATTGCGGGCTATCCGCTCGGACTCGATTTTCTATTTCTCGACAGCGCGAGCACGGCGCCTGCCGGGCAGGTCGCACCGCTGCTCGTGGCTGATTTCGGCGATCGCGCCCGGCTCGAGCAGCTCGCCTCGCGCTCGGACGTGGTGACGTTCGACTGGGAGAACGTACCGGTCGAGAGCTTGCGCGGACTTCCCTGCCCGGTGCGCCCCTCGCGGGCCGCGCTCGCCGCCGCCCAGGACCGCCAGAGCGAGAAGCGTTTGTTCGAGCGGCTCGCAATTCCGACCACGCGCTGGCGAGCCGTCGAGTCGCGGCGCGATCTCGCGCGAGCGCTGAGCGCGATCGGACTGCCGGCGATGCTCAAAACACGGCGGCTCGGCTATGACGGCAAGGGCCAGGCGGCGCTGCGCACGGCGCGCGAGGCGGACGAGGCGTGGGCGCGGCTCGGCGGCGCACCGCTCATCTGCGAGGAGTTCGTGCCGTTCGATTCGGAGGTCTCGATCGTGGGCGCTCGCGGCATGGACGGCGCGACGGTGTTCTATCCGCTCTGTCTCAACACGCACGCGGGCGGAATCCTGCGCGTGACGCGCGCGCCGTACGGCCGTCCTCCTCTGCAGCGCCTCGCGGAGCGCCATCTCGAGCGCGTGCTCGCGCATTTCCGTTATGTCGGCGTGCTCACGATCGAGTTCTTCGTCCACGCGGGACGTCTCATCGCGAATGAGATGGCGCCGCGCGTGCACAACTCCGCACACTGGACCATCGAGGGCGCCGTGACGAGCCAGTTCGAGAATCATGTGCGCGCCGTCGCCGGCCTGCCGCTCGGGCAGACGCGTCCTCTCGGCCATTCGGCGATGATCAATCTGATCGGCCGCATGCCGCCGCGCGCGCGCATCCTGGCGCTCGGCGGCGTGCATCTGCATGCCTACGGCAAGGAGCCGCGGCCCGGACGCAAACTCGGGCATTGCACCGTCGTCGCGCCCTCCGCGCGCGCCCGCGACGCCTGGGTACGGCGGTTGCTTGCGGAGTTGGCCGCGGACATTCGCATCCCGTAAGATCGGTCCGAAGTGGCGCGCGCGCTCAGCAATCAACCGCCACGGAACCGAATCAGTCCATGTATCTCGAGCTGTTCAAGCTGAAAGAGCTGCCGTTCCGGCTGAGCCCGGACCCGCAGTTCCTTTACCTGAGCAAACAGCACGCGCGGGCGAAGGCATACATGGAGTCGACGATCTGGTTCACCGACGGCTTCGTCGTGATCACCGGGGAGATCGGCTCCGGGAAGACCACGCTCATCGAATCCTTCCTGCAGGAGATCCAGAAGGACGTGGTCGTCGCGCAGATCAATCAGACGCAGGTTTCCGCCGTCGATTTCCTGCAGGCGGTGCTCGTGCAGTTCGGCTTCTCCCCGTTCCGCATGAAGAAGGCCGAGCTCATCGCGACGATCAACAGTTTCCTCGTGGAGCAGTACGCGGCCGGCCGCAAGGTGCTGCTCATCGTCGATGAGGCGCAGAACCTCTCGCTGCGCGTGCTCGAGGAAGTGCGCCTGCTCTCGGGCGTCGAGACGACGAAGGAGAAGGTGCTGCGGATCATCCTCGCCGGCCAGCCGGAGCTCAACGAGAAGCTCGACGCTTCCGAGCTCGTGCAGCTCGCCCAGCGCATCCGCCTGCGCTTTCACCTGGGAACGCTCACGCCCGCAGAGATGCACGCCTATATCCAGCATCGACTCGAGGTGGCGGGCGCCGGGGACCGGCAGATATTCTCAGAGGACACCTATCCGGAAGTCTACCGCTACACCGGAGGGGTGCCGCGGCTCATCAACACGCTCTGCGACACCGCGATGATGGCCGCCTACGGTGTCGATCGGGATCGGGTGATCGCGGACGACATCACCTCATCGGTGCAGGAGCTGCGCTGGGTCGAGTTCAGCGCGCGGCCGCACGCCGTCGGCCGCGCGGGACACCTCGACGGCGGGCGCTTCGCGGAGTCGCAGCACGCGGGCGAGCCGCGGCGCGATATTCACCGCGATATCACCCGCGAGATCGTCGGCCGGCTGATCGTCGCGACCGAGGGCCGCACCATCTCCGATCTCATGCTGAAGCTCGGCCGGATGATCGTGGGGCGGACGCCGGACAACGACGTGCAGATCGACAGCCGTTTCGTGAGCCGCCATCACTGCCAGCTCATCACGACCGCGCAGGGCTGCGTGATCGAGGACTTGAACAGCACCAACGGCATCTACGTCCAAGGCAAGCGCGTGCGCCGCCACAATCTCAACGACGGCGACGTGGTCGTGATCGGCAAGCACGAGCTGATGTACGTGGACGAGCGGCTGCCGTCCAGGCGTGCGAATCTAACGGAGACGGTTCCGGGCGTGCAGGACGCCACGCCGGAGGGTTGATTGATCTTCAGCCCTGCCGCTCCCGCTCCGCCCTGGAAAGGGCGTCCGGCCGCGCGTAGTTCGCGCGCATGCGGCGATAGCCGCGACGCCGCAGCAAGACGACGATTCCCCCGAGCAGCGCGCCGAGCCCCGGCACCCCGAGCGATGCGCTCGCAAGCGCAGAAGCCGCGAAATAGCTCGCGACGAGCGCCGCCAGACCCGCCCCGGCGTAGAGCCAGGGCAGGCCCTCGTAGAGCGGCCGCGAGAGGTGCAGCCCTGGAGTTCGCATGAGCGGAAGCTTAGCTGATTGGGTTCGGCGCGAGATCGCGAGCGCGCCGGCTCGCTAGCGCCGCGACGGGGACGGTCCGTGCCGGCGGCCGGTGAGGAGGTCGACCAGCCGCCCGAGGAGCGTCGGTTTCCAGCCTTCGACGTGCATGTCCGTGCGCGGCATGGCGCCGCGGCGCTTCAGCTCCGACAGGAGGTCCGCCGGCAGTTGCAGTCTCGGCTCCTCGAACGCGTGTTGGGCCTGCATTCGTCGATCCTCGTGTTCGAAATGGGACGGCATGGCAATGCCGCACGAGCAAGCTACGGACCTCCCCCGAGAGGCGGCGTGCGAGCCGTCACAGCTTGGCGCGGCGGGCCCTGGCGCGAGCGCGAGCTGTGGCCGGATGCAGACGCCTGCGCGGATTATGTATCGCCTCGCGCCCTCAACCCGTCCCCCCGACGGTGAGCCCATCGATGCGCAGCGTGGGCTGCCCGACTCCGACCGGCACGTTCTGGCCTTCCTTGCCGCACGTGCCGACGCCCTCATCGAGCTTCAGATCATCCCCCACCATGCTCACCCGCGTCAGCACATCAGGTCCGTTGCCGACGAGCGTCGCGCCCTTGAGCGGGGCGCCGAGGCGGCCGTTCTCGATCGCATACGCCTCGCTCGCGGAAAAGACGAACTTTCCGGAGGTGATGTCCACCTGCCCGCCGCCGAAGTTCACCGCATAGATGCCGCGCTCCACGGAACGGATGATCTCCTCGGGCGCGTGCGGACCGGGGCGCATGTACGTGTTCCGCATGCGCGGCAGCGTCACGTGCGCGAACGATTCGCGCCGGCCGTTGCCCGTCGAGCGCATCCCCATCAGGCGCGCATTGAGCTTGTCCTGCATGTAGCCGCGCAGGACTCCGTTCTCGATGAGCGTCGTGCACTCGCTCGGCGTGCCCTCATCGTCGATGTTGAGCGAGCCGCGGCGGCGCTCGAGCGTGCCGTCGTCGACGACCGTGCACGCGGGCGTCGCCACGCGCTCGCCGATGCGATTGGAGAACGCGGAAGTCCCCTTGCGATTGAAATCGCCCTCGAGCCCGTGCCCGATCGCCTCGTGCAGCAGCACGCCGGGCCAGCCGGGACCGAGCACGACGGTCATGAGCCCCGCCGGAGCGGGAACCGCCTCGAGGTTCACGAGCGCCTGCCGGACTGCCTCGCGCCCGAGTGCAAGCGGCCGATCTTCGGCCACGAGGTCGGCGAGCGTGAAGCGGCCGCCCCCGCCCGCATAGCCCTGCTCGCGCCGCCCGTTCTGCTCGACGATCACGGAGACGTTGAACCGCACGAGCGGCCGTACGTCGGCCGCGAGCTCGCCGTCGCTGTTTGCGATGAGGACGATCTCCTGGACCGCGGTGACGCTCGCCATGACCTGAACCACGCGCGGATCGAGCGCGCGCGTCTCGCGGTCCACGCGCTCGAGCCACGCCACCTTGTCCGCATCCGTGAGCGAGGCGGCCGGATCGACCGGCAGATAGAGCCGGTGGCCGGCCCGCGGATGCCACGCCTGCACGGCACGATCCTGCCCGCGGCTCGCTATGGCACGCGCGGCGCGAGACGCTTCCTCCAGGGCCGGCAGGATGATCTCGTCGGAATAGGCGAACCCGGTCTTCTCACCGGCGAGCGCGCGCACGCCGACACCCTGCTCGATGGCGGCAGTGCCTTCCTTGACGATCCCGTCCTCGAGCGCCCACGACTCCTCACGCGCGAGCTGAAAATAGAGATCCGCCGCATCGACCGAATGCGTGAGCACCTGGCCCACCACCTGGTCGAGCCGCGTGTCGTCGAGCCCGCTCGGGCGCAGGATGAGCTCGCGCGCCATCGCGAGCGGATCGGGGCTTACCGCATTGTCCATCTCGACGATCTCCTCTTGGCTTTCAGGCCAGATTACATCATGCGGTGAGCCAGGGCGGGGAAGGCGGCGCGAGCCTCGGCCTGCCGCTCGAGGTCGAGCTCGCGCACGACGATTCCGCGGCCGCGCGGTAGCCGGCCGAGCACCTGCCCCCAGTAATCGACGATCAGCGTGTCGCCGTAGGTCTCGCGGCCGTTCGGATGGATGCCGGACTGAGCGGGAGCGATGACGTAGCACAGGTTCTCGATGGCCCTGGCGCGCACCAGGGTCTCCCAGTGCGCCCGGCCGGTCGGAGCCGTGAACGCGGACGGCACGGCGAGGAGCTGCGCCCCGGCGCCGCTCAGGGCCCGGAAAAGCTCCGGAAAGCGCACGTCGTAGCACACCGAGAGACCTAGCCGACCGACGGGCGTTTCGGCGACGATCAAGCCTTTTCCCGGCGCGATATTCGCGGATTCGCGGTAGGATTCCCCCCGCCCGGGAAGCTCGACGTCGAACAGGTGAATCTTGTCGTACCGCGCGACCCGACGGCCCTCGGCATCGATGAGGAGCGAGGCGGCGGCGACGCGCTCTTCCCCGGGCAAGCGCAGCGGGACCGTCCCCGCGACGATCCACAGCCCAAGCCGCCGGGCCGCCTCCATGAGCAGGGCTTGGATGGGGCCATTCCCCTCCTCCTCGGCCACCTTGCGCTTGTCGGCGTCGTCGAGCCCCATGAACGCGAAGTTCTCCGGCAGCGCGGCGAGCTGAGCGCCGGCCGCCGACGCGTCCGCGAGCAACGACAGCGCGACGGCGAGGTTGACCTCGACGTCCGGGCCCGAGGTCATCTGCAGAGCCGCCACTTTCACGCCGGCGTTTCCTCTACACGAGTACGACGTCGTACTGGTCGGTGCCGTAAAGCGCCTCGACCTGCAGGCGAATCGGCCGGCCGATCTGGCCGGTGAGCTCTGCGAGCGCTGCGGATTCCTCTGACAGGAGCAGGTCGACCACATCCTGGTGCGCGAGGATGAGCAGCTCGCGGCTCGAGAACTGGCGGCTCTGGCGCACGATATCGCGGAAGATGTCCTGGCACACCGTGTCCGGCGTCTTCACGAACCCGCGCCCCTCGCAGCTCGGGCACGGCGCGCAGAGCAGGTGCTGAAGGCTCTCGCGCGTGCGCTTGCGCGTCATCTCGACGAGACCGAGCGGCGAGAGGCTCACGATGCGCGTTTGCGCGCGATCCGCGGCGAGCGCGCGCTCGAGCGCGGCGAGTACTTGCCTGCGGTGGGACTCGTCGGTCATGTCGATGAAATCGATGATGATGATGCCGCCGAGATTGCGCAGGCGCAGCTGCCGCGCGATGGCGACGGCCGCCTCGAGATTGGTCCGGAAAATCGTCTCTTCGAGATTGCGATGTCCGACGTAGCCGCCCGTGTTCACGTCGATCGTGGTCATCGCCTCGGTCTGATCGATGACGACATGACCGCCCGAGTTCAGCGGCACCTTGCGATCGAGCGCCCGCGCGACTTCCTCCTCGATGCCATGCAGGTCGAAGATCGGCCGCGTCCCCGTGTACAGCTCCACGCGTGCCGCGCCGCTGCCGAGAAATGCCGCCGCGAACTCGGTCATGCGGGCGTGCTCGCGGGGGCAATCGACGAGCACTCGACCCACACCGCGCGCGAGCTCGTCGCGCAGGATGCGCAGCGCGAGCGGCAGGTCCTCGTGCACGATCGCTCCCGGCGCCGTGCCGGCCGCGTGGGCCCGCACGTGCTGCCAGAGCTTCGCGAGGTAGCGCATGTCCTCGCGCAGGCTCTCGGCGGTCGCGTCCTGCGCGGCCGTGCGCACGATGTATCCGCCGGCCGCCGCCGGCTCGAGGAGGGCCGCCACGGCGGATTTGAGCCTCGCCCGCTCGCTCTCCTCCTCGATGCGCGCAGACACCCCGATCCCCTCCCCGCGCGGCAGATACACCAGATGGCGCGAGGCAAGCGCAATGAAAGTGGTGAGCCGCGCTCCCTTGGTACCGATCGGATCCTTCACGACCTGAACGAGGATCTCGTCACCCTCGCTCACCAGGCGGCGGATGTCGTCGACCGCCGGGAGGTTCACGATCGTATCCTCCGGCCGCGCGAGCGCGATATCCGCGACGTGCAGGAACGCCGTGCGCTCGAGCCCCACCTCGACGAATGCGGCCTGCATGCCCGGCAGCACGCGCGAGACGCGGCCCTTGTAGAGGTTCCCGACCAGGCCGCGGCGGCTCGCCCGCTCGACATGCAGCTCCTGCAGCGCCCCGCTTTCGACGAGCGCCGCGCGGCTCTCGCGGGGGCCGACATTCACGAAGATTTCCGCGCCGGAACCGCCCGCGACCAGCGCGCCCCCGGCACCACCGGGGCGTGCGTTGCCCTGCGCGTCCGCTGCAGTGTCGTTCACGCCGGGGCCTGCACCGGCGGTCCGTACGGGATGCCGGCCCCCTCGAGCAGCTGCGCCGTCTCGAAGAGCGGCAGCCCCATGACGCCGGAATAGCTGCCGCTCAAGTGTTCGACGAATACCGCCCCGAGCCCCTGGATCGCATACGCGCCCGCCTTGTCGCACGGCTCGCCCGAATGCCAATACGCGATCCGCTCGGCCTCCGTGAGCACTCTCAAACGAACGGCGCTCACCGAAAGCGCGGTCACCACTGTGCCGCCGGCGGCGAGCGCGACTGCCGTGAGCACTTCGTGGGTCCGCCCGCCGAGCATGGCGAGCATCTCGAGCGCATCCCCCCGGTCACGCGGTTTGCCGAAGACCGACGCCTCGAGCACGACCACCGTGTCGGCCGCGAGCACGGCCTGCCGCGGCGGCCTGTGCGAGCGAACGCTCAGCGCCTTCGCGCGTGCAAGGCGCAGCACGTAATCTCGGGGGGGCTCCCCGGACACGCGCTCCTCGTCGACTGCAGCGGGCTCGACCTCGTGGGGAACCTTGATCTGCGCAAGCAGCTCGCGGCGCCGCGGCGAGGCCGAGGCGAGGCAGAGGAGGGGTGCGCGGTCCGAGCTCATCAGTCGCGATGATAAGGGTGCCGGGCGAGCACAGTGTGCGCGCGATAGAGCTGCTCCACGAGCAGCACGCGGACGAGCGCATGCGGCAGCGTCAGACGCGAGAGCGACCAGGTGAAGTCGCCGCGCGCGCGCACCGCCTCGGCGAGCCCATCGGGGCCGCCGATCACGAAGGCGACATCGCGTCCCTCGCGCTGCCGCGTGGCGACCCAGTCGGCGAGCTCGCGTGTCGAAAGCTCGCGCCCGCGCTCATCGAGCGGGGTAACGAAATCCCCTGGACGCAGTTTCGCGAGCAGCCGCTCCCCTTCGGTCCGCACCGCCGCTGCCGCCGCCCGGCCGGCCGACCGTGGCGCAGGCGGGAGCTCCTCGAGTGCGAGCGCGCGCTGGGAGCCGAGGCGACGCGCGTATTCGGCGAACCCTTGGTCCACCCAGCGGGGCATGCGCGTCCCCACGGCAATCACCCGCCACCGCATGCTGCCGCTCTCGCATGCGGCGGCGGGCACCTCGTGTGCCCATCGCGCTTCATTCCGTCGATCGGCGCCGCCGTCCCTCGCGAGGGGCGGTCGCTCGGGCGGGGGGCGCGTGCGGTCCGGCGCCCTCCCACAGGTGCTCGAGCCCGTAGAGCTCGCGCACGCGCGGCAGCATCACGTGCAGGATCACGTCATTGAGATCGACGAGCACCCATTCGCCTTCACGCTCGCCCTCGATCCCGAGCGGTCGGATGCCGGCGGCCTTCACTCGCTCCACCACGCGATCCGCGATGGAGCGCACGTGCCGATCCGAGGTGCCCGAGGCAATGATCATCGTATCGGCAATGTCCGTGAGTCCGCGGACGTCGAGCACTGCCACATTCAGCGCCTTCATGTCGTCGAGGGCGGCCGAGACGATCTCTTGCGCAGCGGGTCGGCGCGCAGCCTCGGCGCTCGCTGCGCGCTGCGCTCCGTGCTCCGCGCTTCGGGTGCGCCGCGGTCGTCCGCTTCGCGCCGAGCTCATCAGGCGGTGTACCGTTCAGGGGCGTTCGCGTGCATAACAACCTGTCTCGTAGATGATGCGGCGGACCGCATCGGGGACCAGATACAGCGGGTCGCGCCCGGCCTCGAGCAGCTGCCGCAGCTCCGTGGAGGAGATCTCGAGCTGGGTGCCCGCATGGACATAGATGCGGCCCGCACGCTGCTCGTGCAGCTCGCGGATGCTGCCCGTGCCTCGATCGACCATGACCTCGCCGAGCGGGCCGCGCGTCGGCGCCTTCCAGCCCGGCCGATGGGCCACCACGATGTGCGCGAGATCAAAGAGCTCCCGCCATCGATGCCAGTTCGGCAGGCCGAGAAAAGCATCCATGCCGAGCAGCAGGCACAGCGATCGATCGGGATACTCGGCGCGCAGCTCCGTGAGCGTGTCGATCGAGTAAGACACACCGGAGCGGCGCACCTCCCGATCATCGACGACGAAATGCGTCTGATTCGCGACGGCGGCACGGACCATCGCGAGCCGGGTCTCCGCGCTTGCGCTCAGCTCGCCCCGGTGCGGCGGATTGCCGGTCGGCAGGAAACGCACCTCCGCGAGCCCGAGCGCCTGCCACAGCTCGAAAGCGGTGCGCAGGTGCCCGTAATGGATCGGGTCGAAGGCTCCGCCGAAGAGGCCGATCGGTTGCATACGAGACCCTTTACACCGGCTGCGTCGCGGGAAGCGGCAGCACCGGATGGCCCGCCAGATCGCAGGCGATGAGCGCGATCTCATCCCACGCATCGCCCGACCGCCGCCCCTTCGCCATGGCATCGGCGCGTACGGCGCGCGCGACCAGTTCGCGATACGCCGCGCGGACAGCGCGCTCGCGCGCGGGAGCCGAATCGGACTCCAGCTCGCGCGCCCAGCGCGCCCGCAGAGCTCGCACGACGGCCCACAGAACGAGCGGGAGCTCGACGTCCTCTGACTTCAAGCCGTCGAGGACGCGTAACGCGCGCGCGAGCTCCCGAGAGGCAAGTGCCCCGGTGAGCTCGTTGACGTTGAAGCGCGCGCTCTCCCCGGCCACGCCGAGCACCCGCTCGGTCGTCACGCGCTCGCAAGCGAGCAGCTTCAGTTTCTCGAGCTCCTGGCGCGCCGCGAGCAGATTACCTTCGGTCCGCGCGGCGAGCATCTCGAGCGCCGCGGAATCGGCTGCGAGCCCGAGCTCGCGGCAGCGGGCCGCGAGCCACGGCACCATCCGATCCGCGGCGATCGGCCAGACCTGCACCCAGCCGCCCCGCGAATCGACCGCCCGGACCCATTCGGCGCTCTGCGCGTCGCGGTCGAGGCGTCCCGTGAGAATGAGGATGAGCGTATCGGCGCCTGCGCAGGCCGCGAGGCTCGCGAGCACACGCCCACCGGTCACGCCGGGCTTTCCCGTGGGAAGGCGCAGCTCGACGATCCGCCGGGCCGCAAACAGCGAGAGCGTCCCGGCAGCCGCGCGCACGGCATCCCAGTCCGTCCCGCGATCGAGCGCGTGCACCTCGCGTTCCGTGAATCCGAGCGCCCGTGCTCGCGCCCGGATCGCATCGGCGGCTTCCGTAGCGAGGAGCGGCTCGTCGCCTGAGACGAGATAAACGGGCAGCAGCTGCCGCTCGAGATGGCGCGGGAGAGAGTCGGGGCTGAGCTTCAAGCTATGCCGGGCGGGTCCGCTGGACTATGAGCCATGGTAACTGCGGTATAGTGCGGCATCCAGTCGAGCCGGACCCATTGCATTATATGGCAGCCAAAGGGAAGCCCGCATCGCGCCGAGCGACCCGATCGACCGGAAATCGAGCTCGCGACCCCTTCTATCCGCCCATCGAGCCGTACTCGAGCGGCTGGCTGCGTGTGACGGGCGGCCACGAGCTGTACTTCGAGGAAAGCGGCAATCCCCGGGGGAAGCCGGTCGCCTTCGTACACGGCGGCCCGGGCGGCGCGACCGACCCGAGGATGCGGCGGTTTTTCGATCCGAAGCGATACCGGATCGTCATGTTCGACCAGCGTGGCTGCGGGAAGAGCCGCCCGCACGCCAGCCTCCTCGAGAACACCACGTGGAATCTCGTCGAGGATATGGAGCGCCTGCGCGAGCACCTCAAGCTCGACCGCTGGCAGGTCTTCGGCGGATCGTGGGGCTCGACGCTCGCGCTCGCCTATGCCGAGGCGCATCCGGCGCGCGTGACCGAGCTCGTTCTGCGCGGCATCTTCCTGCTGCGGCGCTGGGAGCTCGACTGGTTCTATCAGGACCCGGGCGGCGCGGCCGCGATCTTTCCGGACCTGTGGGAGCACTACATCGAGCCGATTCCGCAGGAGGAGCGCTCCGATCTGATCGGCGCATTCTACCGGCGCTTGACGAGCGATGACCCGCGGGTGCTGAAGGAGGCGGCGCGCGCATGGTCGATCTGGGAAGGCGCGACGAGCTTTCTCGAGTTGAATCCGGCATACGTCGCGAAGTTCGAGAACGATGCCTATGCGGCAGCCTTCGCCCGCATCGAGTGCCACTACTTCGCGAACCGCGGATTCTTCCGCCGCGACGATCAGCTGCTCGCCGACGCGGGGCGGATCCGGCACATTCCAGGGGTGATCGTCCAGGGCCGTTATGACGTCGTCTGCCCGATGCGCAGCTGCTGGGACCTGCACCGCGCCTGGCCCGAGGCGGACTTGCGCATCGTGCCGGGCGCGGGGCACTCGGCATTCGAGCCGGGCATCACTCGCGAGCTCATCGCCGCCACGGACCGGTTTGCGCTGGCGTGATGATTCCGGCGGCCCCGACCACACCCATCCTCGCGAGCCACTCCCGCGCATCCTCGGCGTCGCGCTCGAACCATGCGCCCGCGCTGCCGAGCCGGAAGCTGTAGCCCCACACGTCCATGTCCGCGAGCATCCGCTCGCGCCCGACGCCCGGCAGCTCATCCGCGAGGAGGACCTGCAGGTAGCACACCGCCGCTTCCTCGAGGTCATCACCGCCCGCATCGGTATCGAGTCCCACGCGCCGCTCGGGCGTCATGCACAGGTAGTGCGCCGTCTCGTGCAGGACGGAATGCACGGGCGTGTCGAGACGCGCGTAGAGCCGGTCGCCTTGGAGTCCCGCCTCGCGCTCGCCCCAGTAGGAGCCCGCAATCTCCTCCTGCGGCGCGAGGAGCGTCAGATCGAGCCCGAAACGCTCGAGCATCCCCGCGAGCGCGACACGATCGATGCTCGCGAGCATCAGGCATTGCATGGGCGTCGCTCCCATGGGGGACGTCGCTGCCGTGGGCCTCGTTCCCGGCATCGCGTCCTAGAGGTTCCTGAGCCGCCGCATCACGACATCGACGAGATCGCGCGCGAGCGCGCCGCGCAGGATCGCCTCCTCGTTGTCCTTGGCGAGCAATACGTGCTCGTCGAAACTGTAGTCGCGCGAGAGGGAGAGCTCCTGCGGGGGCAACAGATCCTTGCCGCCAGCTGAGACGGAGAAGCGGACCGTATAGGTGATCTCATATTCGCGCGGCAGGTTCGTCGGCGATACGGCGAGCACGCGCGGAGTCACCGAGTCCTGCAGGACGTGCACGACGGCGGAGGCTTTCGAGCTGTCGTCCGTCACCTGCGCTCCCGCGGTGAGCAGCGCCTTGCGCAGCCCTTGCGCGAAATCGGTCTGACGATCCTGCGTCTCGACATACGTCACGTGGAGGGATTTCGGGAGCGGCGTGTGACCCACGAGGTGAAACGCGCACCCGGCGAGCATCACCACAACACCGAACCAGAGGAGCGATGCTGGCCTCGCCGCTGTACGTAGACGTGTGACCCTCGTGCGATAGCGTGTTTGTCTGCAGCCACGCTGTCGCACGAGGGTCGCACGTCTGCCTGTGGGAGCCGCGGCCAGCATCTCTCCTCTCACACGACGATGTTGATCAGCTTTCCGCGTACGAGTATGACCTTCCGTACGGGCTTGCCCTCGACGAATTTGCGGACGTGCTCGTCCGCCAGCGCCGCGGCCTTCACCGCGTCCTCGCTCGCTTCAGCCGCGACGGTCACCCGCCCGCGCCGCTTGCCGTTGACCTGCACGACCAGCTCGAGCTCATCCCGACGCAGCGCTTCCTCGCGCGGCTCGGGCATCGGCGCATCGATGAGATCGCCTCGTTCGGCGGCGAAACCGAGCTCCACCCAGAGCGCATGCGCGATGTGCGGTGCGACAGGGTACAGCGTCTGCAACAGAAGCCCCAAGCCTTCGCGCAGCACGGCGACGCTCGCGGGCAGCTGCATCGCCGCCTCCTCGAGCGTCTTCAGCATGATCATGGCCGCCGAGACGACGGTATTGAACTGCATGCGCTGATAATCAAACAGCGCCTGCTGCAGCGTCGCGTGCAGCTCGTACCTCGTCTTCTTCAGAGCGGCATCGAGCGCCGGCAGAACGCTGCGCGGCGCGCTCGCGATCCGCTCGCGCTCACCGTGGCAGAAGCCCCAGAGGCGGCGCAGAAAGCGGTGCACGCCCTCGGCGCTCTGGTGCGACCACGGCGCGCTCTGATCCGGAGGGCCGGCGAAGATGACGAAGGCGCGTGCGGTGTCCGCGCCGAACCGCTCGATGAACGCGCGCGGCTCGACGACGTTGTTCTTGCTCTTGGACATCTTCTCGATGCCGCCATAGAGCACCGGCTGGCCGTCCTCCTTCGCGACGGCGCTCACCGGCGCGCCGCGCTCGTCGAACTGCTCCTGCACCTCGGCCGGATAGAACCAGCGTTTGCGGCCGCTCGCATCCTCGCGGAAGTAGCAGTGCGCGAGCAGCATGCCCTGGGTGAACAGGCGCGCGAACGGCTCGTCGAATGCGACGAGGCCGAGGTCGCGCATGACGCGCGTCCAGAACCGTGCGTACAGCAGATGCAGGACGGCATGCTCGATGCCGCCGATGTACTGATCCATCGGCATCCAGTACGCAGTGCGGTCATCGACCATCGTCGCCGCGTCCGGACAGCAGTAGCGCATGTAGTACCACGATGAATCGACGAACGTGTCCATCGTGTCGGTCTCACGGCGCGCCGGCTTGCCGCATCGGGGGCAGGAGCACGCGAGAAAGCGTTCGTCCTTGGTGAGCGGGTTGCCCGTCCCATCGGGCACGAGGTCCTCCGGCAGCACGACCGGAAGGTCCCTCTCCGGCACCGGCACGACGCCGCAAGCCCCGCAGTGGATGACCGGAATGGGTGTGCCCCAGTAGCGCTGGCGCGAGATGCCCCAGTCGCGCAAGCGCCATTGCACGCGCTTCTCCCCGAGACCGAGCGCCGCGAGATCCGCCGCGACAGCATCGACGGCTTGCCCGTAGCTCTTTCCGTCGTAGTCGTAGCGGCCGTCAGGGGAGCGCGAATGAACGCAGCGGCTCCCGTCGGTCGAGGCATACCACGGCATCCAGCGCGTCGGGGAGAACTCCCGTCCCTCGATGGCGATCACCTGCCTGATCGGCAACCCATATTGCAGCGCGAACGCGAAATCGCGCTCGTCGTGGCCGGGCACGCCCATCACTGCGCCCTCGCCGTAGCTCATGAGGACGTAGTTGCCGATCCATACCTCGATGCGCTCGCCGGTGAGGGGATGCACGACGAAGAATCCCGTCGGCACACCCCTCTTCTGCGTCGTGGCAAGCTCTGCGTCCGCGACACCGCCCTGCCGGCAGGACTCGATGAATTCCGCGAGCGGGCACCGCTGCGCGGGCTCGCGGCGCACGAGCGCGGCGGCGAGCGGATGCTCCGGCGCGATCGCGACGAACGTGACGCCCATGATGGTGTCGGCGCGTGTGGTGAACACCCCTAGCAGGTGCCGCTCGCCATCGAGCTCATAGGGAAACGCGAACCGCACGCCCTCGCTGCGCCCGATCCAGTTCTCCTGCATGGTGCGCACCTGCGCCGGCCAGCCGTCGAGGTCCTTCTCGAGGCTTGCGAGGAGCTCCTCCGCGTAGTGCGTGATCGCGAGGTAATAGCCGGGGATCTCGCGCTTCTCGACCGGCGCTCCGGAGCGCCAGCCGCGCCCATCGACCACCTGCTCGTTCGCGAGTACCGTCTGATCAATGGGGTCCCAGTTGACGACCTGCGTCTTGCGGTAGGCGATGCCGCGCTCGAGCATCTTCAGAAACAGCCACTGGTTCCAGCGGTAGTAGCCCGGATCGCAGGTCGTCACCTCGCGTGACCAGTCGAACGCGAATCCCATCGGCGCGAACTGCGCCTTCATGTCGGCGATGTTGGCGCGCGTCCATTTCGCGGGTGCGATGCCCTTCTCGATGGCCGCGTTCTCGGCCGGCAGGCCGAAGGCGTCCCAGCCCATCGGCGACATGACGTTGTAGCCCGAGGAGCGCATGAAGCGATAGACGACATCGTTCAGCGTGTAGTTGCGCACGTGTCCCATGTGCGCCTTGCCGCTCGGATACGGCAGCATCGAGCACACGTAGTACTTCCCCTTGGGAAAGCGCGGGTCGTGCTCCTTCGCGCGATAGGCATCGAGCGCGCGCCAATGCTCCTGAGCGGCGCGCTCGACGGCCGCCGGATCATAGGTTGCGTCCATCTATCGCGATGCAGGCCGGAAACGAAACCTCGTTCCGAAAAAGGGCGGCAGGCCTCTTTTCGCCATCAACCGCTAGCGCACCTGCAGCGGGAAGTACAGCTGCGCGTCCTGCCTCTGGATGAGGAGCGCGAGCGTCTTGCCCGCGGCCTTCGCATCCTGCTCGAGCTCGTGCTGCGTGTGCACCGCCTTGCCGTTCACGCCGAGGATGATGTCTCCGGGCTGCACGCCCGCATCCAATGCCGGACCGCTCGCGCGCTCTACGAGCAGATCGCCCTGGGTCTGCGCCTGCTGCTTCTCATCCGGCGTCAGCGGCCGCACGGCCAATCCGAGCTGGGCGACCTCGTTGCGCTGATGCTGAGGCTGCGTGCGCGAGCCGGCGCGCTCCTCCTTCTCGTTGAGCTCCACGACCTTCACATTGGCCTGCAGCTGCATGCGGTTGCGCCACAGGGTGAGGCGCGCATCGGTCCCGGGTTTCATGTTCGAGATGAGCGAGGAGAGCTCCCCGTAGTGATCGATCGACTGTCCGTTGACCGCGAGGATCACATCGCCCGTCTTGACGCCCGCCTTACTTGCCGGATCGCCCGGTGTGACCGCGCTCACGAGCGCGCCTCGCGGGCGATCGAGACCGAACGACTCGGCGAGCTGCGCGTTGAGATCCTGAATCGTGACGCCGATGCGGCCACGCACGACACGGCCGCTCTTGATGAGCTGCTGCTCGACATTCACCGCGAGGTCGATCGGAATCGCGAACGAGAGGCCCATGTAGCCGCCCGTCTGGCTGAAGATCTGCGAGTTCACGCCGACCACCTCGCCCCGCGCGTTGAAGAGCGGCCCGCCCGAGTTGCCGGGATTGACCGCCACGTCGGTCTGGATGAACGGCACGTAGTTGTCGCTCGGCAGCGGGCGCGCGGTGGCGCTCACGATGCCCGCCGTCGCGCTGTTCTCGAAGTTGAACGGCGAGCCGATCGCGACCACCCACTGTCCCGGCCGGAGCTTCTTTGAATCGCCGATCTTCACGACCGGCAGATCGTGCGCGGCGATCTTGACGACCGCGATGTCGGTGCGCTCGTCGATGCCGATGACCTTCGCCCGGAACTCGCGCCGATCGACGAGCTTCACCGTCACCTGGTCGGCATCCTGCACCACGTGCGCGTTCGTGATGATGTAGCCGTCGGGGCTGATGATGAACCCGGAGCCCGTTCCGCGCTGCGGCGGCAGATTCCGCGGGGCGTTCGGAATGCCGAAGCGGCGGAAAAACTGATTGAACGGATCGTTCGAGTCGTCGCCATTGCCATTGCCATTGCCGTTGCCGTTGCCGTTGCCGTTGCCGTTGCCGTTCTCGTTGTCCCCGTTCGCGCCGCCGTTATCGCCTTGCGACGGTGAGGCGCCGGATTGGGCATGCTCGACGATTTCCACGTTGACCACGGCCGGGCCGTACTTCTGGACCAGCCCGGAGAAATCCGGCAGCGTCGCGATCGCATTCGCCGACTCCGGAGGATCGCGAACGGCGAGTGTGGATGCGGCATTTGCCGCGGCGAGGCTCGGGCCGGCCCGCTCGACGGTCTGCGCGCTCGAGCTGCCCGAGCACGCCGCGAGGGCGATGCTCGCGATGAAGAGAATTCCAGCCCGGCGGGCCGACCGTTGACAGCTCATGTGGGACTCCGAAATTTTCCGGGGATTTCCGACTTCGGGCGGTAGACCGGCTGCACCGCTCGAGGTTCACTTCTCGCAACGCGGGCCGCATTCGCGGCTCGTGGCAGCCCCATTTATGACACCACCTCGCAGCATTCAGTGTACCCGTGCTGCCGCGGGGGCACCTGATGTGCTGCCCTCAGCGCTCCCCTGGCGGATCGCGGCGCGGGAGAGCCGCCCGCAGGCGAGCACCAGCATGAGCGTGAGGGCCGCGAGAGAAATAATCAACCAGTTCCCGTAGCGATCGAAGGGCGTTAGCCCCCGATAGGCCCGAATCGCCGCCTTGAGGACGAACGGCCGATACTCCGGGGCCTGCGCGATGATCTCACCGTGCGGGCCGATCACCGCGGAGACGCCATCGTTCGCCGCCCGGATCAGGGGGCGGCCGATCTGCAGGGCGAACATCTGCGAGATCTGCAGGTGCTGGTAGCGTGCCGTCGAGTGGCCGAACCAGGCATCGTTGCTCACGTTCACCAAGGCGTCGGAGTCCGCGACGACCGGCAGTTCCGAGCTAGCGTACGCGTCCTCGTAACAGACTGTTGCGGCGAGCCGGAGGTTTCCGGCCAAGAGCGGTGGCTGCCCGGGGTTGCCGGCCGTCAGATCGGAGTACGGCAGATTCATCAGCCGCAGCCAGGTGCGCACGAACCGCGGTACCGGAAAAAACTCGGCGAACGGAACGAGATGCTGCTTGTTGTACCAGCCGATCTGGTTGCCGAGACTCAGTACCGAATCGTAGTAGATGTCGTCTCCGTCGGAACGCACGGCCCCGATGAGCAGCCCCGAGCCGCGCTGGTGCGCATCGCGGTACAGGTCGAGGAGATATTCCGTCAAATTGTTCGCCTCATCGGGCAGGGCCGCTTCCGGCCAGACGATGATCGGCGTCCCGAGCGCGCGCTCCGTGAGCTCACGGTAAAGCGCGAGCGTCGCATCCTCGTGCGTGTCCTGCCATTTCTCATCCTCGGGGACCGCGCCCTGGACAATGGCGACGCCGACGGGCTTGCCCACGGCATGCGTCCAGCCGTGGCCAGCGAGAGGCAGCGCTGCGATGGCGGGCACGGCGAGTACCGCAAGCGCAACCAGCCGCTCGCGCCAGCTGCCCCGAACGAGCGTCATGAGCGCCCCAGCCGCGACGACGAGCAGCGCGCTGAGGCCGTACACGCCGAGCATCGGCGCGAAGGCCCTCCCGAGCCAAGTCTCGGTCTGGGTGTACCCGAGCGAGAGCCACCCGAAGCCGCTCAGGAACCAGCCGCGCCACCATTCGATGAAGACCCACGCTGCGGGGATGCCGGCCATTGAGCGCAGCGCGCCCGAGGGCGGAAGCCACCGGCCTACGATATAGCCGAGCAGCGCGCCATAGAGCGCCATGATGCCGATCAGGCCTCCCATCAAGAAGAACGCGATCGCAAGGGGCGCCTGCCCGATGCGATGAATGCTGATGTAGAGCCAGTAAGTGCCGGCGGCGAACGTGCCGGCATTGAACCAGAAGCCGCTCCAGGCGGCGCTGCGCGGGCTCGCGCCCTGCCACAGTGCGATGAGCGCGAGAGGACAGAGGATCGCGAGCGGCCACCATTGAAGCGGCGCGAACCCTGCGGCGAGGATCACGCCGGCGGCCGCTGCGAGGACGGCGCGAGCCGCGGTGCTCTCGAGCGCGCGTCTCACTTCGCGCGTCTCATCGCGCGCGTCTCATCGCGCGTGTCTCACCGCGCACCACCCGGGCCACCCGCACTGCCCGCGCCACCCGCACTGCCCGCGCCACCCGCGCTGTCCGCATCGGCCGCTCCATCCGCATAGGACGAGCCGCCTGCCGCGAGCTCGTCCGGCGGGGTCACGTCCCGGGCGCTCACGACGCGCACCATATCGATGCGCCGCCGGTCGGCGCGAGTGATGCGGAACTCGAGCCCATCGATCGCGAGCGTCTCGCCGCGGCGCGCAAGCCGGCCGAGGCGGTTCATGATGAGGCCCGCGACCGTGTCGAAGCCGTCTCCGGTGAGCTGCGTCCCGAAGTACTCGTTGAACTCCTCGAGGCGCGTGACGCCGCGCACCGTGAACTGCCGCGGCTCCTCCTTGCGGATGTTCCGATCGTCCTCCACGTCGAACTCGTCCTCGATCTCCCCGACGATCTCCTCGATCACGTCCTCGATCGTGACCAGGCCGGATACCCCTCCGTACTCATCGACGACGATCGCCATGTGATTGCGGCCGCGGCGGAAGTCCCGGAGCAGCACATTGAGCCGCTTCGATTCCGGCACGAACACCGCCGGCCGCATGTACTCGCGGATGTCGAAATGCTCGGCGGCGCTCCGCGGCGCGGCCGAGGTCGCGCCGCGCTCGTGCGGCTCGCGCGGCTCGTGGGCCTCGCGCGCGAGGAGGCGCAGCAGATCCTTCGCGAGGAGGATTCCGACGATGTCATCGCGATTCTCGTCCATGACCGGAAAGCGTGAGTGCCCCGACTCGATCACGGTCGGCAGGATGCGCGCGGGCGGATCATCACGGCGCACGAACACCATCTGTCCCCTCGGCACCATGATGTCCCGCACCTGCAGGTCGGAGACCTCGAGCACCCCCTCGAGCATGCGCAGGGCGTCGGCATCGACGACGCCGCGCTCGCCGGCATCGCGGAGCAGCTCGGTGAGCTCCGCGCGATCCTGCGGCTCGGCGGAGAAGGACTTGAGTGTGCGTTTGAGCCAGCGGCCGGTGGCGCTACCGTCGTTCTGAGACATCAGGCACTCCGATAGGGATTGGCGAATCCCAACCGCTTGAGCACGGTGATCTCGCGCCGCTCCATGCGCCGCGCAGCGAGCGGCTCGACGTGATCGTAGCCGACGAGATGCAGCGCGCCGTGCACGATCAGATGCGCCCAGTGCGCGCGCAGGCTCTTGCCGGCCCGGCGCGCCTCGCGCGCGATGACGGGCGAGCAGAGGACGAGATCCCCGAGAGGCGCCTGCACGGACGGATCGGGCGCGAGCCGCGCGAGGTGCTCGGCGGCCGGAAACGACAGGACATTGGTCGGCTCGTCCCGCCCGCGGTAGCGCGCATTGAGACGGCGGCTCTCGCGCGCACCGACGATGCGCACCGCGAGCTCGCGGCC
>JBOHZR010000066.1:0-18309 GCA_050738595.1 Steroidobacteraceae bacterium | reverse complement strand
ACCTGGAAGGACCTGACCGACCACGTCAACTCGATGGCGTCGAACTTGACCGCGCAGGTGCGCAACATCGCCGAGGTCACGACGGCGGTGGCGCGTGGCGACCTGTCGCGCAAGATCACGGTGGACGTGCGCGGCGAAATCCTGGAGTTGAAGAACACCATCAACACGATGGTCGATCAGCTCAACAGCTTCGCCGCCGAAGTCACGCGCATGGCGCGCGAGGTCGGCACCGAGGGCGAACTCGGCGGCCAGGCGATGGTGCCGGGCGTCGCCGGGACCTGGAAGGACCTGACCGACTCGGTCAACGCGATGGCGACCAACCTCACTTCGCAGGTGCGCAACATCGCCGAAGTCACGACGGCGGTCGCGCGCGGGGACCTGTCGCGCAAGATCACGGTGGACGTCAAGGGCGAGATCCTGGCGCTCAAGAACACCGTCAACACCATGGTCGACCAGTTGAACGGCTTCGCCGCCGAGGTGACGCGCGTGGCGCGCGAGGTCGGCACCGAGGGCAAGCTGGGCGGCCAGGCCCGGGTGGTCGGCGTCAGCGGCGTATGGGAGGAGCTGACCGACAACGTCAACTCGATGGCGACCAACCTCACGACCCAGGTGCGCAACATCGCCGAGGTCACGACCGCGGTGGCGCGCGGCGACCTGTCGCGCAAGATCGTGGTCGACGTCAAGGGCGAAATCCTGGAGCTGAAGAACACCATCAACACCATGGTCGACCAGCTCAACAGCTTCGCCGCCGAGGTCACGCGCATGGCGCGCGAGGTCGGCACCGAGGGCGAGCTGGGCGGTCAGGCCATCGTGCCTGGGGTGGCCGGCACCTGGAAGGACCTGACCGACAACGTCAATTCGATGGCGTCCAACCTCACGACCCAGGTGCGCAACATCGCCGAGGTCGCGACCGCGGTGGCGCGCGGCGACCTGTCGCGCAAGATCGCGGTGGATGCCAAGGGCGAAATCCTTGAGCTGAAGAACACCATCAACACGATGGTGGACCAGCTCAACAGCTTCGCCGCCGAGGTCACCCGCATGGCGCGCGAAGTCGGCACCGAAGGCAAGCTGGGCGGCCAGGCCATCGTGCCGGGCGTCGCGGGCACCTGGAAGGACCTGACCGACAACGTCAATTCGATGGCCTCGAACCTGACCACCCAGGTGCGCGGTATCGCACGGGTGGTGACCGCTGTCGCCACCGGCGACCTCAGCAAGAAATTGACGGTCGAGGCCAAGGGCGAAATCGCATCCTTGGCCGACACCATCAACAGCATGACCGACACGCTCGCGATTTTCGCGGACCAGGTGACGACCGTGGCCCGCGAGGTCGGCGTCGAGGGACGCCTCGGCGGCCAGGCCCACGTGCCGGGCGCCGCGGGCACGTGGAAGGATCTCACGGCAAACGTCAACCTGCTCGCTGCGAATCTCACCACGCAGGTGCGCGCCATCGCCGAAGTGGCGACCGCGGTCACCAAGGGAGACCTGACCCGCTCCATCCAAGTCGACGCGCGCGGCGAGGTGGCGGACCTCAAGGACAACATCAACGCGATGATCGGGAACCTGCGCGCGACGACCGATCGCAACACCGAGCAGGACTGGCTGAAGACGAACCTCGCAAAGTTCAGCCGCATGATGCAGGGCCAGCGTGACCTGGTCACCGTCGGCCACATGCTGCTCTCGGAGCTCGCGCCGCTCGTCAACGCGCAGCAGGGCGTGACCTACGTGATCGACGCGCCCGAGCAGGGCGAGCCGTATTTGAAGCAGCTCGCCGCCTACGCCGATCCGAACGACCGCACCGACCCGCGCCGCTACCGCCTCGGCGAAGGACTGGTCGGACAGTGCGCGATCGACAAGCAGCGCCTGCTGCTGGAGGACATCCCGCGCGATTCGATCCGCGTGCGCTCCGGTCTGGTGCAGGCCGCGCCGCGCAACATCATCGTTCTGCCGGTGCTCTACGAGGGACAGGTGAAGGCGGTCATCGAGCTCGCCTCGATCCACGAGTTCACGATGTCTCACCTCGCCTTCCTCGAGCAGCTGACCGGCAGCATCGGGGTCGTGCTGAATACGATCGAGGCGACGATGCGCACCGAGGGGCTGCTCAAGCAGTCCCAGCAGCTCGCCACGGAGCTGCAGACCCAGCAGAAAGAGCTGCAGCAGACGAACGAGGAGCTCGCCACCAAGGCGCGACTGCTCGCCGAGCAAAACGCGGAGGTGGAGCGCAAGAATCAGGAGATCGAGCTCGCCCGGCGGGCGCTCGAGGACAAGGCCGCCGAGCTCGCGCTCACCTCGCGCTACAAATCCGAGTTCCTGGCGAACATGTCGCACGAGCTGCGCACGCCGCTCAACAGCATCCTCATCCTCGGACAGCAGCTCGCCGAGAACGCCGACTGCAATCTCTCGGGTCGCCAGGTGGAGTTCGCCAAGACCATCCACGGGGCGGGCACCGACCTGCTGAACCTCATCAGCGACATCCTCGATCTGTCGAAGATCGAGTCGGGCACGGTCACGGTCGAATGCGAGGACCTCGCGTTCACGCACCTGCGCGAGACGATCGAGCGCAACTTCCGCCACGAAGCGGAGGCGCGCAAGCTCACGTTCTCGACGAATTTCGACCCGCAGCTCGGCCGCTTCATCACGACGGACTCCAAGCGCCTGATGCAGGTGCTGAAGAACCTGCTGTCGAATGCGTTCAAGTTCACCGATCACGGCGGCGTGCGGCTGCACGTCGGACTCGCAGCGGGCGGATGGACGTCCGAGCATCCGGTGCTCTCGAAGACGCAGAGCGTGGTCGAGCTCTCGGTGAGCGACACCGGCATCGGCATCCCGCCGGAGAAGCAGAGGATCATCTTCGAGGCGTTCCAGCAGGCCGACGCCGGCACCGCCCGCAAATACGGCGGCACGGGCCTGGGGCTCGCCATCAGCCGCGAGCTCGCCCACCTGCTCGGAGGGGAGATCCGCCTCTCGAGCGTTCCGGGAAGCGGCAGCACATTCACCCTCTATCTGCCGCTCATCTACATGGGCGCCGCGTATGGGCGCAATGTGCCGACACGCGCTGAGATGCGCGCCGACGGCGAGCCGCCGGCGACGGTGCCCTTCCAGCCGATCGTGCTGCCGGCGCCTCGCCCCGAGGAGGTCCCGGACGACAGCGAGACGCTGCAGCCGGGCGAGGCGGTCCTGCTCATCGTCGAGGACGACCCGCACTATGCCAAGGTGCTCGTCGATCTCGCCCGGCAGCGCGACTTCAAGGCGCTCGTTGCGCGAACCGGCGCCGATGCACTCGCGCTTGCGCGCGAGCACCACCCGACCGCCATCTCCCTCGATATCTTCCTGCCCGACATGCTCGGCTGGACCGTGCTCAACCAGCTCAAGCGCGATCCGGCGACGCGCCACATTCCCGTGCAGATCCTCACCGTCGAGGAGGAGCGCCAGTACGGGCTCGAGCGCGGCGCGTTCTCCTACATGAACAAGCCGCTGACGACGCAGGGGCTCGAGCAGGCGCTCGAGCGCATCAAGGCGTTCTCGTCAAGCCGCGTGCGCCGGCTCCTCGTGGTGGAGGACGATCCGGCCGAGCAGCTGTCGATCGCCGAGCTCATCCGTCACGATGACGTCGAGATCGCAGCCGTGGGCACGGGCCGCGAGGCGCTCGCCCTGCTCAAGGAGCGTGAATTCGATTGCATGGTGCTCGACCTGAAGCTCCCCGATATGTCGGGCTTCGAGCTGCTCGCGCAGATGCAGGACGATGCGAGGCTGCGCAACGTCCCCGTCGTCGTGTTCACCGGCCGCGAGCTCACCGACCAGGAAGAGTTGGAGCTGCGCAAGAAGGCGAAGAGCATCGTGCTGAAGGGCGTGCGCTCCCCTGAGCGGCTGCTCGATGAGACCGCGCTGTTCCTGCATCGGGTGATCGCGGACCTGCCCGAGAGCAAGCAGCGCATGATCGAGACGCTCCACGAGAGCGATGAGGCGCTGCGCGGCCGCAAGGTCCTGGTGGTCGACGATGACATTCGCAACATCTTCGCCCTGAACAGCCTCCTCGAGCGCCACACGATGGAGGTCATGAGCGCGACGAACGGCCAGGATGCGATCAAGCTCCTCGAGGACACCGACGATCTGTCGCTCGTCCTCATGGACATCATGATGCCCGAGATGGACGGCTATGAGACGATGCGCCGCATCCGCGCGAATCCCCGCCTGCGCATGCTGCCGATCATTGCGCTCACGGCGAAGGCCATGAAGGGCGACCGTGAGAAGTGTCTCGAGGCGGGCGCCTCCGATTACGTCGCGAAGCCCGTCAATACCGAGCAGCTGATTTCGCTCGTGCGCATGTGGCTGCATCGCTGAGCGCCGCGCCCCTGATGCCCGACTCCTCGACACATCGCTCCCTCGAGTCCGGCGGCCCCTTGGCAGCCGGGGAGATCAAGATCCTGCTGGTCGATGATCAGCCGGCCCGGCTCATGTCGTACGAGGCGATCCTCGATGGGCTCGGTCACGGCATGGTGCGGGCGAGCTCCGGTCCGCAGGCGCTCGAGCAGCTGATGAAGGACGAGTTCGCGGTGATCCTGCTCGATGTGAGCATGCCCGGCATGGACGGGTTCGAGACCGCGAGCCTCATACACGAGCACCCGCGATTCGAGCGCACGCCGATCATCTTCGTGACCGGCGTGAACGTGAGCGAGCTCGACCAGCTGAAAGGCTACAAGCTCGGCGCCGTCGACTACGTGCACGTTCCGGTCGTGCCGGAGATCCTGCGCAGCAAGGTCTCGGTGCTCGTCGAGCTGTATTGCAAGCGCCGCGAGCTGCAGTCGCTCAACCAAGCGCTCGGCATGGCGAACGAGGAGCTCGGGAGGAAGAACGAGGAGCTCGCCGCTGCGAACCGGGCGCTCGAGCTCGACAAGGCGCGTCAGCTCCAGGCGCTCAACCGCAATCTCCAGATGACGAACGTCGAGCTCGAGACCGCGAACCGCGCGCTCCAGGCGGAAGTCGAGTCGCGCGCCTGCGTCGAGGAGCAGCTGAAAGCGGCCGACCGCCACAAGGATGAGTTCCTCGCGATGCTCGCGCACGAGTTGCGCAACCCCCTCGCGCCGATCCGCAATGCGGTGCACATCCTGCGGACGAAGCCCTCCGCCGATCCAGAGTTCCGCTGGGTGCAGGACGTGATCGAGCGGCAGCTCGGCTCACTCACGCGCCTCGTCGACGATCTGCTCGACGTCTCGCGCATCACACGCGGCAAGATCAACATTTCCCGCGAGCCGCTCGCACTCGGCAGTATCGTGCAGAGCGCCGTCGAGACGGTGCAGCCGCTGATCTCGGAGAAGAAGCATCGGCTCACGATCGATGTGCCCGACCCGCAGCTGCCGCTCGATGGTGATCTCACGCGTCTCACACAGGTGGTCGGCAATATTCTTTCGAACGCGGCGAAGTACACCGACAGCGGCGGTACGATCACACTCACGGGTCGACGCGCCGGCGGATTCGTGGAAATCGCGGTGCGCGATGACGGCATCGGCATCGCCGCGGAGGATCTGCCGCGCATCTTCGACCTGTTCACACAATCCGAGCACAGCAATCAGCGCGGGCTCGGGGGTCTCGGGATCGGCCTCGCGCTCGTGCGCCGGCTGGTCGAGCTGCACGGCGGTACCGTCGTCGCGCGCAGTGAGGGCCCCGGTCGCGGCACCGAGTTCCTCGTGCACCTGCCTGGCCGCGCGGGAGCGCCGCATTTCGCGCCGGAACACGCAACGAGACCCGTGCAGGAGCCCGCCCAGACGCACGCGAATGGCCAACCGCCGCGCGAGCGCGCGGGTCGCCGGCTACTCATCGTCGATGACAATCGGGACGCGCTCGACAGTCTGGCCGCGCTCATGGAGATGAGCGGCCACGAAGTGCACGTGGCGACCGACGGCGAATCGGCTCTCACCGTCGCGGAGCGCTGCCGCCCGGAGGTGGTACTGCTCGACCTGGGCCTGCCGAAGCTCGACGGATACGAAGTGGCGCGCCGGCTGCGCCAGTCACCGTGGGGCAGGGCTGCGATGATCATCGCGCTGACCGGCTGGGGCCAAGATGAGGACCGGCGCCGCACGCGCGAGTGCGGCTTCGATTCACATATGGTCAAGCCGCTCGATCTCGACGCGCTGCTGCGCGTGCTCGAATCCCCCGAAGTTACGCGTTCTTAATGCCTTCGTAAGCCGCTCGAAAGCATCCGGCGACTAGCGTGTCGGATGGCTTCGGGGAAGGAGGATTGATGCCGCTCGCTGCGCGGGAGTTGCTCGTCGCCGCAGCGTGCGCGCTGCTCGCGCACGGCGCCGTGGCGGCGGGCGGTGCCGAGGCTGCGGCGGCGCCGACCGTCACCGCACACCCGCCGCTCGAGGCGGTGCCCGCCAGTCCACGCGCACGGGCGGAGCAGTCCCGCTTGCGCCGCTGCGCCGCAGCCGCGCGCGCCAAGCATCTACGCGGGGCGGCGCGTGATGACTATGTGAAGAGCTGCGCGGCGCGGCGACCGACTCCTGCGAAACCAAAGCGCTGAATCGCAGGTCACGCAGCCTCGCAGTCACGCAGCGCGGAAATCGAGCATCACTTTGAGCCCGGGCGCATTGTCCGCGAGCTTGAGCTCCGCATGATGCAGCCGCGCGATGGCCGCGACGAGGGAGAGGCCGAGCCCTGTTCCAGCGATCGCGGCCGCGCCCGGCAGCCGCACGAAGGGCTCGAGAACGTGCTGGCGCTCGCTCTCCGGAATGCCGGGACCATCGTCCGCGATCGTCAGGCGCGAGCGCTGCCCCGCGCGCTCGGCCTTGAGCTCGATGCGGCCGCCGGCGGGCACGTATTTGAGGGCGTTCTCGATCAAGTTTGCGACGACCTGCGCGAGCAGCTGGCGATTGCCTCGCACATCGCAACCCGCATCAGTCTGCACCGTGAGCGCGAGGTGCCGGTCGCGCGCGGCCGGTTCGTACAGGTCCGCCATGTCCGCGGCGAGCTCACCGAGGTCGATCGATGCGCTGTTCGCGACCGAGATCGAGGATTCCGCCTGCGCGATCTGCAGCAGCGTGGACAGCGTGCGCTGTACGTGCTCGAGCTCCTGGAGCGAGGCATCGATGCCGTCGCGCAGGACCTGGTCGGCGGCGGGGCTGCGCGCCGCGTCCTCGAGCCGTCCGCGCAGGCGGTACAGCGGTGCGCGCAGATCGTGAGCGGCGCTGTCGAAGCTCGCGCGCAGCACCTGCGTCCTCTCGGCGAGGCGATCCACCATTGAGTTGACTGCCTGAGCGAGCGCGTCGAATTCGTCCTGCGAGCCTCGCACGGGGAGCCGACGCGTGAGGTCGCCGCCCACGATCGCATCGCAAGTCTCCGCCGCCCGCTGGACGCGGCGCGTGAGCCGCCGGCTGAGCCAGCTTCCCGCGAGCACGCCGACGAGCGCCGTGGCGAAGATGCCCCAGAGCGTCGCGGTGCGGAACATCGCGATGAACCGCCGCTCCTGCGTCACATCCATGCCGACGAGCAGCCGGTGCCCGTCGGGGAACAAGAAGATGCTCGCGCGCACGGGATGGCGCACCAGAGCGTCGTTGGGCCGGCGTGCCGAGAGGTAGAACTCCGCCCAGCGCTCGCGCGGGATGCCGATGAAGGGCCAGTTGTTGACGTTGCCGCCCTCCTTGGCGAGGTTCCGGCCGACGAGCAGATAGACCGTACCCGTGGTGCCCCAGCTGTCCTCACGGAACGTCAGCTCGTCGCCGAGCTGCGAAAGCCCCCCCCGGCGATACTCGTCGACGAGCCCTTCGAGCTCGGCGGAAATGACCGCATCGACCTCATCGTTGAGGATGGTCTTGGTGAGCAGGTAGATCGAGCCGAGAAGCGTGCTCACGCCGAGCGTGAAGATCAACCCGTAGCCGAGCGCGAGGCGGAATGCGGATGTTCTAAGCGGGTTGATCTTCATCGCGGATCACATAACCCGCGCCGCGGACGGTGTGGATCAGCGGCCTGCCGAAGCCCCGGTCGACCGCCTGGCGCAGGCGGCTCATGTGCACGTCGATCAGGTTCGTCTGCGGGTCGAAGTGCAGATCCCACACGCTCTCGAGGAGCATGGTGCGCGTGACGACCTGCCCGGCGTGGCGCAGCAGGAACTCGAGCAGCTTGAACTCGCGTGCCGTCAGATCGATCTCCCGTCCGCCGCGCACCACCTGGCGCGAAAGCAGGTCCATCTCGAGATCGGAGACCTTCAGACGCGTGGGCGCAGCCTCGGGGGCCGCGCTCCGACGCAGCAGCGCCTCGACGCGCGCGAGCAGCTCCGAGAACGCAAACGGTTTGGTGAGATAGTCATCGCCGCCCGATTTGAGCCCCTGCACGCGGTCATCCACGGTACCGAGCGCCGAGAGCACGAGCACCGGCGTGCGCACGCCCTGCTCGCGCAGGAATTTCACCAGCGCGAGGCCGTCCATGTGCGGGAGCATGCGGTCCGTGATGATGAGGTCGTAGTGCCCCTCGGTCCCCTGGAAGAGCCCCTCCCGCCCGTCGGGCGCGTGATCCACGCAGTAGCCGCTCTCGCGCAGTCCCTTCAGCAGGAATTGCGCGGCTTCCTGGTCATCCTCGATGAGCAAGAGTTGCATCAGCGGTTCCCGGCACTCGCATCCGAGCCGATCCGGGGGCGCTCGTCCGGTCCCGCCGCGGCGCCCTTGCCGGAGGAGTCGGGGGTGCCGGCATCCATCGGACGGCGCAGCTCGGCGCGCCGCACGAGATCCGCGTAGATCGCGAGGATCATCGCCGACCAGAATGGTGCGGTGATGGACCCTACGATGACGCCCACGATCTCCGAGATTGAAGCGACCCGCATCCGGTCGGCGACATCGACATCGGCGATCACGGCCGAGGCCGCCGTGAGGACCGCGGAGAGCACTCCGTCGACGGCCAGCGTGATCAGGATGACGAGCACCATGAGGAGCGCCGTGCGACGCCATTCACCGCGCACGAGTCGCAGGGATTCGGCGAGCGCGCGCACGGGGCCGCTCGCCCCGCCGACGAAGAGCGCGGGTGCGCCGAAGGCAAGCGCGACGGCGAGATACAGGCCAGGTACGACGAGCAACAGCAGGCCGAGCGTGATGCCGCCCCAGGCGATCAGCGTCAGCGCGACCAGCTGCGGGAATTTCCGGAGCGAAGCGCCGAGCTCTGCCGTCATCGAGACCGGGCGTCGCCTCGCGAGGGCATCCTGGCGCGTGAGGAGCGCGCCCCAGAGCAAGAGCATGATCGCAAGCCCGACCCCGTACCACGTCCACCACGTACGATCGTGCTCGAGCTCGAGTGTCGCACTCGGAAGCCGCCCGGAGAAAAGCTCGTACAGGTTGCCGAGCTCACCGGCGATCATGACCAGCGCACCGTACGGCAAGCAGTGGCCGAGGGTCGCGCGAAAGAGTCGAAAGCCCGCGTCGAGCACTTCGCCGATCGACTGGGGACGGGGCGGGGGATATAACGCAGGCTGCACCATTGCCTTCATTCTAAGGGCATTCCGCGAGCCAAGGGCATCCCACGAGCATGGCATCGAGCCTTCGTCCCGACTCCCTCACGAGCGCCGCGCTGTTGGATGAGGGCGCCGCGCGCCTCGCCCGGGCCGGCGAACATGCCCCGCAGCATTGCCGCCTGGATGCCGAGCTGCTGCTCGCCCATGTTCTGCGCACGTCCCGAACGCGCCTCAAGTCCCATCCCGAGGAGACTCGCACGACCGCGGAGAGCCAGGTGTATTTCGCTCTCATCGCGCGCCGCGCCGCGGGTGAGCCCGCGGCCCACCTGACCGGTACGAAGGAATTCTGGTCGCTGCGCCTCACCGTGGGCCCAGCCGTGCTCATCCCCCGTCCTGAGACCGAGCTGCTGGTCGAGCGCGCGCTCGCGCTGCGCCCGCAGGCCGACGGGACAGTGGCAGACCTCGGCACAGGCTCCGGGGCAATCGCGCTCGCGCTGGCGCACGAGCGGCCGAGCTGGCGAATCGTCGCGACGGACATCTCGGCCGCGGCACTCGAGCTGGCCCGGCGCAACGCCGCCGAAGGCGGCGCGAGCAACGTCGAATTCGTCGTGGGCAGCTGGTTCACACCGCTCGAGGGACGCCGCTTCCATCTCATTGTGAGCAATCCGCCGTACGTCGCCCCGGATGATCCGCTGCTCGCCGCTGCGCCGCTCAGCTTCGAGCCGCGCGGTGCGCTCGCGAGCGGCGCGGATGCGTTCACGGCCCTGCGTGAGATCATCCGAGCCGCACCGGCGCATCTGGCGCGCGGCGGCTGGCTGCTCCTCGAGCACGGAGCAACACAGGCTGCCCAAGTCGCCCGCGAGCTTGTGGTGCGCGGGTTCACTCACGTACGCTCGCATCGCGATCTCGCCGGACACGAGCGCGCGACTGAGGCGCGCGCGGGGCTGTAATCGCGACACCCAATGTGTCGCCGATCTGCGCGAGCGCCCGGTTACCGGTTGCGAAGGGGCACCATGAAAGTACGATTTCAGACATCCCAGGGCGATTTCACGGTGGAGCTCGATGAGGCCGCGGCGCCCATCACGGTCGAGAATTTCCTGCGCTACGTCGATGAGGGATTCTTCGACGGAACCGTGTTTCACCGTGTGATCCCGGGATTCATGATCCAGGGCGGCGGCCTCACGGCCGATCTGGCGCAGAAGCGCACGCATGAGCCGATCGAGAACGAGGCGGCGAACGGCCTCAAGAACAAGCGCGGCACGCTCTCCATGGCGCGCACGAACGACGTGAACAGCGCCACCGCGCAATTTTTCATGAATCTCGTGGACAACGACTTCCTCGATCACAAGCCGGGCAGCTACGGCTACGCCGTGTTCGGCCGGGTGACCGACGGAATGGAAGTGATCGACGGCATCGCACAGGTGCGCACCGGCCGGCGCAAGGGTCACGACGACGTGCCTGTCGAGGACATTTCGGTGCTCGCCGCGCGGCGGGTCGAATCCGCGTGAGCAGGACCGAAGGCGTCTGACGCGCCTGCTCCGCCGGCTGATCCTCGTTCTACTCGCGCTGGCGCTCGCGAGTGCCGTGCCTGTCGGACTGCTCAGATGGTGGAATCCGCCGACGAGCGCCTTCATGCTCAGCGCCAAGCTCGATGCGGCGCGCGCGCGCGACCGCAGCTATCGCACCCGGTACGCATGGGTCGATCTCGAGCACATCTCTCCCGATGCAGCGCTCGCGGTGATCGCCTCGGAGGACCAGGACTTTCCGTTTCATGCCGGATTCGACTTCCGCTCGATTCGCGAGGCGGTGCGCGCAAGCGAGCGGGGCAAGCGGCTGCGTGGCGCGAGCACCCTCACCCAGCAGGTCGCGAAGAATCTCTTTCTGTGGTCCGGCCGCAGCTTCGTTCGCAAGGCACTCGAGGCCTGGTTCACGATCCTGATCGAGCGGCTGTGGCCGAAGGAGCGCATTCTCGAGGTCTATCTCAACATCGTGGAATTCGGCCGCGGGCTCTATGGCGTGCAAGCGGCCTCGGAGGCGTACTTTCACGAGCCGGCCGCCCGCCTCACCCGCGAAGAGGCCGCGCTCCTTGCGGCCGTGCTCCCGAACCCGCATCGGCTGCATGTCGAGCGCCCCTCGCTATACGTTCTGGCGCGCAGAGATTGGATCCTCGGACAGATGCGCCAGCTCGGCGGCAGCGCCTACCTGCGAACCATCGAGCCGGCGCACTGAGCCTCTCAATGCACCGAGCGCGCGCCGTCGCTCGGCGCGAACAGCGATTCGACATCGAGCGGGTCGAACCGGAACGGCCGATTGCAGAAGTCGCACGTCACCGTGACCGCGCCCTGCTCCTGCACGATGTCCCGCACCTCGTCGGCCCCCAATGCCCGCAGCAGCGCCGCGACGCGATCGGCAGTGCAGCGGCACTCGAAGCGGACCGGCGAGCCGGCGTACAACCGCAGATCCTCATGGCTGAAATTGCGGGTCAGCACCCGCTCCACCGGCGCCCCGAGCAGCTCGCTGCGCAGGACCGCGCCGACGCCCTGCTCGACGGCATTCCACGCGCTGCGGGCCTCGCTATCGTCCGCAGTGCCGCGCTCACCGGGCAGCTTCTGGATGAGAAGCCCCGCCGCGTGCGTCTCATCGGCGGCGAGCCGCACTCGCGTCGGCAGCTGCTCCGAGGAGGCGAAATACTGCTCCAGGCATTCGGCGAAGGAGTCGCCCTCGAGCGGCACGATGCCCTGATAGCGCGCCTCGCGCTCCGCCGCCTCGACCGTCACGACGAGACGGCCGTCGGTGCCGACGAGCCCGTGGAACACATCCGTCGTGAGTCCGGCGAACGCCCTCTCCGGGGCTGCGAGCCGCTCCGCGTCGGCGCGCACCACGGCGCGCACGCGAAAATCGTGCGTGCACTGCGCGACGAGCAGCCGCACCGCGCCGCTTCCACCCTGCAGCTGCAGAGTGAGCGTCCCCCGAAATTTGAGAGTGGCCGCGAGCAGCACCGAGGCACTTACGGCCTCGCCGAGCAGCTCGCGCACCGACGGAGGATAGTCGCGGTGCTCGCGCAGAACGCGCCAGGCTTCGGCCATGCGGACGAAGTGCCCGCGAACGGGCCGATTCTCGACGGTGAAGCGGCGCACCGCATCGCCGGCCGGCAGGGAGGCTTGCATTCGCTCACAATGGGGCGGACGCGCTCACAACTCAAGGCCACGGCAGCGCGGCCCGCCGCTCAGCGCGCTCAGCGCGCTCAGCGCGCCAGCTTGCGCTTCAGCAGCTCGTTCACCTGCGCGGGGTTGGCCTTCCCCTGCGTCGCTTTCATCACCTGTCCGACGAAGAACCCGAAAAGCTTGTCCTTGCCCGAGCGGTAATCGGCGAGCTGACCGGGATTCTTCGCCATGACCTCCTCGATCACCCGCTCGATCGCAGAGGAGTCGGTGATCTGCTTGAGACCCTTCTCCTCGATGACGGCATCTGCGTCGCGACCGCTCGTCCACATCGCCTCGAACACCTCTTTCGCGAGCTTGCCGGAAATGGTCGCGTCGCGGATGCGGCTGAGCAGTCCCGCGAGCTGCGCGGCGGTGAGCCGGCTCGCCGTGATGTCGAGATTGTCGCGGTTGAGCGCCGCCGCGAGCTCGCCCATCACCCAGTTCGCAGCGAGCTTCGCGTCTCCCGCCACGAGGCGCGCGACCTCCTCGTAGTACGCGGCGAGCTCACGGCTCCCCGTGAGGACGCCGGCATCGTAGGCCGAGAGAGCATACTCGGTGGCGAACCGCTCGGCCTTGCGGTCGGGCAGCTCCGGCAGGCTCTCGCGCACTTCCTCGATGAATTCCTGCGCGAGGACGAGCGGCAGCAGGTCGGGGTCCGGGAAGTACCGATAGTCGTTCGCTTCCTCCTTCGAGCGCATCGAGCGGGTCTCGCCGCGGTCCGGATCGTACAGGCGCGTCTCCTGCACCACGCGGCCGCCCGATTCGAGGACATCGATCTGGCGCGCCACCTCGTACTGAATCGCCTTCTCGACGTAGCGGAAGGAGTTGAGGTTCTTGGTCTCGGTGCGCGTGCCGAACTGCTCGGTGCCTCGGCGCCGAATCGAGACGTTCGCGTCGCAGCGGAACGAGCCCTCCTGCATGTTGCCGTCGCAGATGTCGAGGTAGCGCACGAGCGTGTGCACCTTCTTCATGTATGCGACGGCCTCCTTCGAGGAGCGCAGATCGGGCTCGGAGACGATCTCGATGAGCGGCGTGCCGGCCCGGTTGAGATCGATGCCGGTCGCCCCCGGCAGCGCCTCGTGCAGCGACTTGCCGGCGTCCTCCTCGAGGTGCGCCCGAGTGATGCCGACCCGTTTGCGCGTTCCGTCCTCAAGCACGATCTCGAGCGCGCCGCGCGCGACGATCGGCAGCTCGTACTGGCTGATCTGGTAGCCCTTCGGCAGGTCCGGATAGAAGTAATTCTTGCGCGCGAACACCGATCGGGCAGCGACGTCGGCGCCGATGGCGAGACCGAACTTCACCGCCATGCGCACCGCCGCTGCATTGAGCACGGGCAGTACGCCCGGATAGCCGAGATCGACCAGATTCGCCTGCGTGTTCGGCGGGGCGCCATAGGCGGTCGCCGAGCCGGAGAAGATCTTCGAGCGGGTCGCGAGCTGAGCGTGGATCTCGAGCCCGATGACCGTTTCCCACTCCCCGTGCGCCGAATCCCGCATCTCCGTGCTACTCATACCCGGCGGGCATCCTTCTGTGCCAATCCGTCTCGCGCTGAAATGCGTGCGCGGCCGCGAGCAGCCGCTCCTCGCCGAAATGCGGCCCGATGATCTGCAACCCGACCGGAAGCTCCCCGGCGAAGCCGCACGGGATGGACAGTGCCGGCAGGCCCGCGAGGTTGGCGCCGATCGTGTAGATGTCGTTCAGATACATCGTGACCGGGTCGGAGGTCTTGGCGCCGAGCTCGAAGGCGGGTGTCGGCGTGGTCGGGCCCATGATCACGTCGACTTGGTTGAATGCGCGCTCGAAGTCGTTCGCAATGAGCTGGCGCACCTTCTGTGCCTTCAGGTAGTACGCGTCGTAGTAGCCCGCCGAGAGGACGTAGGTCCCGGTCATGATGCGGCGCTTGACCTCCGCCCCGAACCCCTCCCCTCGCGAGCGCCCGTACAGATCGGCGAGGTCTCTCGGCTCCTTGCACCGGTGCCCGAACCGCACGCCGTCATAGCGGGCCAGGTTCGACGAGCATTCGGCCGGCGCGACGACGTAGTACGCCGGAACCGACAGTCCGATGTTCGGCAGGCTCACCTCCCGGATCGACGCGCCGAGTCTCTCGTAAACCGAGAGCGCTTCGCGGACGCGCTGTGCATTGCGCGGATCGAGTCCCGTGTCAAAGAATTCCTTGAGCAGCCCGATCCTCAATCCGGCGACCGGCCGCGCGAGAGCGGCCGTATAGTCGGGAACCGGGCGGCCGACGCTCGTCGAGTCGCGCGGATCGTGTCCCGCGATGACCCCGAGAAGGAGCGCGACGTCCTCGGCGGAGGTGGCGATGATCCCGCCCTGATCGAGGCTCGAGGCGAACGCGTACATGCCGTAGCGGGACACGCGCCCGTAGGTGGGCTTCAGGCCCGTCACTCCGCAGAGCGCTGCGGGCTGACGGATGGAGCCGCCGGTGTCGGTCGCCGTCGCGGCCGGTCCGAGCCGTGCCGCGACTGCCGCCGCCGAGCCGCCCGATGAGCCGCCGGGAACGAGCCGCACATCCCAGGGATTGCGCACCGGGCCGTAGAAGCTGGTCTCGTTCGAGGAGCCCATCGCGAACTCGTCCATGTTCGACTTGCCGAGCATCACCATGCCGGCCGCCCTGAGCTTCGCCACGACCGTCGCATCGTACGGCGGGATGAAGTCCCCGAGCATGCGCGAGCCGCACGTCGTTCGCACGCCGTCCGTACAGAAGATGTCCTTGTGAATGATCGGCAGCCCGGCGAGAGGCCCGGCTCGGCCGGAGGCGAGCAGCCGATCGGCGGCAGCCGCCGCGGCGAGCGCTGCTTCGGCCGTGACCGAGATGAACGCATTGAGCACCGGCTGCGCCGCCTCGATGCGCCCGAGCAGCATCCGGGTGAGCTCGACGCTCGTCAGCTCCCGTGCGCGCAGAGCGGAGCTGAGCTGCCTCAGCGTCCTCGCATGCCAATCCGTCATGCCTCGATGACCTTCGGCACGATGTACAGCCCGGCCTCGACGCGCGGCGCGTTCGCCTGATAGCGATCGCGCTCGTCGCGCTCGGTGACCTCGTCGGGGCGGAGCCCCTGAGCGAGCCCGGCGAGCGGGTGCGCCATCGGCGTGATGCCCGCCGTGTCGGCGCGATCGAGCTCGCCCACGAGAGCGAGGATGCGCGTCAGGCTCCCCTGTTGGGCACCGAGCTCCGCCTCGCCCAGTTCGAGCCGCGCGAGGTGCGCAATGGCGGCGATCTCTTCGCGATCCATAAGTCTGATCGAGTTCGCAAACTGCGGAAAAAAACGGCGCGGAATCATACACCTCGCCTTGTAGTATGTCGTATCCGTTGATATGTTACGCGCCACTCTCGGGGGTCCCGGTTCGGTCGCAGACTAATCCCTTCATGCTCAAGCGCTTGCGCGGCTATTTTTCCAGCGATCTGTCGATCGATCTGGGCACGGCGAACACGCTCATCTACGTGCGCGACAAGGGCATCGTTCTCAACGAGCCCTCCGTCGTCGCGATTCAGGATGAGCCCACCCGCGGCGGCAAGATCATCGTCGCCGTCGGCTCGGAAGCAAAGAACATGATCGGCCGCACGCCCGGCCACATCACTGCGGTGCGCCCGATGAAGGACGGCGTCATCGCCGACTTCACGTACACCGAGAAGATGCTGCAGTACTTCATCAACAAGGTGCACGGCAACCGGATGCTGAAGCCCTCCCCGCGCGTGCTCGTGTGCGTGCCGTTCGGCTCCACTCAGGTGGAGCGGCGCGCGATCCGCGAATCCGCCGAGGGCGCCGGTGCGCGCAACGTCGGCATCGTGAGCGAGCCGATGGCCGCCGCAGTCGGCGCAGGCCTGCCCGTGCACGAGCCGCGCGGCTCCATGGTGCTCGACATCGGCGGCGGCACCTCGGAAGTCGCCGTGCTGTCGCTGAATGGCGTCGTGTACGCCAACTCCGCGCGCATCGGCGGCGATCGCTTCGATGAGGCGATCATGAACTACGTCCGGCGCAACTACGGCATCCTGATCGGCGAGGCGACCGCCGAGCGCATCAAGATCGAGATCGGCTCCGCCTATCCGGGCCAGCAGGTACGGGAGCTCTCGGTCAAGGGGCGCAACCTTTCCGAAGGCGTTCCGCGCAGCTTCACGCTGAACAGCAACGAGATCCTCGAGGCGCTGCAGGAGCCGCTGCAGAACATCGTGAGCGCGGTCAAGCAGGCGCTCGAGCAGACCCCGCCGGAGCTCGGCGCGGACGTCGCGGAGCGCGGCATCGTGCTCACCGGCGGCGGCGCGCTGCTGCGTGACATCGACAAGCTCCTCACGGAGGAAACGGGCCTGCCGGTCGTCGTGGCGGATGATCCCCTGACGTGCGTGGCCCGTGGCGGCGGCCGGATTCTCGAGCTGATGGACGAGATGGGTCCGGGCCACTTCGGGCTCGAATAGCGGCGGGAGCGCTCAAAGGTTAGTGGCGGGCTTCGCGACAGGGTCGGGTAGACCGCTGCAGGGGCGGGGAGGCTCGCCGGGCTTCCGCTTCGCGCTGTACGCGCTCGCCTCGATCGCCATCATGGTCCTCGACCAGCGCTTCGACTGGCTGGAGCGGGCGCACTCGCTCCTGCAGGCGGGCACCTATCCGGTGCAGGTCGCCGTGAGCTCGCCGGTCACCGCCTGGCGGTGGATGCAGAAGAGCTTCGCGACGCGCGATTCGCTCGAGGCCGAAAACCAGCGGCTGCGCACCCGACTGCGCGATCTCGAGGTGCGCTCCATGCGCTATGACGCGCTGGCGCGCGAGAACGCCGCGCTCATCGGGCTGCGCAACTCGCTGCCTCCGGTGGCGGAGCGCTGGCTGCCGGCCGATATCGTCAACATCCGGCTCGACAGCCTGCGCCAGCGGGTACTCATCAACCGCGGCTCCGTCAACGGAGTCACCAAGGGTCAGGCCGTGCTCGACGACCATGGCGTCGTCGGCCAGACGATCCACGTGGGCCCCTGGAGCGCGGAGGTCATCCTCATCACCGATCCGGAGCATGCGCTGCCAGTGCAGATCGCACGCACGGGACTGAGGACGATCGCCGTCGGCGCCGGCGATGCGACCTCGCTCGCCCTGCCCTACCTGCCCGCCAACGCCGACATCCGCGTGGGCGATGTTCTCGTGACCTCGGGTCTCGGAGGAGTGTTCCCTCCCGGCTATCCGGTCGCCCGGGTCACGGAAGTGCGCAAGGACACCGTGCAGCCGCTGGCGCACGTGCACGCCGCGCCCTTCGCGCATCTCGAGACCGACCACGAGGTCATGCTGATCTGGTTCCGCCATGACAGCCCGGCGGCGCCCTTGAAGGAGCGCAATGGAGAGCTGAGTTACGGCAATTCCAACATTCATCCTCTCGCCGTCCGTGGAAATACAGCGGCGGTCAGGGGCGTGCCAACGGCCGTCCATGGCGGCAGGGCCCGTATCCCAGCGCGCCATCCGTCTTCGTCGGAGCGGGTCTCAGGGAGCCCGCGCATCGTGCGCGGGCGCTCGCCGCGGGACGGCGCGGCTCGCCCTCTCGCCGTATCGAGACCCGCGCGCGCGAAGGCCGCCGGGCCGGTGCCCGCGAAAAAGCCGGAGCGGTCGCCGAAATGAGCGGCTCTTCGAGCCCGCGCATCGCGATGTTGAAGACCGTGGTCGGCGCGCTCATCCTGACGCTGCTGCCGCT
>JBOHZR010000065.1:0-42886 GCA_050738595.1 Steroidobacteraceae bacterium | reverse complement strand
GCCACCTCGATCTGCTGCAACATCTCCAACCGCGGCGCGGCCTATGCGGACGGCAAGATCATCTGGGGCACCATCGACGGGCGCCTGATGGCAGTGAATGCGAGGACCGGCCAGAAGGCCTGGGAAGCGCGCGTCGCGGACCCGAAGCTGCAGTACTCGATCACCGGCGCGCCGCGCATCGGCGATGGCTTGGTGTTCATCGGCGTGGGTGGCGCGGAGTTTTACACGCGCGGCTTCCTCGTCGCGTACGACGTGAAGACGGGCAAGCGGGTGTGGAAGTTCTACACGGTCCCGGGCGATCCCTCGAAAGGCCCGGACGGCGCGGCGTCCGATAACGTGATGCCGATGGCCGCGAAGACCTGGAACGGCAAGTGGTGGTTGAAAGGCGGTGGCGGCAGCACGTGGGATGGCATCATCTACGACCCGCAGTCGGATCTGGTGATCTTCGGCACCGGCAATGGCATCCCGTGGCCGGCGCAACTGCGTTCGCCGGGGGGTGGCGACAACCTGTTCACCTCCTCCATCGTCGCGGTGCATGCGAAGACCGGCAAGTACAAGTGGCACTACCAGGCCACGCCGATGGACGGCTTCGACTTCGACAATACTGCGCCGCTGACGCTGGCGGACATCACCGTCGATGGCCAACGCAAGCACGTGGTGATGCAGGCGCCGAAGAACGGGGTGTTCTATGTGATCGAGGCGGCCACCGGCAGGGTGGTATCGGCGGACCCGTATGTACCCAAGATCAACTGGGCGCTGGGCTTCGACAAGGCGCACAACTGGAAGCCCATCCTCAATCCGCAAGCCAACTACGGCAAGACCGGCAAGGGTTTCTGGTTGCTGCCTTCGCCGGCGCATGTGTGGTATCCGCAATCCTTCAACCCGCAGACCGGTCTGATGTACGTGCCGGCGCGCCGCGGCGTAAGTTCGTTCTACGCCGAGGAAGGCGGCCGCATCCTCGGCAACCAGATGGTGGATATCGCCAGGGGCCATCTGCCGGAAGGCAAGCGGCCCGTGGTCGAGAACCCCGGCGCCTACCTGCTGGCCTGGGATCCGGTGGCCCGCAAGGTGGCCTGGGAGCAGCGCCAAGGCAGCGGCAACGCCGGCACGCTCACGACCGCCGGCAACCTGGTGTTCCAGGGCACGCCCGGGAAGAAGTTCACCGCCTTCCGCGCCGATACCGGCGAGAAGGTGTGGTCGATCGACACCCAGGGCAACGTCGTGCCGGGCCCGGTGACCTACTCGCTCGATGGCGTGCAGTACATCGCGGTGATCTCCTCGGCCAGCACCGGCTTTGCCGCCGCCGCCGGCAAGAACCGCCTGCTGGTGTACAAGCTCCACGGCACCGTGCAGCTGCCGCCGGCTCCGCCGGTGGTGCCGCAGGTGCTCAACCCACCGGCGGACTTCGGTGACGCGGCGATGCACGCGCGCGGCCAGGACCTCTACGAGCGCAACTGCGCCGGTTGCCACGAGGGCGGGCGCATTTTCAGCGGCTTCCCAGACCTCAACTACACGATCGCGCTCAACGCCCCGGCTTTGTTCAAGGCCATCGTGGTCGATGGCGCGCTCGCCGAGAACGGCATGATCTCGTTCAAGAACTCACTGAAGCCGGCGGATGCAGAGGCGATCCGCTCCTTCCTCACCGCGCGTGCGAACGAGCTCAAGCGCAACCCGCCGAAGTTCCGGCGCGGTGGTCGTGGTGGCCCGCCTGCGGGGGCTGGCCCGCCGCCCGGTGCAGGTAGTCCACCGCCTAGTGCAGGCGGTCCGCCGCCTGGACCGACCGCGCACCAGTAGGTGCGGCCGCATTTGCGGTGTAGGCTCGCTACCATCACAAGAACGAGCAGCGGCCAATCGCGCCGGAGGGGACCAACATGAAGACCGTCATCGCGCTATGTCTGATCCTGCTGTCCTCCAGTGCCTTCGCGGCCACCGGGCCGAAGTCACCGTCGCGCGCCGCACCCGCCTGCGACCGCGAATGCCTCCGCGGCATGGTGACCCAAGTGCTCTACGCCCTGGTCGACCACGATACGAGCAAGCTGCCGGTGACCGCCAACCTGCGTGTCACCGAGGACGGAATCGAGAAGCCGTTGGCCAAGGTAGGGCTGGTCAAAACCGTGACGAGGCTGCGCGGCTATCGCCAGGACGTCATCGACGAGCGCGCGGGACAGAGCATCGCGGCGGTCCTCGTCGAGGAATCCGGTGCGCCGGTCATTCTGATCGTGCGAGTCAAAGTGCAGAGCGAGAAGATCAGCGAGCTCGAACTGGTGGCCACGCGCAGCCGCGCGGAGGGCCTGAGCTTCACCATCGACACGTTGAACGCGCCCAGCGAGGAAATGAGCTTCGTGCCGCGCCCGTCGCAGCTGGCGACGCGCGAGCAGGCGATCGAGATCGCCCTGCACTACCCGAAGGGCCTGGACTCCGCGGAAACCTTCGCTTCGGTGGGAACGCCGTTCGCACCGGGCACCAGGCGCGTCGAGAACGGTGCGGTGATGGCCGGGCCCGACTGCGTGTTCAGCCCCACCTGCAAGAACATCGCCACGCAATCGCTGCAGATCTTCAAGCGCCTCGGCCACGTCACCGTGCGTTCCATCTACGTGGATGAGCGGATGGGCATCGTCGTGCTGCGCCTTTCCTGGAACGTGCGCGGCCCGGGTTCCGACAAGCTCACGGCGTTCGAGCTGTTCAAGGTCTACGGCGAGCAGATCCACAAGGTCGAAGCCTTCATCCGGCTATTTCCGCCAGCGCTCGAACTTGGTGGATGGCCGGTGACGGTCAGCCAGCCCTGAGGCGAAACTACGGTGCGGTTCAGGAAGCCTTGCAGGCTATCGCTCTAATCGTTGTGGCCGCAGCGGGCTTTTGGCTCGTCGGCGTCGCGTTCCTGATGGCCCTGCGTCCGGGTTACTGCCTTCACCTGTGCGAGAAGATGAGCGCCAATTTGGAGCGCTCAAACGGGCGTCTTCAGTTCACTGAGCAGGGGTTGCGTGTGCTGGCCGGTGTGGCGCTGATCGTGCGGGCACCGGCCTCTAAGCTGCCGCTGCTCTTCGAGGTTGCAGGGTGGCTTTTGGTTGCAACCTCGCTGCTGATCATGGCCGCCCCGGTCCGCTGGCATGGTGTCTACGGAGCGTGGTGGGTGAGGCGGCTTACGCCTCTCGTGATTCGCATCCTTTCTCCTGTCCCCGCAGCAGCGGGCGCCGGACTGATCTATGCGGGGCTCTTGCCGTTCTGAACCTCGTCGGCGCTGATCCGATCCAGCAGGGATACCACCTCACTCGGCAGTTCAAGGTCTGCCGCCGCAAGATTTTCTCGGAAGTGTTCAACCGATGAGGTTCCGGGAATGAGCAGAATGTTCGGGGATCGTTGCAGCAGCCACGCGAGCGCCACCTGCATCGGCGATACACCGAGTTGTCCGGCCACTTCGGACAGCGTTGTCGACTGCAGCGGCGTGAAACCGCCGAGCGGAAAGTAGGGCACATAGGCGATGCCCTGCGCGGCGAGGGAGCCGACCAGATCGTCGTCGGTCCGGTGAGCGAGGTTGTAGAAGTTCTGCACGCATACAACTCGCGCGATGGCCTGGGCTTCGCTGATCTGCTCGGCGGAGACCGTGCTCAGGCCAAGGTGCTTGATCAGCCCTCGCTGCTGCATCTCCGCGAGCGCAGTGAAGGGCTCGGCAATCGAGCCCGGCTCGGGACTGTCGAAACCGCCGACGCGCAGGTTGACCACGTCGAGCACGTCGAGGCCGAGATGCCGCAGGTTGTCGTACACGGCCTGGCGCAGTTGCTCGGGAGCGCGCGCATGGGGCCACCCGCCCTGCGCATCTCGCAATGCGCCGACTTTAGTGATGATGTGCAGCCCATCCGGATAGGGATGCAGGGCTTCCTTGATAATCTCATTGGTGATGAATGGGCCGTAGAAATCGGCAGTGTCGAGGTGATTGATACCCCGGTCGACCGCATCACGCAGCACCGCAACGGCGGCGTTGCGGTCTTTCGGCGGCCCGAAAACCCTGGGGCCTGCGAGTTGCATAGCGCCGTAGCCCATGCGGTTCAGGGTCATGGAGGTTCCCGGCAGCGCGAATTCGCCGCCGAGGCTGTTCCGATCTGTCATGGCACGGGCTCCTGTGCGGGTCAAGGATGCGAATGGGCTCTGATTCCGCGGAGCGCCGCGGCGGTTCGACGGGGCTAGGCACGATCGGGAGAGCCGGCCGGCATCGCTAACGGGAGCGGGCCGTCCTCGCTCGAGAGGGTGCCGATACGGTACGCGCCGGGACGCCCCCGGAGGTGGAGTCCCTGGTGGAAGAGTTGAGCCGACGGAGTCCCGAATTTGCAGCGATGTGGCGCGAGAATGACGTCCGCAGCTACGGCGAGGGTGCGAAGCGCCTGCGGCATCCCGTTACGGGGGAGATCGCGTTCGAATATTCGGCCTTCGCGGTCGACGGCCGGCCCGATCGCGAGGCGCTTCGTCGATTCTTGCCTAGGGCGTACCCCACTGCTTCTTCTGGTTGCGCTTCTCGACCTTAGCCGCCCGCTTCTCCATCAAGCTCTTCGCGGGCTTTTTCTTGGTCTCTTTCTTGCGCTCGTTGGCTTTACTCATTGAATCTCCGCTTGCGGTATCGGTACCGCGGTTGCCGTGGCCATCCTAGTTTAGAACCAAGGCGCCCTCGGCGTCGGCAAATTGAGCGAAGCGGCGTTGGAGAGTCGCGCGACGGCATCGCCTTGGCGCCGGGCTCTGATCATTGATGGCGCCGTCGATCGGCATGACAGCTCGTAGGGAAATGCGCGTTGTTGCGGCTCGCTACATGCTTCGTCGATTACGGCGGGATGCTGCGGGCTGCTGTCGATCGACGAGGAGCCGCGTGAAGTCGACGATGTAGTGATCGCCGTCGAACTCGGTCAGGCGGCCGATCAGATCGGGACGCGCGTAGATATTGCGGCGCGTCTTGCCCTCGCGAGCCAACGTAACCACCACCATCCTGACAGGCAGCTGCCCATCGCGCGCGAGTGTCAGGTGCTCCCCCAGGAGCGCCGTGTTCTTTTTGTCGGGCGGGTCGCGCGACAGCAAGTCCTCGTAACGAAGCACGCCGGGCCCTGGACGCCGAAAGCACGGAATTGAGCAGCTGAGTACCAGGGCGCCATCGTCGGCGATAGCAGAACGGCCGTGCACGGGGCTCTTGAGCGTGGCACCGAATTTTGCAAATGCATCGACCAAACTGGTTGACATTGAAGCGTTCCGGTTCGCGACGCGAGTACCCGACTGAGTAACGAGGGAGAGGGTCGCGAGCGTCGCTACACGATACAGCATGAGACAGCCTGACGTCGCACAATCAGTCGGATCGCGCCGAAAACAAAACAGCGGGTGCGACTCTGGTGTATCATGTGAGACAGATCCGGGTCTGATACGCTGAGCGAGCGCGCTGCTCGTCTGGCATAGAACAATTTAGGGCCAGCGGCCACATCAGCCCAGTCCGAGCTAGATCTGGCGCTTGCGCATTCGATGCAAGCGCCGCTCTGATCATCGGCACCTAAGTGTCGCGCCCGGATCGATACTGTATCGCTCCCGGCGACTGCATTGCTTCGAGTCGCGTTAAAATGCAGTCGTGCCTGGCGCGCTGAAGCCCCAAAATCCCTTTCCCGTATGTGCGGTCGCTACATTCTTCGACAGATCTCCGAGGCCGAGCGGTATTTCGGGCTTGAGCGGATCGCGTGGCATTTCACGGCGAGCTACAACATTGCCCCGACACAGGAGGTGCCGGTCGTTCGTCTCGGGAAGGACGGTGTGCGAGAAGGGATCTTGATGCGATGGGGCCTGATCCCGTATTGGGCCCATGGGGAGGCGCCGAAGTTCTCCACGATCAACGCGACGGTGGAAAAGCTGGAGAGTGCTGCCACATGGCGCGGACCCTGGGAGCGCGGTCGGCGCTGCCTCATTCCGGCAAACGGATTCTACGAGTGGCACCTCGGATCGGACGGCGCAAAGAACCCCTATCTCATCGAGCTCGCCGATCAGCCGCTGTTCGGGTTCGCAGGCTTATGGGACGGCTCACGGCGAGAGGACAGCACCGTCGTCAGAAGCTGCACGATCGTGACCATGCCGGCGAACGCGCTCATGCGCGACATTCACAACACAGGCAGCAATCCCCATCGCATGCCGGCAATTTTGCGCGCGGATGACCACGAAGTATGGTTGTCGGGGGTCGCGACTGAGGCGAAGAGAGTACTGCAGCAGTATCCGGACGACAGGATGCATGCCTATCGTGTGAGTACGCGCGTAAACTCTACGAAGAACGACGACCCTCAGCTCGCGGATCCGGTGGAATCGGCAGACGCCTAACTGTTGTCGTCCGCTGCCGCCGATCCATTGCGAGCGCGCTCCAAAGCTTTATGAACGCACTGAGTACGGCCTACTCCGACTCAGGCGCATATCGACCAGCTCTTGGCCGAATCGATGAGCATGTAACCATGCTTTCAGCCGCGTACCGCGTTGAAAGTGGCGGCGCGAACGAGGATCGGGTGCTGGTGGAGCGACGCGGCCAGCGCACCCTTGCAATAGTCTGCGATGGCGCGGGCAACGGCGGCCGTGGGGGACTTGCCGCCGAACTCGCGGTTGCCGAACTCGCCGGGGTCTGGCGGGAGGGATTTGTCGATTGGGTGCGTGCGCTGCTCGCCGTCGATCAGCTGCTCAAGCGCGAAGCGCACGGCGGTGAAACCACTTGCGTTGTCGTGGACATTTCCGACGACGGTCAATTCCGGGGCGCAAGCGTAGGCGACTCGGGAGCCTGGATGCTTTGCGCGGCCCGTACAGTGCGCGATCTGACTGCCAATCAAGACCGCTCGCGGCTAGGCTCCGGTCGAGCAGGCGCGAAGTTATTTAAAGGGCAACTGATCGGTCGGCTGATGCTAGCCACCGACGGTTTGCTTAAGTACACCCGCACCGCTGACATTCATACTTCCGCGGCGCGCGGTGTCGGTGCGCTCATCGACAGCGTGCGGCTCAAGAACGGGGCACTACAGGATGGCGTAGCCGTAGTTCTCCTGCAGTGACTTCTCTCCGCGCCGATGGCGGGCACTTTCCGTGCGTGTGAGTAGTAGAAATCAACAGCTGCAGCCCTCACGGGGAGAAGGGAGCAGATATGGCCAGGGGCGGAATCGAACCACCGACACGCGGATTTTCAATCCGCTGCTCTACCAACTGAGCTACCTGGCCGCCGATGGGAGGGGGCGTATTAGACCGGTTAATCCGGCGGTGCGTCAAGCAAGGTCGCGCCTAAGTTCTTGATTCTAACTGCCTCGGCGTCGCCGTCGCGCGGTGCGTTGCCGACGCCCCCCGCAGGTCGCATCCTTGGCCTCGCCCCAGACCTCTCCCTCGCCGGACGCACGGCCGCCTCTTCCGAAAGGGAGACCTTCCTCCTACTCCAAGATGGCTTCGCTCCTCCCTCTCTGTACTCCATCGGTCTAGCTCGACCGGAGAATGTTCAATCGGGCTGTCGTCCCGAAGAATGGCTCGGCAATGGCGGCCGTCCCGGTCGCCAGGGAAGCGCAGATAAGGAGCGTGTCATGATGAGATTCGTCGAGAACATGCAGGCGGTACTTCTGGCCGCCATCGGTGTGCTCGCCGCCTCGGCCCTGTTGCTGATGCGCTGAGCGCAGGCAACTCGTGAGGCGGATCGGAACCCCGCGCCGCCTCGTCGCCGCCCCTGCGCCGCCCGTCGCTTCGGCGGGCGGCCGGAGGCGGTACACTTGGCGCGCAATGACACCCGCACCCGAAGCACGCGCCACGCCGCTCGAATCCCCACCCAACGCGGATACGAACGATAGCGCGCACGTCCAGGCGCAATTTCCCCCGGTCCCTGCGACAGCTATCGCGGCTGCAGCGGCCGCTGGCGCCGCGGCACCCTCCATCGCCGCCCCGTCTGCCGCTGCCGTGCGATCTGCCGCCGCGGCGCCACGTTCCGCTGCCGCAACCCCCGCATCCACGGTCGTCTTCCGTCCGGACTGGCGCTGCGACGATGAGCTCGCGCAGATCAACGAGTCGCTGCAGCATCGCGAGAGTCTGCTTGCGGCCTCCGCGAAGGCGAGCCGTCTGCTGCTCGAGGCGCCCGATGTGCTGCAAGCGGTTCCGGACGTGCTGCGCATGCTGGGCGAGGCAGCGGGCGCCGATCGGGTCAATCTCATGCAGGCGCTGCCCGGACCGAACGGGGAGCGCTGGCTCGTCGTCACGAGCGAGTGGGTGGCCGACGGCGTCACGCCGCATCTCGGACATCCGTCGAACGGGCTTTGCGATGAGCAGTGCCTCGAGGCACTGAGCGCGGAGCTGCGAGCGGGGCGGAGCCTCTGCATCACGCCCTCCGAGCTCGATTGCAACCGGGCGGATTTCGACGGCGTCGACACGAAGAGCAAGGCGGTCGTGCCGATCTTCGTCGAGAACGCCTTCTTCGGGGTCGTCGGCTTCGACAATACGCGCCAGCGGCGCGCGATCGATTCTGCGGAGCTGTCGGCGCTCGAGACGGCGGCCGGTGTGATCGGCGCGGCGCTCTATCGCGAGCGGTTGATCGAGGCGGTGCGGCGCGAGCGCGAGCGCGCGGCCGAGGAGCGCGTCGCGGAGCTCGCGAAGGCGAACGCCGCCATCCGCGCAAATCTCGAGCGCCTCGCGAACGAGCCGGATCTGCACAGCTTCCTCGGGCACGTGTTGCGGGAAGCGACGCGTCAGCTCGATGCGGCGGCCGGCTTCGTCGTCGTGCTCGACGATGCTCACAAAGAGTGGCGGCTGACGGCGAGCGTGAAGGATGGCGAGATCGACGTGTCGCCGTTCGCGACCGCCATGGCGCCCGCCGCTCAGGAAGTGCTGAGCGGTCTGCTCGAGCAAGCGCGGGGCGCGTTCCAGATCGATGTGGAGCACGACTCGCAGGTGTTCTGGCCCGAGGCGGTCGACTATTTGCGCCGGCACGGCCACGCGAGCCTCTTCATGCTGCCGCTCGTGTTCGGGGGACGGACGGTGGGCTGCGTCGGTCTGGCATTTCCGCGCAACGAGGCGGTGAACATCGAGCGCAGCGAGCTTCTCGTCGCGCTCGCTCAGCAGGCGACCCTCGCCATCGAGCTCACGCGCCTCGCGAAATCCGCGCAGGAGGCCGCCGTGCTCATGGAGCGCAACCGCATGGGACAGGAGATCCATGACGGGCTCGCGCAGGCCTTCACCGGCATCCTGATGCAGATCGGCGCGGCGGAAGAAACGCACGAGCAGGAGCTCGCGCAGGACTCCTCGCTCGGCGCGGTCCTCACGCGCATTCGTGATCTCGCGCGTGAGGGACTCGCGGAGGCCCGCCGCTCGGTGATGGCGCTCAGGCCGGATCAGACGCGCCGCGGCGGGCTCGCGCACGCTTTGCGCCAGCTCGCGGATCGATCGAACGTGCCTGGAGTCGTCGCCTCGGCGTTCGAGGGCGAGGAGGTGGAGACCGGCCTGCCGCCCGAGCACGACCACGAGCTGTTGCGCATCGCGCAGGAGGCGGTGAGCAATGCGGTGCGCCATGCGCGTCCGCGCAGCGTGCGCATCTCGCTCACCGGAAAGCCGGGCGACTGGCTGCTCTGCGTCGCCGACGACGGCCGCGGCTTCGAGCAGCGGCCCGAGCGCGCGGCCCAGCAAGGTTTCGGGCTCACGAGCATGCGCGAGCGCGCGAGCGCGATCGGCGGGGAGCTCAAGATCGAGAGCCGCCCAGGTGAGGGTACGCGCATCGCGGTGAAGGTCGCACGGCGAAGGGCGAGATAGAAATGCCGGGAACCGGAAACGCCACGGCTGCTGAGGCGGGCGCAAGCTCCGGCGGAGCCGCTACGGCAGCGCCGCAGCGCAAGATCCGGGTGATCCTCGCGGACGATCATCCGGTGGTGCGCGACGGCCTCGCTGCGATCGTCAACCGTCAGCCGGACATGGAAGTGGTCGCCGAGGCTGCCGATGGCGAGGAGGCGATCGCGTATTACGAGCAGCACCTGCCGGACGTGATGGTGCTCGATCTGCGCATGCCGAAGCGCGACGGATTTTCGGTCGTCCAGCAGGTGCTGGAGCGTCACCCCCGCGCGCGGCTGCTCATCATGACGACCTACGATGGGGACGAGGACATCTTTCGGTGTTTGAGCCAGGGCGCGAAAGGATATTTGCTCAAGGATGCGCCGCGCCAGGAGATCCTCGCGGCCATCCGCGCCGTGAGCGAGGATCGCCCGTACGCTTCCTCCTCGATCGCCGCGAAGGCGCTGCAGCGCATGGGCAGGCCGAGTCTCACGCAGCGCGAGCTCGACGTATTGCAGCTGCTCGCCGAGGGCCGGAGCAACAAGGACATCGCGCGCCGTCTCAACATCACCGAGGGCACGGCGAAAACCCACGTGAAGGCGATCCTCACCAAGCTCGATGCGATCAGCCGGACCGAGGCCGTTGCGGTCGCGCACAAGCGCGGCATGGTCCGGCTCTGAGCCCACACACGCGCGAGCCGCCACCCGCGCCTCCGCCACCCCGCGACGCGCTCGCCCCCCCACCGCACGAGCGCCGAACGCACATTCACATTCCGAGTGACTGTAGAGCGGGCGGCCTCCTCACCAGCCCCCGCCGAAATCGTCGAACGTCTCGTGCGAGATCGTCCAGCGCTCGTAGCATTCGAGATGGAGCGTCAACGTGCGGTCGCGCACGTCGGGAATCTCGATTTCATACTCGACTTGGTCCTCATCGATGATTTGGTGGCACAGATCGCAGCGCGCACCGCTGCCCCGCCCCGCCCAGGCCCGATTCGCTCTGCGCGGCGCGCCTGCCGGTTTCGAGGCGCGCGGGCCGTACTTTATTGCTTGGACCATCCTCTCCTCCTGATCGAGCGGGTTGCTCCACTCTCAATTCGAAGTCTTGCAGATGGATGACTGCATGAGACATATCTCAGCATGCAAGAGTTCCGGAGCGCGCGCAAAATGTCGCGGTCGCCCGACAGAGCGTGCGCAGGAGCGAGAATTTCCTTACAGCGCGTGACGCTTGGTTACGACGGCGGGCGGTAGCCCTCGGGCGTCCCCGAGCCCGCGCCGAAGAGGAATTTCTCCATCTCTCCTTCGAGGAAGCGGCGCGCCTTCGGCTCGATGGGCGTGAGTCGATACTCGTTGATGAGCATCGTTTGATGCTGCATCCAGCTTGCCCACGCTTCCTTGGAGATGTTTTGATAAATACGCTTGCCGAGCTCACCAGGATATGGTGGCCGCTCGAGGCCGGGCGCCTCGCGCTTCAAATACGCGCACTGAACCATTCGCGTCATGTCATTCCTCGAATCAGTCCTCGAGCCGCTCGAGCAGTATCCGGACCGGAGCCGGCAGGCCGACGGATGCCGGCTCGCGCGGGTTATACCAAATGACTTCCGGACCCTCCAGAACCGTGCGGAGCTCGCCGCGCGCGCCACATGCGAGGCGCAGCGGCGTGATCGCCAGATCGAAGTGCGTGAGCGCATGCCGGATCGACGGCTGGGCCTTGAGCTTGGCGGAACCGCACGCGAGGCGGCGCGCGGCGAAATCGGCCGCTCCCGCGGCCTCGTCGAACTCGGGCGGGCACCACAGCCCCCCCCAGATGCCGTGGGCGGGACGGCGCTCGAGCAGCACGCTGCCGTCCTCACGCGTCGCGAGCAACATGAAGCATGCGCGCTCGCGCCGTGTTCTCACCGCGCGCGGTGAGGGCAGCGCGTGCTGGCGGCCACTGTGGCGGGCGATGCAGCGAGCTTCGAGAGGACAGCCGGCGCACAGCGGCCGCCGCCGCACGCACACGGTCGCGCCGAGGTCCATGATCGCCTGCGTGTAGGTCGCGACATCGGTATGCGGGGTGCACTCCTGCGCGCGGGCCCAGAGCTGCGCGGCGGCCACCCGGCTCCCCGGATCGCCTTCGATTCCGAAATAGCGCGCGAGCACGCGCTTCGCATTGCCATCGAGGATTGGGTGGCGTTCATCGCGGGAGAGCGCGAGGATGGCGCCGGCGGTGGAGCGGCCGACGCCGGGCAGCGCGGCGACTTCCTCGAAGCGCTCGGGAAATCGTCCGCCGAGCTCATCGCGGATGTGAAGCGCCGCGCGGTGCAGATTCCGGGCTCGAGCGTAGTAGCCGAGGCCCGACCACAGATGCAGCACCTCATCGAGCGGGGCGGCCGCGAGCGCGGCCGCGTCCGGAAAGCGCTGCACGAACCGCTCGAAATACGGAATCACGGTCGCAACCTGCGTCTGCTGGAGCATGATCTCCGAGACCCAGACGCGGTAAGGCGTCCGCTCGAGCTGCCACGGCAGGTCGTGCCGGCCGTGCTTTGCGTGCCAGGCAATCAGAGCCGGGGCGATGGGCGAGCCGCTCACCTCGCAGCACGATGAGACCACTCGCGCGGAGCCGCTCATGGTTTGCTGCGGCTCGCGTACCAGTTGATGGCGAACTGCAGGAGCTGCGCATTCGTTGCGAGGCTGAGCTTGCGCTTGAGGCTCTGGCGGTGCGACTCGACCGTTTTGACACTCACACCGAGCGTGCCGGCCGCCTCGCGCGAGGAGAGCCCGCGGCCGATCAGGGAGAGCACTTGCAGCTCACGATTGCTCAGACTATCGATCGGATCCGCGACGATGCCCCCTCGCGCGCCCTCCTCGCCGCGGGGCGACAGGAGCGTGTTGGCGAGCGCCTCGCTCACGTAGGTGCCGCCGTCGAGCACGCGCCGCACGGCGATGAGCAGTTGATCGGAGGCGGCCTGCTTCATGATGTAGCCGCTTGCGCCGGCGGCGAGCAGCCGCCCCGCGTAGATCGTCTCGTCGTGCATCGAGAGCACGAGCATCGGCAGATCGGGCATCTGCGCATGAATGTCGCGCACCAGCTCGAGCCCGTCGCCCTGCGCGAGCGAGATGTCGACGATCACAACGTCCGGCATGAGCTCGCGGATCGCCGTGCGCGCCTCGCGTTCCGTCTGCGCTTCGCCGCAAACAGTGAGATCCGCCTCGAGCTCGATCATGCGGCGCAGGCCCTGCCGCACGATCGGATGATCGTCGACGATGAGCACACGCCTGGGGCCGCTGTGACGCGGCTGGGAGGCCGCGTGCGCCGGGCTTCTCACGGCGGGCGCTCCGCGCCGGTCCGCATCTGAGCCTGCCGCAGCGGACAGCTGCAGCGCACGATCGCGCCGCCCCCCGGAGCAACGCCGAGGGCGAGATGGCCGCCGAGCATCTGCGCGCGGTAGCGCATGATCTTGAGACCGAGGCCGTTGCAGGCCGCTCCCGCCGAGGGCACCTCCAGCAGCTCGTTCGGTGGCGCCGTGCCGTCGGCGAGCGGGAAACCGCGCCCATCGTCGGTCACTTCGAGCTGCAGCTCCCCACTGCAGGCCGTGAGCAGGATGGCGACTTGGGTCGCATGGCTGTGGCGCATCGCATTGGTGAGTGCCTCCTGAGCGATGCGGTACACGTGCGTCGCCGCCGTCTCATCGGAGGGCAGCGGCTCGGCGACATGCGCCTCGAACGTGACCGGAATCCCGTACCGTTCGGTCGCGCGAGCCGCGAGGGCCTGCAGTGCCGCGGTAAGGCCGTCGTGCTCGGCGCTCACGGGTGAGAGTCCGCGAGCGAGTGAGCGAGTGCTTTCGATCGCTGCGTTGACCAGGCCGATGACCTCCTCGATGTCTTCACAAGCGACGGAGCCTTCGCGCCGAATCTGCGCACCGATTCCGCGCAGCATCAGCGCGATGCCCGTGAGGTCCTGCCCGAGGCCATCGTGCAAGTCGCTGCCGATTCGCTGCTGCTCGCGGTTCGCAATCTCGATGAGCTCGCGCTCGAGGCTGTACGGATCGGCGATCTCGACGATGAATCCGACCAGGTGCAGCGCGCGCCCCGACGCATCGTGCTCGAGCGCACGGCCCCGGTCGAGCACCCAGCGCCAAGAGCCGTCCGCATGCCGCAGGCGATATTCCGCCTCGTACAGCACCCCTCCCTCGACGGCTCGGCGCAGCGACTCGCGCACGCGCGAACCATCCCCCGGGTGCAGACGGCTGGACCAGAACTGTGGATCGAGGCGGCCCACTTGAGGCTCGACGCCCAGCATCCGGTAGAAGAAATCGGCCTGGCGCGGCTCACTGCCCGCGGGGTCGAGGTCCCACATGCCGCCGCGCGCCGTTTCGAGCGCGAGCTTGAGCCGCTTACGGCTCGTGACCAGATCGATCTCGGCGCCCTTGCGCGAGTCGATGTTCATGCACACGCCGACCATGCGCAGCGCAACGCCGTCCGGCGCGCGCTCCACGACCCGCCCGCGCTCGAACAGCCAGCGCCAGCGGCCGCTGCGATCGCGCACGCGGTACTCCGCGTCGTAGTGGTCCTCGCTTCCCGCGAGGTGTGCACGGAAACGGCGCGTCGCCTCCTCGAGATCCTCCGAGTGCACGAGAGCGTCCCAGCGCGCGACGTGATCCTGCCCGTCACAGGGATCGATGTTCATCCGCTCGCACCAGTCGCCGAACCAGCGCGTGCGATCGCGAACGAAGTCGATCTCCCACAGTCCGACACCGGTGCCCCACACCGCCGTCTCGAGTCGCGCCTCGAGCCGCGCGGAGTCTTCGCCCGCGACCCGACCCAGGAGCGTGTTCATTCTTCGGGCGGCCATGAGATGCGACGAATGTTTTCGGCGTGCCCTGAGATAACCCGCAGATTACCGGTAGATAACTCTTCTGGGCAGTCGCTTTGTTTGCTCGGCCCGACGCATAGGCCTGCCTCCAGAATATGTCAAATAAAAACGCCCTGTGGGCCCGCCCCGCCACCCATCGAGCGCACGTCGCCCACCGCCGCGACCTGACCCGCCCGCGCGCCACCACCACGACCAGCCCGCGTGCCCCGCCCGGCCGGCGCAGTGCGACTGACCCCGCTCGCCCGGCTGGCCTCGCCGACTATTCTGAATGGCGCGCGCAAGAGTACTTCGATACGTACTACCGCGACACCGTTCTCCCGGACGAGCGGCAAGTGCTCGCCTTCCAGCTCGATGCGCTCGCCTGCGAGCGCGCGGCTTTCGGTCGTGCGCTCGAGTACGGCTGCGGACCGACGCTGCATCGCGCGATCGCTGCCGCGCACCACGCCTTCCGAATCGACATGGCCGACCGGTCACCCGATAATCTGCGGCAGATCCGGCGCTGGCTGCAAGCCGGCGCCCACGGCACCGAGTGGCACCGTTTCACGCGCTTCATTCTCGAGCACGAGCGCGGTTTGGTCGAGCCGGGCGCAATCGAGCGGCGCGAGGCGCTCACGCGCAAAGTCGTCCGGAAGCTGCTCCTGAGCGATGCCCGCCGGCGATATCCGCTCGGCCCCGAGCGCTTGGGCTTCTACGATCTGCTCATCTCCGGGTTCTGCATCGATGCCATCTCCGCGGACAAGCGGATCTGGCACGAGTGCATGGGGAACGTGCTCGCGCTGCTGCGCCGCGGCGCTCGAGCATCGAGATCGAGTACGCGGCCTGCCCCGAGAATGCGTTCTACGGCTACACGGGAATTTTGATCGCGCGTGCGCGCAAGCGCTGAAGCGAGCAGCCCCTCGGCCGCGAACCGCACAGGTGGCGAGCAGCTGATCGGCGCGAGCTGCTCGAGCGCTGAGCGGCTTTGTCGGCGCCCGCAGACACTTTTCAGAGGAACTTCAGCGAATTGCGAGCGTCCTCTGATCAGGAAGATCACGATTCGGGGATGCACTCATGCAATGGAGAAGGGCTTCGCAAGCTTTACCGCGCGCTGCGGTACCGGAAGCCGGGCTCGTCGCCGCGAAATGGACGGCGGCGAAGATGGGCGCCGTCAGCTCGCTCTGGTCGGCTGCACCGCGCTGGCTCGGCCGCTACATCGGCGAGCTGTCGAGCGCACACACGCACTCGGTACCGAAGAACTGATCGGCAGCCCGACTGATCGGCTGACGAGCGCACGGGTTCGCCGCAGGGTGCGGCGCCTCTGAGCAGGAGGCACGCGCGCCCACCTACCACCTCACGAGCGGCGGCAGACTCATGAGATAGGCCTCGGGGTCTGCATCCGTCGCGAAACCGAAGCGCGTACCCCGGTCGTAGACCAAATTAAATTCGACGTAGCGGCCCCGCTTGTAGAGCAGCTGCTCCCGCGCCGCCTCGTCGTACGAAGTGTCGCGCCGCCGCGCGACGATACGCGGATAGACTGAAAGAAACGCGGCCCCGACCCCCTGCACGAACGCGAAGTCGCGCTCGATATCCCCGCTTGCGAGCTCATCGAAAAAGATTCCCCCGACGCCGCGCGGCTCCCGCCGGTGCGGCAGATAGAAATACCGGTCGCACCACTCTTTGAATTCTCGGTAAGCACCAGGCCGGTAGGCCTCGCACGCCTGCTCGAGCGCGCGATGGAATTCGGCCGTATCTTCGGACACGGGAAACGTCGGCGTGAGATCCGCACCGCCGCCGAACCAGGCGCGGCTCGTCGAGAGGAGACGCAGATTCATGTGCACCGTCGGCACGTACGGATTCACCATGTGCGAGACCAGCGAGATGCCGCAGGCGGTGAAGCGCCCGTCGGATTGCTCCGCCCCCTGCACCTGCGCGCGCCCCTGCGGCGAGAGGGTGCCCCAGACGTGGCTCACGTTGACGCCGACCTTCTCGAAAACGGCCCCGCGCATCAGTCGGCTCTCGCCGCCGCCCTGCGTGCGATGGCCTTCCGGCCGGCTCCAGGAGCGGGCCTCCGAGCGCGCCGAAGGCTCGAACGCCTCGAATGCCTGGCAGATGCGCGCCTGCAGATCGCGGAAATAGGCGACTGCCCGAGGAATGAGCGCCTCGACGGCGGCATCGTCTCCAGGGTTCACGCTCATCCGAAGTCTCCGGTCAGCCGCGGGCCGTCTTCTCATGAACGTAGTCGATCATGTGAGCGACTGCGTCCGGATCGGTATCCGGCCAGATACCGTGGCCGAGATTGAAGATGTGCGACGGCGCGTAGCGCGCCTCGTCGAGCACCAGGTCGATGTGGCGCTCGAGCTCGGCGCGCGGCGCGAAAAGCGCTGCCGGATCGAGGTTGCCCTGCAGCGCTTTGAGCGGACCGAGTATGCGCCGCGCGGCTCCGAGCGGGATGCGCCAGTCGACCCCGATCACATCCGCCTCGAGCGTCGCGATGGTTTCGAAAGAGGTGGAGCCCTGGTTGGCGTAGTAGATGAGAGGCACGCGCGTTTGAGCGGCCGCCTCTGCGCCGGGCGCTGCCGAATTGGCGGCAGCGCCGCCGGCTTGCGGTGCGGGATCGCGCCCGAGCGCACGGCGCAGCGCCGTGAGCGTGCGGCGCGCGCCGCGCAGCGCAAAACGCCGGTACTCTCGCGGACCGAGCAATCCCGCCCACTACTCGAACAGCATCAGCGCTTGCGCGCCCGCGGCGGCCTGCGCGGCGAGGTACGTGGCCATGGCATCGGCCAGCCGGTCGATCAAGACTTCCGCGGCCTCGGGCTGTGCGTAAAGGAAGGCGCGCGCGGGTGCGAACTCCTTCGACGGCCTCCCGCACACGAGATAGCAGAGCAAGGTGAACGGCGCGCCCGCGAAGCCGATGAGCGGAACGTTCCGTGGAGCGGCCCCGCGCACTATCCGGATCGCATCGAGCACGAACGGCACGTCGCGCTCCGGAACGAGGACAGGCAGCGCATCGATCTGCGCTCGTGTGCGAATCGGCTCGCGGATGACCGGGCCGGGCTCGAACTCGAGCGCAACGCCCATACCCTGAAGCGGGGTCATGATGTCGCTGAAGAGGATCGCCGCATCGAGCGGATAGCGCCGTACCGGCTGCAGCGTCACTTCCGCCGCGAGCTCGGCGCTGCGCGTGAGCGTCACGAAATCGACCCGTGACCTGAGCTCGCGATACTCGGGCAAGTACCGCCCCGCCTGCCGCATGATCCACGCCGGAGTGTAGGGGACAGGCTTGCGCAGGCAGGCATCGAGAAAGACACCGCTCGACGCGACCGAGCTCGGCGCGGCGCCGGTCACGACCGCTCCTCCGTCAGCCAGCGGCACATGTCCGGCGCGAAATACGTCAGGATGAGATCCGCCCCCGCGCGTTTGATCCCGATCAACGTCTCGAAAGCCGCCGCACGCTCGTCGATCCAGCCGCGCTCGCTCGCTGCCTTGATGAGGCTGTACTCGCCGGAGACCTGGTAGGCCGCCACGGGCGCCTCGACGGCGTCCCTCACACGGCGGATCACATCGAGATACGGGCCCGCGGGCTTCACCATCACCATGTCAGCGCCCTCTTCGATGTCGGCTCTGACCTCGCGCAGCGCCTCGCGCGCGTTTGCGGGGTCCATCTGATAGGAGCGGCGATCACCGAACGCCGGGGCCGAGTCCGCCGCCTCACGGAAAGGGCCATAGAAAGCGGATGCGTACTTCGCAGCGTAAGAGACGATGGCGGTCGTCGCGAAGCCGCTGCGGTCGAGCAGCTGGCGTATCGCGAGCACTCTGCCGTCCATCATGTCACTCGGCGCGACGGCATCGGCGCCTGCACGTGCATAGTTCAGTGCGACCTGCGCGAGCGTCTCGACCGAGGAATCGTTGTCGATCGCGCCGGAGGGCAGCACGTGGCCGCAGTGCCCGTGATCCGTCGCGCTGCACAGGCACACGTCCGTCCAGACGATGAGATCAGGGCAGACGGCTTTGATGCCCTGGACGGCCTGCGGCACGAGACCGCTCGGATCGAGAAACGCGGAAGCGCGCGCATCCTTCTCGGCGGGCGCGCTGAACAGAATGATGGCCCGCACGCCGAGCTCGGCAACCCGCCCGGCTTCCGCGACGCATTCATCGACCGACAGCTGGCTGACGCCCGGCATGCTCTCGACCGGATGGCGCACGCGCTTGCCCGGCACGAGGAACATCGGGTAGACGAAATCGTCCCGCGTGAGCCGAGTCTCGCGCGCCAGGCGCCGCCAGGCGTCCGACTGGCGCAAGCGGCGGGGTCTCGAGAGAGGAAATCCCATGTGGATGTCACCTGCGATTCAATGTTTCGAGCGATTCAAGTTTTGAGAGGTCGTCGCCGCGAGCCCCTCGAGCGTCGCCGGCGCAGCGAGAATCGGCTCGATGCCGCGTGCGGCGAGCGCGCCGGCGGTGGTCGGCCCGAGCGCGACCGCGAACGCCGGGCCGCGCTCCGCCGGGCCGCGCTCCGCCGGGCCGCGCTCAGCGCGCACACACATCCGCTGCGCAAGCAACCGCGCGAATGCGTCGCGCCCGAGGGCATGCTCGAGCTCCTCCACACCCGAGGGACTCGTGAACGTCACCGCGCCGACGACTCCGGCGTCGATCGTGGCGCGACAGGCAGCCACATCGAGGGGAGCGGCCTCATTGCGGTACGCCTCGACTTGCAGCACCCGCGCCCCGAGTCGGCGCAGGCCCTCGCCCAGCGTCGGCAGTGCGCGCGAGCTCGCGGGAAAGAGCACATGGGCGCCCGGCGTGACGTGCGCGGCGAGCGCCGCGACGAGCGCTTCGGCATGCCCCTCGGCGGGGGCCACGTCCGGGGTCCAGCCGTGCGCACGCAGCGCTGCAGCCGTGGCGGCGCCCACTGCCGCGATGCGCGCGCCCTGTGGCTGCCGACAGCGGGAGGCCACCGCCTCGACCGCGTGGCGACTCGCAAAGACGATCCAATCGAACTCCGCGGCCCGCGCAAGTGCCTCCTCGAGCGGCTGCGGCTCAGCGGGCAGCGAGATGCGCACGACCGGCCACCAGAGGACTTCGAGCCCGCGAGCGCGCAAGCTCGTCCCGAGTGGCCCGTCGCGCGGCTCGTCGCGCGTGACGACGACGGCGCCCGTCATGGCGGTTCGACCCCCGGCGGCACCACCGATGGCGGATCGACCGCGGCGGGCGCTCGCTGCTGCGCGATGATCCGGCCGGCGCCCTTCGCGAGCAGTTCCTCTGCCAGATCCTCCCCGAGCCGGACGGCGCGCTCGCGCGCGGTGTCCGTACGGCTCGCCGGCTCGACGCCGATCTCGACCTCGCCCTCCGCCGCGATCGACTCCGACCCGTCTCCCGCGCACACACACGCGATCAACGTCAATCGTCCGCCCCGGAGCCGTCCGACCGCCCCGAGCGGTACCTGACATCCACCCTCGACTCGGCGCAGCAGCGCCCTCTCCGCGAGCGTCTCGATGCGCGTCGGGCCATCATCGAGCGCGGACAGCCAGCGCGCAGTCTCCACATCTGTTTCCCGGCACACCACGCCGATCGCTCCCTGGGATACAGCGGGTGTGAATTGCCGGCACGGCAGATAGGCGGTGATGTGCCGCTCGAGTCCGAGGCGCTTGACACCCGCCGCCGCGAGGACGATGGCATCGAAGCGTCCTTCGGCGAGGCGGTCGATGCGCGTCGGCACGTTGCCGCGCAGCTCGAGCAGCTGCAGATCGCGCCGCGCGCGCGCGAGGAACGCGCGCCGCCGCACGCTGCTCGTACCGACGCGTGCGCCGGCGGGCAGCTGCGCAAGCGGCGATTCGGCCGCGGCCTCGCCCACGCCCGCGCCGGCGCCCTGCGCCCGCGAGCCCACCCCTGCCCGCACGAGCAGCGCATCGCGCGGGTCCTCGCGCTCGAGCACCGCGGTCAGGGCAAATCCCTCATCGAGCACCGTGCCGAGATCTTTCAAACTATGCACCGCCGCATCGACCTCGCCCGAGCGCACCGCGCGATCGATTTCGCGGGTGAAGAATGCCTGGCCTCCCACCTTCCAGAGCGGGATGTCGGTGCGCGCGTCCCCTTCCGTGCGGATGCGGACGAGCTCGACGGGCGGTGCACCTGGTTGCCCCGCGAGCAGCTCCGCAACGCGGCGCGCCTGCCAGAGCGCGAGCTCCGAGCCGCGCGTACCGATCCGCAAAGCGCGAGCGCCGGCGGTCACGTGCCACCGTCCCGCCCGAACGGGCCGCCGGACGCGCCACCCGCGCCGAACGCACCGTCCGTCCCGGACGCCTCGCCGTCCGCGACGAACCGGTACCCGACGCCCCAGACCGTGAGGAAGTGCTGCGGATTCGCAGGATCGCGCTCGAAGCGCTTGCGCAGCCGCAGGATGAAATTGTCCACCGTGCGGGTCGATGGAAAGACGTCATACCCCCACACGCGCTCGAGCAGATCCTCGCGCGAGACGATCTCACCCGGCTTCTCAGCGAGCACCTTGAGGATCATGGCCTCTTTCTCGGTGAGCTCCTGAATCTCGCCGTTCCAGGAGCGCCCGCGGAAAGCGTGAAAGTCCACCTCGTTCCCCCCGAAGCTCAGCGTCGCGGCGGCCGCGGGCGCGGTACTCGCCTTGTACCAGTCCCAGCGCCTCAAGATCGCGCGCACGCGCAGCAGGAACTCCTGCAGGTGGAAGGGCTTCGCCAGATAGTCGTCGCCGCCCGCCTCGAGCCCGCGGACGCGATCGGCCGGATCGCCGCGCGCGGTGAGAAACAGCACCGGAGTCATCGTTCCGCGGGCGCGCAGCGCGCGGCACACCTCGAATCCATCGCGGCCCGGCAGCATCACATCGAGCACGATCAGATCGCAGATCGAGCCCTCGAACCATTCCACGGCACGGTTGCCGTCGTCCACCGTGTCGACATGGAAGCCCTCGGCGCGCAGATTCTCCGCGAGCCCTGCCGCCAACAGCGGATCGTCCTCCACGACCAAAACGCGGTAGCTCGGCGCGCTCACGTGACCCCCGCCGCAGGCCACGCGACCCGGAATTCCGCGCCGCGGCCGACACCCTCACTCTGCGCCGCGACGCGTCCTCCTGCGAGCTGCATCAGACGCTTCACGATGTACAGTCCAAGTCCGGTGCCGTAATAGCCCGCGCCAGCGCCCGACTCGAGGCGGGAGAACTTCTCAAACAGCCGTCCGCCATCGCCCGGCCGGAATCCGACGCCGCTGTCGCGCACGGCGAGCTCGATCTCGGCGCCCGCGCGGCGGGAAGTGACGGCGATCCTGCCGCCCCCGACGGGAGCGACGGCGTTGAGCGCATTCTCGATGAGATTGCGGATCACCACGTCGACCGCGAGCGGATCGGCGAGCACTTGCAGGTCCTGGGGAATGCTCGCCTCGAGCTCGATGTGATGCTTGCGCGCACGCTCCTCGAATTGTCCGACGACCCGCCCCACCGCGCTCGCGAGCGGCACCGCCTCGCGCTTCAAATCGACCCGGCCGCGCGAGAGCCGGACGCTGTCGAGGATGCGCGAGACCATCGTCTCCATGCGTGTGAGGTCCGAGAGCATGCGCTCGGTGAGCGTGCGCAGCTGCTCGGGCGTCAGTGAGCGCAGCGTCATCGTCTCGAGCGAGAGCTGCAGGCTTGCAAGAGGCGTTTTGAACTGATGTGAGACGAGTGCAAGGAAGCTGTCCTGCTCCTTCATCACTTCAGCCTCTGCATGCAGAGCCCTCCAGATGACGGCGATGCACGCGCACAGCGCGAGCAGGAAGAAGCCTCCCTCCCAAACGTATTGATTGATACGCCGGCGGCGCTCGATCTCGAGCCGCTCGGTCACCGAGGCGGTGAGCGATGCCTTGCCTTCTCGGACCGTGAGGTCGGGCAGCAGCCGCTCGACGCGCTCCGCCGCAACGCCCGCGGCGAGCAGCGCGTTTGCAGCGGCGAGTTGCTGATCGTGCAGTTGCTGCGCCTCCTGCATGCGATGCGCGATGTAACGCTGTTCGTCGAATAGCCACCAGCAAACCTGTAGCACCGAGACCCCGACGAGCAGCAGCACCGTGAGCTGGAAGAGTCGCGCGGCCTTCATCGAGCGGGCCTCATCCGCCGGGCGCCGACCCGGGTGCCGAGTCGACCGCCTCGAGCGCCGATTCGAGCGCCGCCGCGAGCTGCTCGACGTGCTCCTCGCGGTGCGCGAGGGAAAGGAAGCAGACCTCGTACGGCGAGGGCGGCAGATAGACTCCGCGCGCGAGCATGGCGTGGAACACACGCGCAAACCGCTGCATCGCCTCGGGCGGCAGCGCCGACGCGGCGCGAGGGGCCTCGCCGGCGTCACTCCAATACAGCCAAAACAGCGAACCGAGCCGCACGAGCCCGAGCGGCTGGCGCGCGCGCGCAACGATGGGCGCAAGCCGCCGCTCGAGCGCCGCGCCGAGCGCCTCGAGCCGGCGCCATCCCTCTTCGCGCTCGAGCACATCGAGCGTCGCGATGCCGGCCGCCATCGCGACCGGATTGCCGGAGAGCGTTCCAGCCTGGTACGCATCGCCATCGGGCGCGAGCCGCCCCATGACAGCGCGCGACCCGCCAAATGCGCCGACCGGCATGCCCCCGCCGATCACCTTTCCGAATGTCGCCATGTCGGGAACGATGCCGAGATGCTCGGCCGCGCCGCCGCGCGCGATGCGGAATCCGGAGATGACCTCATCGAAGATCAGAATCGCCCCGTGCCGCCGCGTCTCCTCGCGCAGCATCTGCAGAAATGCCCTGCGCTGCAGCAGCAAACCGTGATTGGCCGGCACCGGCTCGATGATGACGGCGGCGAGCGAGCCGCCCTCGCGCTCGAACAGCGCCCGGGCCGCCGCTTCATCCTCGAGCGGCAGTACGCGGGTTGCCGCGACGAAAGACTGCGGCACCCCGGCGGAGGAGGGCCGGCCGAACGTCGCCAAACCCGAGCCCGCCGCGACGAGCAGATGATCCGCGTGACCGTGGTAGCAGCCGGAGAACTTCACGATGAGGTCGCGGCCCGTCGCGGCGCGCGCAACGCGGATCGCGCTCATCACCGCTTCGGTGCCCGAGGAGACGAAGCGCACTTGCTCGAGCTGCGGGTAGGCTCGCACGATGCGCTCGGCGAGCTCGACCTCGCCCGCGCAGGGCGCACCGTATGACATTCCGCGGCGGCAGGCCTCCGTCACCGCGCGCACCACCTCCGGATGCGCGTGACCGAGAATGAGCGGTCCCCAGGAGCCCACGAGATCGAGATACCGATTGCCGTCGGCATCGATGATGTACGGCCCTTCGCCGCGGTCCATGAAAAGGGGCGTGCCGCCTACCGCGCGGAACGCTCTCACCGGCGAGCTCACCCCGCCCGGAATCACGCGCCGCGCGCGCTCGTACAGCTCGGCGGATTTGCCACTCGCCCCCGTCATGAATCCGTCCTGCGCGACAGTCGCGCCTCGCGAAAGAATGCCTCGGTCGTCTCCGAGCTCGCATGTTCCGCCGCGGCCCGCATTCCGCTCAAGGGCAGATGGGCGAGGCGGCGCGCCAGCGTCGCCGCCCACTCCGTGAGCCGAGTGCGCCGCGCCTCATCGAGATCGCTCAACTCGCCCTTCAGCAGCCGTTCGACTTCCGCCGATGCGATGCGCTCGAACTCCTCGCGCAGCTGCGCGAGCTGCGGCCCGATCGCACGCACCGCAAGCTCGCTGCGCAGCCGCCCCAGCCGCTCATCGATCGCGGCGCGCACGGGAGCAAGCCGCAGCAGATGGGCGGTGCGCTCCTCGCGCGCCACGCTCACCAGATCATCCATCCCGAGCCGCACGAGACCCGCGGCCCGCGCCTCATCCGGATCGACGTTCGGCGGAAGACCCAGGTCGACGATGAGCGGCCCCTGACCTGGCGTGCGGCGGCATCCGCCCGTGAGCCGATCGAGCGCCGCCCGATCGAGCACCGGCTCGGAGGCGCCGGTCGCACACACGAGCGCGGTGCAGCCCGGCGGCGGCTCGCGGCGGAAGCTCTCGAGGGCAACGGCGCGCGCGCCGGCCGGGCGCGCCGCACCGGCGAGACCAGCGAGGCTCTGCGCGAGTTCCTGTGCCGCATCGACCGTGCGGTTGACGACCATCAGAGGCAGCCCGCGCTCGGCAAGGCGAGCGCCGCAGCGCCGCGTCATCGGCGAGACACCGACGAGCGCGACGTAGTCCTCAGTGCCGGCGGCGTGCGCAGCCACCCGCTCCGCCGCGAGGTCCGCGAGCGAGGGTGCGCGTTGTAGCGCGAGTCGGTGCGCGTAGCGCGCCATCCCGAGCGCCTCGCTCACGATGCGGTCGAGCAGCGGTCCGGTCGTGCCCGCCGCGCGCGCGGCCTGCCAGGCCGCGCGCAGCTGCACATAGATCTCCTGCTCGCCCGCCTGGGCAGAATCGAGCCCACACGCCACGAGGAAGAGGTGCTCGACTGCTGCCTCGCCCGTCCAGGCGCGAAGCGCCGCGGAGGCCTCACCGGGCCGCGGCTCGCGCCCGAGCAGAGCCCTGAGGACCTGTGGACGCAAGTCCACCGCCGGCCCGTCGGGCCGAACGAAGATCACCTCGACGCGATTGCAGGTGGCGAGATAGAGAACCTCTGCACCCTCGAGCGCCGTGCGCAGCTCGGGAAGCCTGGCCGCAAGCTCGGCCTTCGACAGAGCAAAACGCGCCACCTCCGCCGCGGTCGCGTGGCGGTACGACACGCCGACGATCCCGATGCGAACCATGGCGCGAGCAGACCATGCCCGCGCCAGGAATGTGTCACCGAATCGTCATGGCTGCAGCTCGAATGGCTGCTGCCTAATCACGGCCGCCGCGGAGCAGCGTCCCGAGCAGGAACCCCGTCACGACTCCGATGCCGAGCGCCCAGAGCGCCGCGGTCTGCGGCCGCTCCTCGACTCGGCCCTGCAAGTTCTCGAAGCGCGATCGCGCCCAATCGCTCGCACCGCGAGCGCTGCTGCGAGCCGCCTCCGCGGCGGCCGAAGCGTTGTCGCGAATCGTGTCGGTCGCGGCGCGGCCGGCGGATTTCAAGTGCTCGCCCGCCTTCTGCGTCTCGGCCCGAGCCTGCTCTCCATTCGATCCACCAACCGAAAAAGTGTCGGCCATCTTCTTTACTCCTCTGATGTTCTGCGTCTACGACCCGGCGTTTGGCCGTTCTAGCAATTAGAGTGCCGTCCGAGCCACCGGGTTCAGCCGCGACAGCGCGGCGGCGTCACGCGCGAGCTGCTCGATCGCGTTCCAGTCCCCGCGCTCCATCGCCGCCCGCGGCGCGACCCATGATCCGCCGACACAGGTGACGTTGCTGAGCTCGAGATATCGCGGTGCACGCTCGCGCGTGACGCCGCCGGTCGGGCAGAACTTGACCTCCGCAAACGGACCCGCGAATGCCCGCAGCATCGCCGGGCCCCCGGCCGGCTCGGCCGGAAAGAATTTGAGCGCATCATAGCCGCCCGCGCGGGCGGCGAGAATCTCGGACGCGGTCGTGATCCCGGGCAGCAGCGCGAGGCCCGCCCGAGCCGCGGCCTCCCCGAGCGCCGGAGTGTACCCGGGAGTCACCGCAAACTGCGCACCGGCCGAGAGCGCATCGGCGAAGTCCTGTGCCCGCGTGAGCGTCCCTGCCCCGACTGTCGCACGCGGTACCGCCGCTCGGATGGCCTCGATCGCGCGCAGTCCCGCCGCGGTTCGCAACGTCACCTCGAGGACGTCGAGCCCGCCGGCGACCAGCGCCCGGGCGAGCGGTGCCGCCTGCCGCACATCGTCGATGACCAGAACCGGAACGACCGGCACGCGCGCCAGGATGTCGAGGATGGGGATCATGGATAGAGTCACGGTGCCGAAGCGCCCATGATGCTCCAGCCCCCGCGCCCGCGCGAGGGAGCACCCCGCCCGCCCGCCCGGGCTTGACTTCACCGCTGCCGCCCCCGCCGCAGTCGTGGCAGAATATCCGGAGGGCAGGCGCCAACGATCAACGATGAAATGAGGCCTGAGGCGCCCCGCGTCAACAGGGGGGTCCATGAGCGAGATCAATCGACCGTCCATCTCTCAGATCGGGAACCCGACGCGGCTGCGCGGTAAAACGCGCCAGCGTGCCGCCTGGACTGCGATCGCCGCCGCAAGCGCGGCAGCGATGGGGCTCGGCCTCGCTCCAGCGGCGCTGGGTGCATGCAAGATCAAAGTGGTCGGCGAGCTCCAGGTCGATACCAGGTACAACCGCGTCACCACGCAAGGTCAAATCGACGGCAAGCCCATCAAAGTCATGATCGACACGGGCGCGTCGACGACCTTGATCTGGGCGGATTCCGCACAGCGGCTCGGTCTGCATGTGACCTATCAGGGGCGGATCAAATTCTACGGGGTCGGCGGCGAGACGCAGCCGTCTCAGACCGTCGTGAAGCATCTGCAGATCGGGACGATGTACGCCGACAACATGCACTTCATCGTCCTCGAAGCGAAGCCGAATCGTCCCCCTGGCGCTCCCGATCTCGTTCTCGGCAACGACACGTTCGCGCCTTTCGACACGGAGTTCGATCTCGCGCACGGCAAGATCCGGCTGCTCCAGCCCGATGGCTGCACAGTCGACGAGCTGCCCTACTGGACCGATACCTACTCGCAGGCCGATCTGGAAACCGGAGGCGGCCCTCTGAGACAGCTCATCAAGACCCGAGTCCTCGTCAACGGCAAGGCGGTCGATGCCGAATTGGATACCGGCTCGCAGTTCTCGACCATCACACGTCAGGCCTCGGAGTACGCAGGCGTCACACCATGGGTGAAGGACCCTCATCCCGCCGGCGTGATCTACGGAATCGGTGCACATCCGGTCGAAACCTGGGTGGGCACGTTCGACTCCTTCTCGATTGGCGACGAGTCCATCAAGAACGTGCCGATGCGGATCGCGGATCTCTTCGCAGCCGACACCTCAGTCAGGCTGGGCTCGCGGATCGCAAAGCAAATCTCCAATCTCCCGACGATGCTGATCGGCTGCGATTTCTTCCTCGCGCATCATCTGCTGGTCGTGAGCAGACAGCGCAAGCTCCTCTTCACCTACAACGGCGGCACGGTGTTCCAAGTCCCCCGGAGTCGACGTCCCCCGAGCGCCACCGCTCCAAGCACCACGACTCCCGCTGCGCCCGGTTCCGCTCCGGCGCAAGGGCCGAAGCCGTGAGCGGCGGCCCGCGGTGCGGCCAGCTTTGCTGATTCGAATTCACTTGCGAGGCTTCAGCTGACCGATCCCGCACGACCGCTCGAGGAAGGCGCACCACCGCTCGAGGATCCCGCACGGCTCGCGGCCTCGAACCGACTGCGCCGCAAGCTCTCCTCCTTCGGTGTTCTGCTTCTCACCCTCTCCTGCCTGTCGCCGGTCTTCTCCGTCTACGGCCCCGGCGCGGACGTGCTGCAACACGCCGGAACGGGTGCCGCCGCGCTGTTCCTGATCGGAATCGCCGCAGCGTTGGTTTGGGCGATCATCTACGCCGAGCTGGGCTCGGCCTATCCGTATGCGGGTGGCGACTACGTCGGGGTCGGCTCGACTCTCGGGCCCGCCGCCGGATTCGCATCGCTTGCGCTCTGGGCCGTGACGACTCCGCCGATGATGGCGTACCTTGCACGTCTCGTCGCGACGTACGTCGTCCAGACCTTTCCGGCCGCGCCGACCGATGGCGTCACCTACGCTGCGCTCGCGATCTCGGTCGCCATTGCGCTGCTTGCAGTGCGGCTCAGTACGCTTGTCACGGGTCTATTTCTGGCGATCGAGATGCTCGCCGTGCTCGCGCTGATCGCCGCAGGTTTCCGGCATGGAGTTGCGACTCTGCCCACCCTACTCATGCACCCCGTCCTGCCCACACCGGGCGGGCGCTGGTTGCCGGTCAGTGCTGGCGCTCTCGCCCTCGGCACGGTCAACGCCGCCTTCGCGACCGCGGGGGGCAATCAGGCCATCGCCTTCGGCGAGGAGCTCATCGATCCGCATCGTCGCATGGGCCGCGTCATTCTGATCGCCGGATTCACCGGTGCGGTCGCCATTGCGCTGCCCGTGATCGCAGTGGTCGCGGGCGTCGGCCGCGAAGCGGCGATCTATCGCAATGCCGCGCCGTTCAGCGCATTCATCTCCTCCGTGGCCGGCGCGGCGGCGGCACGGGCTTTGAGCGCTTGCGTAGCGCTCGCCATCTTCAATGCGCTGATCGCGGGCATCATGTTCTCCGCGCGCATGTTCTTCAGTTTCGGCCGTGACCGGGTGTTTCCAGCGCCGATGAGCGCCGCCCTCGCGCGTGTCCACGGCGCCTCCGGTGCACCCCGAGTCGCGACTCTCGCAGTCGGCGCGTTGGCCGCAGCGTGCTGCCTGCTCGACCCGCACGTGCTGCTCGTGTTTGAGTCCGGACTCGTCGTCTACGGCGTCGCTCTCGTCAGCCTCGCCGTCCTCGTCGGCCGTTTGAAAGGCCTCACGGGACGGCCGGGATACTGGCGCTCGCCGCTCTTTCCGCTCGGACCCGTGCTCGGACTTTCGCTCGCCGCGGCCTTTGCCGCAGCCCAAGCAGCCGATCGAAGCATCGGCCGCCCGAGCCTCATCATTCTGGGTGCGCTGCTTGCCGCCGCCGTCCTCTGGTACCATCGAGTCCTCAAACGACGGCCCGGCGGATGGGCGCCGCGCCTCGGCTGACGGCACGACACGCGAGGTCACGCCGGTGAATCATTGTTGCGAGCCTTGGCCGAAGGTGGCCGCTGCGGACAACTGTCATCGTCCGCTCTTCGCGGGCGCGCTCGATGCGCGGCTCGAGAGGGCGCTCGCCTCATCGAATCAGAGTTAGCGAGCGTCGGGCTCGGGCCATCGCGTAATGGAGCAGCACGCTCCCACCCTCGTGATCGGCGCCGGGCCGGCGGGCCTTGCAGTCGCCGCATGTTTGAAGATGCGCGGACTTCGGTGCGTCATCCTCGAACGGGGGACCGAAATCGCTGCCAGCTGGCGCCGGCACTACGAGCGGCTGCATCTGCATACTGCGGCGCGCCACTCGTTCCTGCCCGGGCTCGGATTTCCCTCGGGAACACCGCGCTATCCCTCGCGCGATCAGATGATCGACTATCTCGAAGGCTATGCACGCCGCTTCGGGATCACGCCGCGCCTTGGTGCGCGAGCGGTGAGCCTGCGGCGAAGCGACGGTGAGTGGTTCACGGACACTGCGGCCGGAGGCTATCGCTCACGGCAGGTGGTGGTCGCCACCGGGCTCAATGCGATCCCCTGGACACCGGCATGGCCCGGACAGGAGCGGTTTCGGGGGCCGATCCTTCACAGCATCGAGTATCGCAACGGGAAGCCGTTTCGGGGCCGCAAAGTGCTCGTGGTCGGATTCGGCAACAGTGCCGGTGAGATCGCGATCGATTTGCACGAGCATGGAGCGCGCGCGGTGATGGCGGTGCGCGGCCCGGTGAACATCGTTCCGCGCGACATCTTCGGCGTGCCGATCTCGAGCGTCTCGTTGTGGTTGAGTCGAGTGCCCACCCGCTTGGCCGACGCAGTCGCCCCGCGCGTGGCGCGGCTCGCGACCGGCGATATCGGCCGCTTTGGCTTGAGGCGAGCTGCCCTGAGCCCGATGGCCCAGATCCGCATCGAATCGCGCATACCGCTCATCGATATCGGCACGCTCGAGCTGATTCGGCAGGGACATATCAAGATTCGCCCCGCGATCCGTTCGATGGGTGAGCGGGAGGTCACCTTCGAGGACGGCTCCCGCGAGGAGTTCGACGCGATCATCACCGCGACGGGCTTTCGCCCCGGCGTCGCTCGCTTTCTCGATCCGACAGCCGATCGCCCCCCTGCGACAGTTGATCGCCCCCCTGCGACGACCGGCCGCGAGCGCGCCGATCCGTCCGGACAGGCCGATGGGAGGTGGCCTCGCAGCCGCCTCGAGAGCTCAAACGGGCTCTATTTCTGCGGTTTCACGGTCTCACCGATCGGCATGCTGCGGGAGATCGGCGACGAGGCGCGCCGTATCGCCGCCCACATTGCCCGGATGCATTGATCGCGAGTGCGTGAGGCGGTAGCGTGGTTGGGTCTCGCGTCGGCCCCGCCTCCTGATCTCGGCGAAGTCATCGGGCTAAAGTCGAAGGTCGGCCCGGCCGAGAACCCCATGGAGACTCTCGAGGAGAACCTCTCTGGATAGGGATACTCTGGATAGGGAAATGCGTCGCAGGCGGACAATCATCGGCATCCGCGGCGCGCTCGCCGCCGCGGCGGCCGTTTCGCTGCCCGTGCTGGCGCAGCCGTTGCACGCGCGAGCGACGTCGTCCGTGCCAGCGCAATCGGCCGCGATGCAGCCCACGGCGGGACAGGGCTCCGCCTTCCAGGCAGACGCCATCTGGGCGACGGCCGTGCGCGCCCTGCGATGGGCCTTTTATGCGCCGAACGGCTACCGATGGGAATACTCGGGCATCCTCATCCGACGCAACGGCGAGCTCGGCTATTCCGAGTTCCCACGGACCCTGAAGAAGGTGGACGCCGTAGAGATGGACCCCTCCAAGCAGAAAGCGCCCGGCGACATGCTCGTGGCGCTCTATCACACGCATCCCTGCAAACCGCGGGAATACTTTCCTCAGTACTTCTCTCCCCAGGACCTGATCTCCGCGTTCTTCTGGCACGTGCCGACCTTCATTCTCGATGAGTGCACCGGAGACGTGCATGAGTTCGATCCCGCGATCGACCAGGCGCGCGACACGGGCGTCATCGTGGAGATCAAAACGAAGAGCGGCAGATCGCGCCGGGTGAGGCTGCCGGCTGGGCGCATCGTGGGGAATATCGGCGACCGCGGACCCGATCTCTCGCTCATCGAGAGCCTGATGCAGCGAACGCTGTACTGAAGGTGCCTCGCCGCGCTACGCTCAAGGCGCGGGGCAGGAAGAGATGGGCCCACCGAGCACGCCCGGCACGGCAATGCGCCGCTCGAAGTGCGCCACAGCGGCAAACGCCGTAACGTTCACTCGCGGAATACCGCTGCCTGCAGCGCGTAGCCTCATGAGGTGCCGCTGCCCGCCCCAAAAATCGAGCGCCGCGGGCACGAAGTCGGGATAGCCGCTTGGACTGCCGGCGGATCCGGGCGTATCGGCGAGCCTCGCCACGACCTGCGCGGGCTGAGTGCCCCACTTGAAGCAATCGACATCGACCATTCCGCTGGCGGAACTGAACGTCGCGCTGCAGTAGCCAAGCCCTGGATAGAACGCGCGCGTGCCGTCGGCCAGGAACGCAGCGCTCGCCTGTGGCGCCAGCAGGTTGAAGAAATAGTGAATCTCTGCTTCGACTTCACGGCTTCGTGTAAGTCGGTCGTACGTGCTTCGTGGCAACAACCAATCTTGCCTCCCCGACGGCGGGCCGCTCTCACCCGGCTGAGCGGACGGGAACTGCGGCGGATGCGGGATCCTTACAACCTCGTCTGCAGTGCGGAACGTGAGCTGCACGCGCGCTGTCGTGAGCCGATCGTCTGCTGGTATGCCCGTCCGGATGCTCCGTGTTGAGAAAACGATGTCTGGCCCGGCGCGCCCGCGTTGTTCGTCAGCCGCTTCCGGTGCGAAAGCCACGACGCGGGAGCCTCGATCGGCATTGAAAACACGAGCCGGGAAACAACCCTTCGCCAATTGAAGGCCGATCGAGGCTGCGGCAGATGGATTCGCGGAGAAGAGCCTCTGCACGGAGAAGATGCGCGACCACGTCATCAACGCTACGAACGCGAATACGGCGGCCACTCCGAGCCCGATCATCACGCGCGCGGCGAGCGTGTGGCGAACTCGGTACTGGACCCACAGCACGGATACCGCCAGCAGACCCACGATGATGTCCAACGTGCGGCCCGTAACCCACTGACTGCCGGAAAACGCCAAAGGCTCGTCAGGGGCGGATAGCCGGCTTGAAACGATCACGATTACGGTCAGCGTCACGATGCTCGCGAGGAAAGCAATGGTCGCCTGACGCACATTCGCAGTGACCGCGGCAAGGACCATGACCACCAGACCGAATGTCAGTGCGTTTGCGCCTGCTCCGGATGCAATCCCCACCAGCAGCGACTCGCCCAGCGAGCGGCCCAGATACAGGCTGTAGGCGATACCGCCAAGCACCGCCGTAGCAAGGATCGCCAGAACCACAAAGGCACACTTGGAAAGCAGCAATACCCATCCGGGGACAGGGCGTGTCAGCCAGTCGTGCTCCGCGCTCAACGTGGCGTCTTCATGAAAGATCACGAGAATGAGCAGGGCGGTGGACAGTACGCTCGCGAGCTGCAGGAAAACCGCCAGGCCCTGCAATTGCAGGACAGGACCGAATTGCGTCGCGACGATCAGGGCGGCGTTCAGCAACGCGAACAGCCCGAAGAGCCTGAAGTCCTTGCGCAGCAAGGCGCCTACGAGCTGAGCTTGATGCTTCATTCAGCTCTCCTGCCGGGTCGCCCGAATCAGCGCCTTGGAAATATCGCGCAGCGACAGGGGCGTCGACTCGAAGTGGTGGATCCCGCCGAGCCGTTTTTGCACCTGTTCCCGCAATTGGACGCTGTCCACGAATGCGGTATCGACGAAGTGCAGCTGCAAACCTTCCGCCTGAGGGTTCAACCACGACTCCGGCAGGCCGCTCACGACCGGCTGCTGCACGAGAGTCACCGTGACATCGCGGCAGCGTGCGGCAAGGGACTCCATGCTCTCCTGCATGATCACGTTGCCGCGAACCATGAACGCGACGTGGGTCGTACACCCCTCGATTTCCGACAGCTCGTGCGAGGAAATGAAGATGGTTGTATCGCCCGCTTGCGCGAGCAACCCTGCCATCACCTCATCGCGAACCAGAGGATCGAGCCCGCTGAGAGGTTCATCGAGGATGAGCAGCTTCGGCATGAACGCCAGGACGCCGATCAGCATGACCTTCATTCGCGTGCCGTGCGAGAGCTTGCAGAGAGAGCGCATCGAGGGCAGTTGAAACTGCTCGCGCAATCGCGCTTCCAGTGAGCGGTCCCAGGTGGGGTACAGGCTGCGCAGGTAGTCGAAGTACTGCGCGACGCTCAGTCGATCCGGAAGCTTCTGGCTCTCGGCCAGGTAGCCGATGCGCAGCCGATCGTGTGGCGTGAGGCGACGCGAGTCGACGCCCAGTACGCGGGCGCTACCCTCATCCGGGCCGAGGATGTCGACCAGCACCCGCATGAGCGTCGTTTTGCCGGCGCCATTGGCGCCGACCAGCGCACAAATCGCACCTTCCGTGACCGTGAGGTTTGCGCCAAGCACCGCCTCGTGGCGCCAGAATTTCTTGGTGAGATTCTCGGTCTGGATGATCATTGCCTGCCTCGCATGCTCTTCCATCGCGCCTTGATTGCCTCAATCACTTCGGAGAGATCCACCCCGACGCGTGTCGCCTCCACCACCAGCTTGTCGACCTCCCCGTTGAGCAGGCGCTCGCGATCGCCAGGCCTTGCCTCGGGCGGCTCGAGCACGACCGTGCCGATGCCGGGCCGAGCCTCCAGCCATCGCTCCTGAATCAGGTACTGAATGGCCTTGTGCGCAGTATTCGGATGAATCTTCAGATCGGCCGCGAGTGAGCGGCCGGAGGGGAACGCCTGCCCGGGCTGCATCGCGCCACTCAGGATGGCGCGCGTAGCAGCGAACACGACCTGATCAAAGATCGAGGTCCCAGGTGTCAGGGTCAGCCTGAACGGTGCCACATATGCACTGTTGCACATATGGCGCGTAAGTCAAGTGCGATAACGCGAGCCCATGGCCAAGGGGCCGCCCGTACCGACATCGGCCTGTCGAGCGGCCAGAGTCACGCAGATCCGTGCAATGATGCGCGACGCCGAGATAGACGACGTATGTGCCGATAAGCTGCACACCCATGCTCCCGACGCTCAGCCAAATCGAGTCGACCGAACAGTGCGTATACTCGGTGCTCGCGCACACGCCGCAGTATTGCTGGCCGTTGATCTGCGAGCGGCTGGGAGCCGAGGTGTGGTTGAAGCACGAGAACCACACGCCCGTGGGGGCGTTCAAGGTGCGCGGAGGTCTCGTGTACTTTGCCGAACTCGCCAAGAGCAGCAAGGCACGCGAGGTCTTCGCAGCGACTCGGGGCAATCATGGTCAATCGGTAGCGCTCAGCGCCAAGCGGCATGGCCTCTCCGCGACCATCGTTGTCCCGTGCGGGAACAGCGTGGAAAAGAACAACGCCATGAGGGCGCTCGGGGCGACGCTGATCGAGCTCGGAGCGGATTTCGAGGAGGCGAGGCAACACGCAACGCGCCTCGCGCAAGCCTCTGGTGCTCACATGGTGCCGTCGTTCCACCCGTTGCTGGTGCAGGGGGTGGCGACCTATGCCGTCGAGCTCTTTCGCTCGGTCCACGATCTGGAAAGCATGTATGTACCAATCGGCCTCGGTTCCGGCATCTGCGGCACGATTGCCGTCAGGAATGCGCTGAGCCCCAAGACGAAGATAATAGGCGTGGTCTCGACGAACGCACGGGCCTACTCGCTGTCGTTCGTATCCCGCAGGGCGATCGAATCACCCGTGACAACACGTTTGGCGGATGGAATAGCATGTCGGACTCCGCACCCCGACGCGCTCGAAGCCATTTGGAACTATGTGGATCGGATCGTCGAAGTCACTGACGACGAGATCGCGACGGCGATGCGAACGATCTATGAGTGCACGCATAACTGTGCGGAGGGCGCCGGTGCGGCAGCTATTGCCGCGCTAATGAAGGAGAGTGACATCGTCGGAGGTGCGAAGGTTGCGGCCGTACTGTCCGGTGGAAACGTGGACCGAGCGATCTTCTCCAAGGTGCTTTCAGGCGCTCCACTCGACGCCTAGTTATAGCGTGGCCGGCCGATCAATCGAACACGCCTGTGGCTCGCATCAGCGGCCCTCGCGACCTGGGTGACACCGCGCGCCGCAATCACAGTACTGCCGCACTCCCGCTGAGCTCCTTGATCTGGGGACCGGCTCAGCGGCCATAGCGTTTGAATCGCGCCCAGGTTGCAGTGAGGTTGGCGCGTAGGCCGTGACAGAGGAGGATCGGTTGATCGTTCTCGTACGGCATTGCATACGCAGCGCCGAACGTGCCGATCACCTCGAGGTGCTCGCAGAAGCGCTTCCAGCTCCGCACGCTGCCGTTGATGTGCAGGATCACCGAGCCGTCATACCCGTGCGAGCCCCAGAGAAAATACTGGTTCTCGCCGCTCAAGGCGGGAGGCAAGCCGTCGGCCCTGCCATAGAAGTCGATGGCGGCCGCTTCCCCGTAGTCGACCGCGATGATCGCCGCCCGGCTCCGTTGCGCATCAGGCAACGATCGGTACGCAGCTGCGACTTTCTTCTCGAGATCTCTCCAGCCCATCTCATCGGAGAAGACTTGTGTGAGCGGTGCGCCCACCGCGGCACGCTCATCGGGCCGCGGCCGCAAATGTGTGACCTGCAGGTACCGCGCAAGCGCCGGAGGGCTGAGAAGCGGCAGCGCAATCGGCGCCAGGAACGCGAAGACGGCCGCAGCAGCGGCGAGCCAGATCGCCGTAGCACCGCGATTGAGGCGAGCGCATGCCGCCCCTCCCACAGCGAACAGCGTCGGATAGGCGGCGAAAAGATAGTAGTCCTTTCCGCCGGTCGCGAAATCGAGCACTGCGGCGCCGACGAAGCCGATCGAGAGAAATCGAAGGGGTCTGAGCGCGGGCAGCAGAAAAGGGCCGATCAACCCGGCGAGCCAGAGCGGCGCCAGAGCCGCATTGACGGCCGCGACCTGCTGTAGGGTGAAGGCTATGGGACCTCCCGTGAGGAAGGTCTTCTTGTGCGCCGAGATCACGGCGAGGAACGGCCAACCATGGAGCGCCTGCCAGATGAGACTGGGTGCGGCAATGAGCGCGGCAAGCGCAGCGCCCATCCAGAACTCTCGCCACGCAAGAATCCTCCGTGCGCTCGTCAGCAGCAGCCCCGCAACGAGGGGGACCACCCACATCGAGATCCCGTACTTCGCCTCCATCGAGACACCGGCGACGAGCCCCGCCCAGAGCAGTGCCCGGCGCTCCTCGAGCAGCACGGCGCGTGCGATCAGGATGGCGTAGGCCGTCCACGCGAGGGGTTCGAATGTAGCGGTCGTGAGCGTCGTGGTGAGTCCCGCCAGAGCGGGCGAGAGTGCGGCGGCGGCCGCGGCAAGCACGATCGCAAGTGTCCGGCCGCCTGCAAGGCGCGCGAACGCGCCCGACAGCGGAATGAGAGCCACGGCGGCAATGGCCGCGGGCAACCGCAGCAGCCAAACGTTGATGCCGAAAGCCTGGGTTGCGGCGGCGAGCAGCGGAACGAGCGGCGGCTGGTCGACATAGCCGAAGGCCGGATGACGACCGCAGACGATGAAGTACAGCTCGTTGCGAAAGATATCGTAGCGGCCGGCAACGGCGAGGTGCAGTACCGCTGTGGCCACCGTGATGGCCCAGACAATGGAACGGGCGCGCGATGACATGGTCAAGTATCTTGACTATATCTCCGAAGCGGTTAGTGTGCAAACATGCATCCGACGGCAAAGAACGAGCCGCGTCGCAGCCTCGCTGCGCTGCTGCGGGAGGCACGCACGACCCATATCCTGGCCATTCGCCCGCAGCTGGCTCGCTGGGGCTTCAAGGACATGCCTCGTGACGGCGTGTTTGCGATCTCGGCGATCAGGGACTGCGATGTGTCCGCTCGCGATCTCGTACGCAAAATGGGCGTATCCAAGCAGGCGGTCAGTCAGCTTCTCGACACCCTGGTGTCGCGTGGCTACGTGGAGCGGTCGCTCGATACTGTGGATCGACGCCGCACGCGGCTGAGGCTCACCAGGCGGGGCGCGCGGGTCGCTTCTGTCTGCCGTAGAGCTGTCGATGACATCGAGCAACAGCTCCTGCAGAGCGTGGGTGCGCGATGCGTCGAGCACACGCGGGCCACTCTCACTGCACTCATCGAGTTGGCCGCGGACGTAGAGTCGGCCACTGCGCTGTCCATGGCAGGATGATGGACATTCTCGAGAAATACCGCGGTAGGATGAACTTGACCGTCTTCGAGCCGCTGAAGCTCGAGCGCCCGTGGACCTTGGAGGCCTACTGCACGATCGGCGGTTACGAGGCTTGGCGGCGGATCTTGCGAGAACGGCCGCCGCGCGAGCAGATCATCGCAGCGATCAAGGCCTCCGGGCTGCGTGGCCGCGGCGGCGCGGCGTTCCCGACCGGAATGAAGTGGAGCTCGATGCCGCGCGACGCGCCGGTGCAGAAGTATGTCGTCTGCAATTCGGACGAGAGCGAGCCGGGCACCTGTCACGACCGGGACATCCTCCGCTTCAACCCTCACTCGATCATCGAGGGGATGGCGATTGGCGGATACGCGATGGGAGCCACAGTCGGCTACAACTACATTCGCGGCGAGTTTCTCGGCGAACCGGTGCCGCGATTCGAGGCGGCCCTTGCGGAGAGCTATCAAGCCGGTCTGCTCGGCAAGAACATTCAGGGATCGCGCATCGACTTCGACCTGCACACCTTCGTAGGAGCCGGCGCCTACATCTGCGGGGAGGAGACCGGGCTGCTCGAATCCCTGGAAGGCAAGCCGGGCAAGCCTCGATTCAAGCCACCGCTGCCGTTCGTGTCCGGGCTCTATGGGGCTCCGACCACCGTCAACAACACGCAGAGTTACGCCTCCGTGCCCACCATTCTGCGCAACGGCGCCGAGTGGTTTGCTTCGCTCGGAGCGAACAACTCCGGGGGCACCGCCGTCTTTTCCGTATCGGGACACGTCGCCAGGCCCGGAAACTTCGAACTGCCCCTCGGCATTCCCTTCGCCGATTTGCTCGCCCTGGCGGGCGGTGTCTGGAAGGGCCGCAACCTGAAGGCGGTCATTCCCGGCGGCGTTTCGACGCCGGTTGTACCCGGCGCGCAAATGTTGATGCTGAACATGGACCATGACTCCTTGCGGGCCGCACGCTCGTTAATCGGATCCGGGGCCGTCATAATCATGGATGAAACAACGTGCATGGTACGCACGCTCGAGCGAATCGCCCGTTTCTTCATGTCCGAGTCCTGCGGACAGTGCACGCCGTGTCGCGAGGGAACCGGATGGTTGAATCGCGTCTTGAGGAAGATCCTGGCTGGCGAAGGCCGTCGAGAAGACTTGGCACTCCTGCTCGACGTCGCGAGTCACATTGAGGGACACACGATCTGCGCACTCGGAGACGCGGCGGCATGGCCGGTACAAAGTTTCGTCAGGCACTTTCGGCACGAGTTCGAGTACATGATCGACAGCGGCGGTCGCAGCTTCGTTCAGGCAGCGGGTGAAGCCCCGGAACTGCTTCTAGAAACCACATAGAGCGGCGCATGGGAACGATGTGCGACGGATCACGAAATGAGTGAGTCCTCACTCATTCGTGCTACACTGCGCCGATGCTCCATCCCTCCTCCAGCGCGGTCGCGAGCCGCCGCGCCAGGCCTCTGCCGCCCGATGCGCGCCGTGCGGCGCTGATCGCCGCGACGCTCCCGCTCATCCGCAAGCGCGGTATCGACGTGAGCACGCGGCAGATCGCGCAGGCTGCGGGTGTCGCGGAGGGCACGATTTTCCGCGTGTTTCCGGACAAGGAAAGCCTCGTGCGAACGGCCATCGATGCGGCCTTCGACCCGGCTCCGGTGATCGGCGCGCTCGAGCAGATCGATCGCTCCCTCGCGCTCGAGGAGCGGCTCATCGAGATCGCCAGCATCGTGCAGGGGTGGCTCGGGAACGTGATCGACCTCATGATGGCCCTTCGCGGCAGCTGGCCGGGCAAGAAGCCTCCGCGGCACCGACCGCGCCCGGCTGTGGTCATATCGGCCGCCGTCGCCCGCCTGATCGAGCCGGATCGTGCTGAGCTGCGGGTCGCACCCGCCGAAGCGGCGCGGCTGCTGCATCTGCTGCTCTTCTCGGGCTCGCACCCGGGCATCACCAACGGCAATCCGCTCACGCCGAAGGAGATCGTCGAGATCGTCCTCGACGGCATCCGCGTCCGGGCAGTGCCGCGAGCCGCGAGGGAGACACTGAAGTGATCCGCCTGCTCCGCGAAAGCTTGAGGCCGTACACGCGCTCGCTGACCGCGGTCATGGTGCTGCAGCTCTTGAGCACGATCGCACAGTTGTACCTGCCCAATCTCAACGCCGACATCATCGATTACGGCATCGCCAAGGGGAACACGGGTTACATCCTGCGCTCCGGCGGCTGGATGCTGATCATCAGCCTCGCGCAGATCGCCTGTTCCGTGGCCGCGACGTATTTCGGGTCGCGCGCCTCCATGTGCATGGGGCGGGATCTCCGGGCGGCAATCTTCCGGCGCGTCATGGCCTTCTCCGGAAGGGAGGTCGCGAAGTTCGGCGCCCCTTCGCTGATCACGCGCAACACCAACGACGTGCAGCAGATTCAGACGCTCGTTGCGATGGGCGCCACGATGATGATCACGGCGCCCATCATGTGCGTCGGCGGCATCATCATGGCGCTGCGCGAGGACGTGGGCCTCGCGTGGCTCCTGGGCGTCTGTGTGCCGATCCTCGCGATCGTCATCGGAATCATCATCCGGCGCATGGTTCCGCAGTTCCGGCTCATGCAGACCTGCATCGACGTCGTGAACCGCATCCTGCGCGAACAGATCGGCGGCATCCGCGTCGTGCGCGCGTTCGTGCGCGAGCCTGTCGAGACGCGGCGCTTCGAGACGGCGAACATCACGCTCAACGACACCGGGCTCAGGGCCGGTCGGCTGATGGTGCTGCTGTTTCCGTTCGTCATCCTCCTCCTCCAGGGCTCGAACGCCGCCGTGCTCTGGTTCGGCGGTCTGCGCGTCGAGGCGGGCCAGATGCAGATCGGCGCCCTCACCGCCTTTCTGGTCTATCTCACGCTGATCCTCATGTCCGTCATGATGGCCACCTTCATGCTCATGATGATCCCGCGCGCGGCGGTGAGCGCGGATCGCATCAACGAGGTGCTCGAGACCGAATCCTCGGTCGCTCCGCCGCGCGAGCCGGTGAGAGCGGTGTCTGCGCGCGCAGCGGTCGAGATGCGCGCGGTCACCTTCCAGTATCCGGGCGCGGCCGATCCGGTGCTCCGCGATATCTCCTTTCGTGTGTCGGCGGGTGAGACCCTCGCAGTCATCGGCAGCACCGGCGCGGGCAAGACCACGCTCGTCTCGCTCGTTCCGCGCATCATCGATGCGACCCAGGGCACCGTGCTCGTCGACGGCGTCGACGTGCGCCGCCTCGACCCCGATCTGCTCTGGACACGCATCGGCTTCGTTCCGCAGCGGGCGTACCTCTTCTCCGGCACCGTCGCGAGCAACCTGCGCTACGGAAACCCCGAAGCGAGCGACCAGGAGCTGTGGGAGGCGCTCGAGACCGCGCAGGCGCGCGATTTCGTGGAGTCGATGCCGGGCGGACTCGAGGCCCCCATCGCGCAGGGCGGCACGAACGTCTCGGGGGGCCAGCGCCAGCGGCTCGCGATCGCGCGTGCGATGGTCCGCCGCCCCGAAGTCTATCTGTTCGACGAATCCTTCTCCGCGCTCGATCTGGGCACCGACGCGCGGCTGCGCGCGGCGTTGCGTCCTGTCACGCGCGAGGCCGCGGTCATCATCGTCGCGCAGCGCGTCTCGACGATCGTCGACGCCGACCAGATCGCGGTCCTCGATGGCGGCAGGCTCGTCGGGCTCGGCCGCCATGCGGAGCTGCTCGCGAGCTGCCCGACCTACGCCGAGATCGTCGCGTCCCAGCTGTCGGTACAGGAGGCCGCATGAACGAGGCCCGACGCGAGGACGCGCGACCGCAGGGCGAGGTTCAATCGTCGAGCGCTGGCCCGAAAGCGATGCCGAAGCGGCTGCCCTCGGCAGGACAGCCCGCGGGGCGCGGGCCGCCGTGGATGCAGGCCGGAGTTCCGACCGAGAAGTCGATGAACTTCTGGCCATCCGTGCGGCGGCTGCTCGCCCTGCTGCGGCCCGAGCGCATTCGCATGAGCGCCGTCGTGGTGTTCGGCGTCGTCAGCGTGGCGCTCTCCTCGATCGGCCCGGTGTTCATCGGGCGGGCGACCGACATCATCTTCTCGGGCGCCGTGAGCAAACAGCTCGCGACCGGTACGACGCCGCAACAGGCCGTAGCGGCGGCGCGTGCTGCGGGCAACGGCAATCTGGCGGACATGCTCGCCCACATGCATCTCGTGCCGGGCGCCGGCATCGACTTCCACGCCCTGGGGCGCACTCTGCTGTGGGTGATCGCACTGTATCTCGCCTCGAGCGCCTTCCTCTGGGCTCTGGGCTACCTGCTCAATGACGTCGTGCTGGCTGTCGTGCTGCGACTGAGAGCCCAAGTCGAAGACAAGATCCACCGTCTGCCGCTCAGCTACTTCGACCGCCAGCCGCGCGGTGAGCTGCTGAGCCGCGTGACGAACGACATCAGCAACATCTCGCAGAGCCTGCAGCAGACGATCAGCCAGGTGCTGACCTCGCTCCTCACCGTGATCGGCGTCGTCGCGATGATGTTCGTGATCTCGCCGCTCCTCGCGCTCATCGCGCTCGTGACGATTCCGGCCGCGATGTACATCACGAAGTTCATCGCCAAGCGCTCCCAGGGCAAGTTCATTGCGCAGTGGACGCACACCGGCGCCTTGAATGGCCTCATCGAGGAGGCGTTCACCGGACACGAGCTCGTGAAGGTGTTCGGTCGGCATCGCGAGGTCGAGCGAAGCTTCGGCCAGAAGAACGATCAGCTCTTCGAGGCGAGCTTCGGCGCGCAGTTCATCTCGGGAACGATCATGCCGGCGGTGCAGTTCATCGGCAACCTGAACTACGTCCTGATCGCCGTGATCGGCGGGCTGCGCGTCGCAACCGGCGGCATGACGCTCGGAGCGGTACAGGCGTTTATTCAGTATTCCCGGCAGTTCACCCGTCCTCTCACGCAGGTCGCCTCGATGGCGAACAGCCTGCAGTCGGGGGTCGCATCCGCCGAGCGAGTCTTCGATCTGCTCGATGTCAAGGAGGAGAGCGCCGAGCCGGCCGCGGCCGTCCATTCGCGCGCGCTGCACGGCCGCGTCGAGTTCGAGCACGTCTCCTTCCGCTATATGCCGGACAAGCCGCTGATCGAGGATCTCTCGCTGATCGCCGAGCCCGGGCACACGATCGCGATCGTAGGCCCAACGGGCGCCGGCAAGACGACGCTCGTCAATCTCATCATGCGCTTCTACGAGCTCGACTCCGGCCGCATCACCCTCGATGGAGTGGACATCGCGACGATGCGGCGCGACGAGCTGCGCTCGCGCATCGTGATGGTGCTGCAG
>JBOHZR010000064.1:0-3610 GCA_050738595.1 Steroidobacteraceae bacterium | reverse complement strand
GGCCTCAAGGAGAACGTCATCGTCGGGCGGCTCATCCCGGCCGGCACGGGCTTCGCGGCCCATGCGCATCGCCGGCGTCGGCCGGAGACGGTCGAGCGCCGGACGTTCATGGATGTCGGAGGCGGCTTGCCCGACATGGAGGAGACGAGCGTCGGCGAGGAGGAGAGCAGCACGACGTGAGCCGGGCCCGGTGGCCGGCGCTGCCGCCGGCTGCCGATTGACCTCACCGGCGCGGATCCTTAGAATTCGCGGCCTTTGCCGACCCGGCCTGCCGGCCACACTGGCGACTTGCACGCCGGGTCAGCTCCCGTAGGCACCGGGCCGCCCGCTGAGGGCGGCCCGGTGTTCCATCTGGTATCCACTCCCAAGCGAATTTCGAACATGTCGACGACAGCCCAGCTCATCCGGCAGCCCCGGCGCCTGCCCCCGGAGAAAACCAAGGTACCCGCCCTGGGCGCCTCCCCCCAGAAGCGCGGCGTCTGCACGCGCGTCTACACGGTGACGCCGAAGAAGCCGAACTCGGCCTTGCGGAAGGTCTGCCGCGTGCGGCTCACGAACGGTTACGAGGTGACGAGCTATATCGGTGGCGAGGGCCACAATCTTCAGGAGCACTCGGTCGTCCTGATCCGCGGCGGCCGCGTCAAGGACCTGCCTGGCGTGCGCTACCACACCGTGCGCGGCACGCTCGACTGCGCCGGAGTCGGCGAGCGCAAGCAGGGACGCTCGAAGTACGGCGCCAAGCGCCCGAAGAAGTAACGGGTCAGGAGATTCAGCATGTCACGCCGCGCCCAGGCTCCCATCCGCACCATCCTGCCGGACCCGAAGTTCAGCAATCTGATGCTCGCCAAGTTCATGAACGTCGTCATGAAGAACGGCAAGAAGTCCGCCGCCGAGCACATCATTTACGGGGCGCTCGACCGGATCGGCGAGAAGACGGGCAAGAAGGGACCCGAAGCGATCGAGGTGCTCTCCCAGGCGCTCGACAATGTGAAGCCGGTCGTCGAGGTGAAATCGCGGCGCGTCGGCGGCGCCACGTACCAGGTGCCGGTTGAAGTGCGCGCCTCGCGCCGCCAGACACTGGCGATGCGCTGGGTGATCGAAGCCGCCCGCGCGCGCTCCGAAAAATCCATGGCCTTCCGCCTCGCGCACGAGCTGATGGACGCCGCCGAAAGCCGCGGCGCCGCCGTCAGGAAGCGTGAGGACACACATCGCATGGCGGAGGCCAACAAGGCCTTCGCGCACTACCGCTGGTAGCGGCCGCTCGAGAGGCGGCGGCCGCATCGCAGACCCCCGGACGAGCCGAACCTCACGGCCCGCGCCCAGGGAAGGCGCCGGGACGGACGCCTGCTTCGTCATCTTTGTGAATTAGGACTTACAGTGGCCCGCACAACTCCCATCGAGCGCTACCGGAACATCGGCATCTCGGCGCACATCGACGCCGGCAAGACCACGACGACCGAGCGCATCCTGTTCTACACCGGCGTCTCGCATAAGATCGGCGAGGTGCACGACGGCGCGGCCGTCATGGACTACATGGAGCAGGAGCAGGAGCGCGGGATCACGATCACGGCGGCGGCGACGACCTGCTTCTGGAAGGGGATGGACAACACCTTCCCCGAGCACCGGATCAACATCATCGATACCCCGGGGCACGTCGATTTCACGATCGAGGTGGAGCGCAGCCTCCGTGTACTCGACAGCGCGGTCGCCGTCTTCTGCGCCGTCTCCGGAGTCCAGCCGCAGTCGGAGACCGTCTGGCGGCAGATGAACCGCTACGGCGTCCCGCGCATCGCGTTCGTGAACAAGATGGACCGCGCCGGGGCGAACTTCCTGCGCTGCGTGCAGCAGATCAAGGACCGGCTGCGCGGCAATCCCGTGCCCATTCAGCTGCCGATCGGGGCCGAGGAGGGCTTCGAGGGCGTGATCGACCTCATCCGCATGAAGGCGATCTACTGGGACATGGAGACGCAGGGAATGCGCTTCGAGTATCGCGCCGTGCCGGAGGCCTTGAGGGCGCAGGCCGAGGAATATCGCGGCAAGATGATCGAGGCCGCGGCGGATGCGAACGAGGAGCTGCTCAACAAGTATCTCGAGGAAGGCACGCTCAGCGACGCCGAGATCGGCAAGGGCCTGCGTGAGCGCTCGCTCAAGAACGAGATCGTTCTCTGCATGTGCGGCTCGGCGTTCAAGAACAAGGGCGTGCAGGCGATGCTCGATGCCATCATCGAGTTCATGCCCTCACCCATCGAGATGCCCGACGTGAAGGGCACCGACTCGGACGGTAATCCCGCGACGCGCAAGGCATCGGACGAGGCGCCGTTCGCCGCGCTAGCCTTCAAGATTCTCAACGACCCGTTCGTGGGTAATCTCACCTTCTTCCGCGTGTACTCGGGGACGCTCAACCAGGGCGACACCCTGTACGTGCCGACCAAGGACCGCAAGGAGCGCATCGGGCGGTGCCTGCAGATGCACGCCTCGGAGCGCACGGAGCTCAAGGAAGTCCGCGCGGGCGACATCGCCGCGGCCGTGGGCCTCAAGGACGTGATCACCGGCGATACGCTCTGCGATCTCGAGCACGTGATCACGCTCGAGAAGATGGTGATCCCGACCCCCGTGATCTCCGTGGCGGCGGAGCCGAAGACCAAGGCGGATCAGGAGAAGATGGGCGTGGCGCTCCAGCGCCTCGCGAAGGAAGACCCCTCCTTCCGCGTGCACACGGATCAGGAATCGGGGCAGACCATCATTTCCGGAATGGGTGAGCTGCACCTCGAGATCATCGTCGATCGCATGAAGCGCGAGTTCAAGGTCGAGGCGAACGTCGGCAAGCCGCAGGTGGCCTATCGCGAGACGATCCGCGCGAAGGTCGAGTCCGAAGGCAAGTTCGTACGCCAGTCGGGCGGCCGGGGCCAGTATGGTCACGTGTGGCTGAAGCTCGAGCCGCAGGAGCCGGGCAAGGGCTACGAGTTCGTCAACGGCATCACCGGCGGTTCCGTGCCGAGGGAGTACATCCCGGCAGTCGACAAGGGTATCCGCGAGGCCTGCGAGACTGGGGTCATCGCCGGCTATCCGGTCGTGGATGTGAAAGTCACCGCGTTCGACGGCTCGTATCACGAGGTCGATTCGAGCGAGATGGCCTTCAAGATCGCAGGCTCGATCGGCTTCAAGGACGGCTTCAGGAGGGCTCGCCCCGTCCTGCTCGAGCCGATCATGAAAGTCGAGGTCGTCACGCCCGAGGAGTACTCGGGGGATGTGATCGGCGATTTGAATCGCCGGCGCGGCCAGATCATGGGCATGGATGAGACGCCCGCGGGCAAGACCATCAGCGCCGAAGTGCCGCTGTCGGAGATGTTCGGCTACGCCACGACGGTGCGCTCGATGAGCCAGGGCCGCGCGACGTTCACCATGGAGTTCGCGAAGTACACCGAGGTTCCGCCGAACATCGCCGAAGGTATCATCAAGAAATAATCTCCTCAGGATCGCAAACATGAGCAAAGCGAAATTCGAGCGCAGCAAGCCGCACGTGAACGTGGGGACGATTGGGCACGTGGACCATGGCAAGACGACGCTGACGGCGGCGCTGACGAAGGTGATGGCCGAGACGCACGGGGGT
>JBOHZR010000063.1:0-17837 GCA_050738595.1 Steroidobacteraceae bacterium | reverse complement strand
GCGTGGCGTGGACGTGGCCGCGCCTACCCGGCCGGGGCGAGGAGGGGGCAGATGGGGCAGAGAGCATTCTACGGGTGGAAGCTGATCGCCGTTTTCTGGCTGATCGTTTTCATCAATCTCGCGTTCGCGGCGTATGGCTCGCCGGTCATGAATGCGGTCATGGCGCAGCAGATGCACCTCTCGCGCACCTTGGCCGGCCTGCCGTACTCGCTCTACATCGTCATGTCGGCACTGCCGGGGGTGCTGATCGCCGTCCTCGTACGCTCGATCGGCGTGCGCGGCACCGTCGTGCTCGGGAGCGTTCTGATCCTGGTCGGCTGCGTCATGATGGCGACCATCGTGACGAGCGCGATCGGCGCAACCCTCGTGTTCGGAGTCGTGGTGGCATTCGGCGTCTGTGCGGGCGGGGTCTTCGGGACCCAGCCTGGCGTGATGCTGTGGTTCGTGCGCCAGCGAGGACTCGCGATCGCGCTCGTCTACTCGGGCGGCGCGGTCGGAGGCCTCTTCGCACCGCGACTGCTCAATCGTGTCATCCTGGCCGCCGGCGGCAACTGGCGCGCCGGCTGGTGGCTGTTCGCAGCCCTCGCGGCGATCTCCGCAGTGCTCGCGGCGGTGTTCATTCGCAATCGGCCCGCGGATCTCGGGCAGGAGCCCTATGGGGCCGACGCCGCGCCGCAGACGGGCGGCGCGCCGGCTGGCGCCGGCGCCAAGCGCCCGGCCTTCATCACTCAGGAGCGCTGGACGTTCGCCCAGGTGATGCGCTCGGTGCGCTTCTGGATCATGGTTCTCGCGCTCTGCGGCGGCAGTGCGGGCTACACGCTGTTCCTCGCCCAGGGCGTGCTGCACCTCAAAGACCTCGGCTTCGATTCGACGCAGGCGGCCATCGCTTTGAGCGTGACGACGGGATCGGCCCTGATCGGCAAGGCGCCGCTAGCGCTGTTCGGCGACCGCCTCGACCCGCGCTTCATCTGGGCGATCACCTCTGCGGTGTTCGGCCTGGGCTTCATCCTCGTGATCCATCCGCACAGCATGCTCGAGGTGTACCTGTTCTCCCTCTGCGTCGGCATCGGGTGGGGCGGCTGCATCGTCGGTCTGATGACGACGATCGGCAACTACTATGGCCCGGAGGTCTTTGCCGCCGCAGCCGGGATCGCCGCGGGGGTCAACACGGTCATCAGCTTCTTCGCCTCGAACATCGGCGGGATGGTGTATGACAGAGTTGGCAGCTACGCGCCGACGTTCCTGACTCTCGCGGCGTGGTGCTTCGCGGGCGCGATCGCGCTCGCCGTGGTCGGTCGGCCTCATCGGGGAGCCAGTGCCAGCGCGGCTGCGCTGCCCGTGGGCAGCGGAACCTGATTTCTCATGCGAGTGAATTGCAGATAGCGATGCTCAAGACAGGCGATCTGCTCTGGACCCCGAGCCCCGAATGGGTGGAGCGGTCAACTCTCACGGCGTACATGCGCTGGCTCGCGCGCACGCGGGGGGTGAAAGCGGCGAGCTACGAGGAGCTGTGGCGCTGGTCCGTCGGGGAGCTCGAGGCCTTCTGGGCTTCCGTGTGGGAGTATTGCGGCATTGAAGCTTCCACGCCGTACGAGCGCGTGCTGGGGCGCCGCGAGATGCCGGGCGCGGAATGGTTTCCGGGCGCGCGCCTGAACTACGCCGAGCATGCGCTGCGCTTCGAGCGGCCGGGCGCCGATGCGGTCTATCACCTCTCCGAGCGCACGCCGCTCGCGCGCATCTCCTGGCAGGAGCTCGGCGGTGCAGTGCGCACGCTCGCGACGCGGCTGCGAGAGCTCGGCATTCGCCCCGGCGACCGCATCGCGGCTTACATGCCGAACATTCCGCAGGCGCTCATCGCCATGCTCGCGACCACGAGCATCGGAGCGATCTGGACGAGCTGCGGGCCGGAGTTCGGCACTCGAGGGGTGCTCGACCGCTTCACGCAGCTCGCACCGCGGCTCCTCATCTGCGTGGACGGCTATCAGTATGCCGCGAAGCCCTTCGACCGCCGCGGCGAGCTCGCGAAAATCATTGGCGAGCTGCCCTCCCTCGAGCGCGTGCTCTGCGTACCCTACCTCAACGCGCACGAGCGCAAGCCCTTCACGCGCGAGACGCTCTTCTGGGACGATTTGCTCGCGGGCCCGACCGTGCCGCGCGAGTCGTTCCGCTTCGAGCAGGTGCCGTTCGGACATCCGCTCTGGATCCTCTTCTCCTCCGGCACGACCGGACTGCCGAAGGCCATCGTGCACAGCCACGGCGGAATCCTCATCGAGCAGCTGAAGGCGCTCAACTTCCAGATGGACATGAAGCCGGGCGAGCGGCTCTTCTTCTACACGACGACCGGCTGGATGATGTGGAATTTCCTCGTGAGCTGTCTCGTCGCGGACGTGGTGCCGGTGCTCTATGACGGCAGTCTCATGCATCCGGAGCCGGACTCGCTCTGGCGGATGTACGAGGAGTCGGGTGCCGCGCTGATCGGCGCGAATCCGGGCTATGTCAATCTCCTCGAGAAGGCGGGCATCGTCCCGCGGCAGAAGTACGCGCTCGAGCACCTGCGCTCCGTGATGCTCGCAGGCTCTCCGGTGACGCCCGAGGTCATGGCCTGGTTCTACGAGAATGTGAAGCAGGATCTCTGGGTGCAGAACGGCAGCGGCGGCACGGACATCTGCTCCGCGTACGTCGCCGGCGTACCGATCCTGCCGGTGCGCGCTGGGGAGATCCAGACGCGCATGCTCGGCGTCGACGCGGCCGCTTTCAACGAGCGCGGCGAGAGCGTGGTGAACGAGGTCGGCGAGCTCGTGGTGCGACAGCCCATGCCCTCGATGCCGGTCCTGCTGTGGGGCGACAAGGACTTCGCGCGCTACCGCGAGTGCTACTTCGACATGTATCCCGGTGTGTGGCGCCAGGGCGACTTCTTCATCATCAACGAGCGCGGCAGCTCCTTCGTGCTCGGGCGCTCCGATGCGACGCTCAACCGGCACGGCGTGCGCATCGGAACCGCGGAGATCTATCGCTCGCTCGCGCTCATCCCGCAGGTCGACGATTCGCTCATCGTGAACCTCGACTTGCCCGGCGGAAAGTTCTTCATGCCGCTGTTCGTGAAGTTGAAGAACGGCATCGCGCTCGATGGCGCGCTCGAGGAGGCGATGCGCCGGAAGCTGCGCGAGGAGTACTCACCGCGGCACGTGCCGGACAAAATCTATCAGGTGCGGGATATTCCCTACACCCTGACGGGAAAGAAGATGGAGGTGCCCGTGCGGCGCATTCTCGCAGGGGTTCCGCCGGCGAAGGCCGCCAACCGCGACGCCGTCGCGAACCCGCAGGCGCTCGACTGGTTCATCGAGTACGAGCGCACGCAGCGCGATTACTCGATGAAGTCTTGACGCCGCCGAAGGCGGCTTCTTAAGCTCATCGGCCCCACTCGACAGCACACCACCCGCCCTCGGGAGACCACGATGGAACAAGTCCAGCTGCTCATCGGCGACCGCGACGTGTCGGCCCGGAACTCCGCGACTTTCGATCGCGCGAGCCCCGTCTCCGGCGAGGTGGCGACCCGCGCCGCCGCTGCGACGCCCGAGGATGCGAAGGCGGCGGCGGATGCCGCGGCGGCCGCCTTCCCCAAGTGGTCGGCGCTGGGCCCCAACGAGCGCCGCGCGAAGCTCAACAAGGCGGCGGACCTGCTCGAGGCGCGATCCGGCCAGTTCGCGACGCTCATGCTCGCCGAGACCGGCTGCACGATGGGCTGGGGACACTTCAATGTGCACTTCGGGGCCCTGCTCCTGCGCGAGGCGGCGGCGATGACCACCCAGGTGACGGGCGAGGTGGTGCCCTCGGACGTGCCGGGGATGATGGCGATGGCCTTCCGCCAGCCGGTCGGCGTGGTGCTCGGCATCGCGCCCTGGAATGCCCCGGTGATCCTCGGCGTGCGCTCGGTCGCCATGCCGCTCGCCTGCGGCAATACGGTGGTGCTGAAGGCCTCGGAAGTGTGCCCCGCGACGCACCGGCTCATCGGCACGGTGCTCAAGGAAGCGGGACTCGGCGACGGCGTCGTCAACGTGATCACGCACGATGCGAAGGATGCGGGCGCCGTCTCGGAGGCGCTGATCTCGCATCCGATGGTTCGCCGGGTCAACTTCACCGGGTCGAGCCGCGTCGGCAAGCTCGTTGCGCAGACCGCCGCGAAGTATCTCAAGCCCGTCCTGCTCGAGCTCGGCGGCAAGGCGCCGCTGATCGTGCTCGACGATGCGGACATCGATGCCGCGGTGAGCGCGACGGTGTTCGGCGCGTTCGCCAATGCGGGCCAGATTTGCATGTCCACGGAGCGAGTGATCGTGCAGGAGAAGGTCGCGGACGAGTTCGCGCAGAAGCTCGCCAAGCGGGTCGCGGCGCTGCCGAGCGGCGATCCGCGGGAGGGCGAGTTCGTGATCGGCTCGGTGGTCGCGCGTGCGACGGTCGATCGCGTCGAGAAGCTCGTCTCCGAGGCCGCCGCGCAGGGCGCGAAAGTGCTCGCGGGCGGCGAGAAGACCCAGGGCACCGTCATGAAGGGCATCGTGGTGGACCACGTGACCCCGAAGATGGCTCTATTCCGCGAGGAGTCGTTCGGTCCGCAGGTGTCGATCACGCGCGTGAAGACCGTCGACGAGGCGGTCGCGCTCGCGAACGACACGGAGTACGGCCTCTCGGCCGCAGTGTTCACCCGCGATCTGGTGAAGGGCATCGAGATCGCCAAGCGCATCGACTCGGGAATCTGCCACGTCAACTCCCCGACCGTGCAGGACGAGGCGCAGATGCCCTTCGGAGGCGTGAAGCACTCGGGCTACGGCCGCTTCGGCGGCCGGGCCGGCATCAACGAGTTCACCGAGCTGCGCTGGATCACGGTGCAGGTCGGACCTCGACACTATCCGTTTTAGGACGCGACACATGGATCTCGAGCTGAAAGGCCGCAAGGCGATCGTCACGGGCGCGACGCACGGGATCGGACTCGCGATCGCGCGGCAGCTGGCCGACGAGGGCGTGGATGTCGCGATCTGCGCGCGCACCGCGGCCAACGTCGAGCGGACCGTGCGCGAGCTGCAGGGCAAGGGCGTGAATGCGATCGGCGATCCGATCGACGTGACGCAGCGGGATGCCTACACCGGCTGGATTGCGAGCGCCGCGGATCGCCTCGGCGGCCTCGACATCTTCGTCTCGAACACGACGGGCACGCCCGGCATCGCGGGGGAGAAGGGCTGGGAGGCCGGCTTCCAGGCCGACATCATGGCGGCGGTGCGCGGTTGCGAGACGGCGCTTCCGTACCTCAAGCGATCGAAGTGCGGGGCGATCGTCTTCATCGCGAGCATCTCGGGCGTGATGTCGAAGGCGTTGAAGGCTCCCGGCATCCTCGCTTACGGCTCCTGCAAGGCTGCGCTCATCGCCTACGGTGCGCAGCTCAGCAAGGAGGTCGCCAAGGACGGCGTGCGGGTGAACATGGTCTCCCCGGGGCCCATCTATTTCCCGGAAGGTCCGTGGGATTTCATCAAGCAGCGTGCACCCACCGCGTATGAGGATGCGCTTCAGCACTGCGTCATCGGGCGGCTCGGCAAGCCCGAGGACATCGCAACCGCGGTGGCGTTCCTCGCGAGCCCGAAGTCGGGCTTCACCGTCGGACAGAATCTCCAGGTCGACGGCGGCTACATGGAGCACATCGCGTTCTGATCTGCGGCGCGGGACGCGATGCACTCAGTGAAACAGGTCGCGCACCTTGCTCAGGAATGAGTGCGAGCGCATCTGCTTCATCACGGCCGTCCAGCGCTCCTCCGCCGTGAGCTTCCGGCGCATCTCGCGCTCCTCGTTCTTCATGAGCTCGAGCACCCGCGTGTCCTCGTCTTCCGTCAGCCAGTATCCATGCTGGTTGGGGCACAGCTCCATGACGAGCTCATAGAAGCGGTAGTTGAAGCTCCTCAGATTCGCATCGCACTCCGGGCATTTGTCGCCCGTCGGGGTCGAGTCGAAGACGAGCGTCCCCTTGGCATGCTCGCCGAAGTCGAAGACTTCGTCCTCGAGCTGATCGAGCTCGGCTCGCTCGAGCCACATTCCCTTGCAGGAGGGGCAGTAATTGACCTCGAGCTTGTGCCGGACCGCCGGCGTGAGGTCGATTCTGCACTTGGGGCATTTCAGTTTCGGATTTGGGTCGGCCATGGGTCGGTGGTGCAGTGCGCAGGGTGGTCGTCGGGGTGTGAGGCGATTCAGACGGCGAGCCCGTAGAGCTTCGCCGCGTTGTCGTGCGTGATCCGCTTGACGGTCTCGCGCGGCAGATGGCCCATGGTGCGCTCGAGCGTCGCGATCGAGTTCGGCCAGATGCTGTCGGGGTGCGGATAATCCGTCGCCCACAGGAGATTCTCGCTGTAGAACTCCAACAGCCTCATCGTGACCGGGCTCTGCTGAAACGTTGCGAAGATCTGCCGCTTGAAGAGCTCCGACGGCTTCGTCTTCTGCGGGATGCCGCCCTTGTCGCGGTAGAACGCCTCCGCTTCCCAGGTGCGCCAGTGCCGGTAATCGAGCTCCTCGACGACCCACGGGAGCCAGCCTGCGCCCGACTCCGCGATCACGATCTTGAGCTTCCGATGGCGCTCGAGAATCGCCCAGGCGAACAGGTCCACGAAGGAGTCGAGGAACTGCGTGATGAATCCCTTCATGTGCGTGAAGTTGCCCGCAACGTTCCCGCGGCCCGGATCGCCGGGCGGGGGAGCGAACACGGTCACGTGCCAGGACAGCACGATGCCGGTCTCCTCGAGCGCGTTCCAGAGCGCTTCCCAGCGCGGATCGTGGAGGCGCGGCTCGGCGTTCGCGATCTGCAGGTTCGCCTGCCGGAAGCCGCCGCGCTTGGCGAGTCGATAGACCTCCTGCGCGGCGGATTCCGGATTGAGCGGCAGCATCGGGACGCCGAGCAGGCGGTCGGGGGCGGTGGCGCAGAACTCGCCGAGCCAGTCGTTGTAGATGCGATGCAGCTCATCGGCGAACGCCTGGTCGCGGTTCTTGATCGAGGTGACCGGGCCGAAAATAACCTGCGTGTGGATGCCATCGCGATCCATGTCGGCGAGCCGCAGCTCGGGAACCGCGGGGCGACGCTCGGTGAGGTCCTTGACGCCCCCGCGGTCGAATGCGGTGTAGAGGGGCTTCGGCGCATCGGAGCCTTTGTTGCGGCCGGTCCATGCGCCCCAGGGCTGTCCCTCGCACACCCACATCCACGCGCCGTCGCGCGGCTCGACGTGCGGGGCGCGCTCGCGGTCCTTCGCCGCCAAGCGATCCGTCCAGATCTCCTCGGGCAGCTGATTGAGATCGAGGTGGTCGTCGCAGGAGATGAGGTTGTAGTCGGGACGCATGTCGCTAAAGCTTCATCTCCACCGCGCACACCGCCGCGCCGACCACGGCGTTCTCGCCGGCTGGGACGAAAATCTCGAGGAGCGTTCCATCACCACTCGCCGTGACCTCCTGGGTGACCTTCTCCGTCTCGATGTCGTAGAGCGGGTCGCCTGTCTTGAACGCCTCACCAGGCCGCTTGTGCCACTTCGCGATCGTCGCTTCCTGCATGTTCATGCCGACCCGGCCAAGCTTCAGATTCACGTGCACGGGGCGACCTCTCAGGCGCGCGCCGACTCGGTCGCGACGCGCGCGATGCGGTCGGCATCGGGGATCATGCGTTTCTCGGCGTTCGGCGCGTAGGGCATGCAGACGTTCGGCACGGTCACGCGCTTCACCGGCCCCTTCAGGTATGCGAACGCCTTGTCGGCGAGCACGGCTGCGATGTGACTCGCGGCGCTGCAGCGATCGCGCGCCTCGTCCACCACGACGACGCGCCCCGTCTTGCGCGCCGCCGCGACGAGCGCGTCCTCATCGAGCGGCACGAGCGTGCGCGGATCGAGGACTTCGGCCTCGATGCCCGATGCCTCGAGCTTCTTCGCCGCCTCGAGCGTGGGCTTCAACATGGAGCCGATCGCGATGATCGTCACGTCCTTGCCCTCGCGCACCGTGGCCGCCTTGCCGAACGGGATGGTGTAGTCCCCATCCGGCACCTCGCCCTGCTCGCCGCCGCGGCCGCCGGCCTCCATGAAGAACGTGGGATTGTTGCCGCGGATCGCAGTCTTCAGCAGGCCCTTCGCATCGGCCGGCGTTGCAGGCAGGACGACGTTCACGCCCCCGAGGTTCACGAGCACCGGGTAGCTGCTGTCGGAGTGCTGCGCGGCGTTCGAGCCGCCGCCGCCGTAGCTCGCGATCACCGTGATCGGCATCGTGGCCTGCCCGCCCGTCATGAGGCGCAGCTTCGCCATCTGGTTCGCGATCGCGTCGAATCCGGTGTAGATGAAATTCGAGAACATCATGTGCAGCACGACGCGGCAACCCGCCGCCGCCGCGCCGACCGCCATACCGGTGAGCGTCGCCTCGCAGATCGGGGTGTTGCGGATGCGGTCGCGGCCGAACTTCTCGAGCAGTCCGCGCGTGTCGCCCATGATCGCGAGCTCCACGTCCTCCCCGTACACGATGACTTTCGGGTCGCGGCTCATCTCCTCGATGAGCGCCTCGTTGATCGCGTGACTGTAGCGTTTGCGGGCCATGGGTGTGCTCTTTACTTCAGGCTCTCTGACCCGCGAACATCAGGTCGAACGCGAGCTCGCTGTCGGCCGGCTCGCTGTCCTTGGCGAATTGAACGGCCTGCTCCACCGTGCGCAGGACCCGCGCATCCATCGCCTGCAGGTCGGCGGCCGCCATGCCCGCGGCCGCGAGGCGCGCGCGCGCGCGATCGAGCGGGTCGCGCTTGCGCCACTCCTCGATCTCCGCCTCCTCGCGGTACTTGCCGCCGGCGAGAAAGAGCGCCTCGGCCTCGAGGTGGCCCTGGATGCGGTACGTGCGCGCCTCGATGAACGAGGGGCCCTCTGCCCGGCGCGCGCGCTCGACGGCCTCGCCCGCCGCCTGCCACACGGCGACGACGTCATTGCCGTCGATCACCGTCGTCGGGATTTTGAACGCCCGCGCGCGGTCGGCGATCTCCCCGGAAGTGACGTTCGCCGCGGGGGTGAACTCGCAGAACTGGTTGTGCTCGCAGACGAGGACGAGCGGCAGCTTCCACAGGCTCGAGACGTTCAGCGATTCCATGAACACGCCCTGATTCGAGGCGCCATCGCCGAAGAACGCGACCGCGATGCGCTCGCCGTGCGTCAGCTGCGAGGCGAGCGCCGCGCCGGTCGCGATGGCGAAACCGCCGCCGACGATGCCGTTCGCCCCGAGGATCCCCTTCGAGAAATCCGCAACGTGCATCGAGCCGCCCATGCCCTTGCAGATGCCGGTCTTCTTTCCCCAGATCTCGGCCATCATCCCCTGGGGGTCGCCGCCCTTTGCGAGGAAGTGCCCGTGGCCGCGGTGCGTGCTCGTGATCATGTCGCTCTCGCGGAGCCGCGCACACACGCCGGTCGCGATCGCCTCCTGGCCGATGTACAGGTGCACGGCACCGGGCAGATTCCCGGCAGCCGCATCGGCGCGCAGCCGCTCCTCCATGCGCCGGATGAGGAGCATGCGCTCGTAGAGCGCGATGAGCTGTTCCTGGGTGGGCTCGGGGGTCGCCATGGGGCTCTCTCTATCAGTTGGCAGGTTCGAAGGGGTCAGGCGCGAAACTGCGCAGCGGTCGTATCGAAAGCGCGGCGCGTGACCTCGGCGATCGGGCGCCCGCGGAGCTCTTTGTTGAGGACCTCGATGCCCCAGGGACCGCGCCAGCCGGCAGCTTGCATGTGCTGCACGAAGTCCTTCACGTCGAACTCGCCCTGACCGCAGAGCTGGCGATGTTGGGTGGTCTCGATGTGCGGGTCCGGCATCGAGTGCGCGCGGGAGTAGCCGTCGTTGAGCTCGATCCCGGAGCAATACTGCTGGGGGAATCGGGCGACGGCCTCGTGCGGGATGCCGATCTTCTCGATGTGCCAGAGGTCGAAGAAGATGCCGCCGTTCTTCGCGCCGGCTCCTTCGACGAGCTCGCGCGCCCGTTCGAGCGAGTCGATGATGCAGAAGGGCATCATCTCGAAGGCGATCCGCGTGCCGTGGCTCTCGGCCTCCTTGCACAGAGCCGCGAAGCGCTCGATGAGGCGCGGCATGGGGCAGGGCGTGCGGACGAAGTCACCGACCTTCACGCAGCGGGCGCGCAGCTGCGCGGCCGCCTCGAACAGCAGGCGCTTGCGCTCGTCGGAGCGGCGCTTCGGCTCACCATCGAGGAACCAGTCGGTGAGGAACTCGAGCTCCACGTGCCGGATGCCGTGATCATCGAGGACTCGGCGCATCTCGGGGAGGCTCAGCCGCTCGAGGGTGTGCTCGAGGTCGGCATGCCAGATGCCGAAACCGGTGAAGCCGGCCTGCGCGGCGCTCGCCACCCGGTCCTCGAAGCTCGAGGTGCTGTACTCGTGGTCGGTGTGCGGCTCGGCGCCCACCGCGAGCGTCCAGTACGAGGCGAGCAGGTCGACGTCACCGTTCATGGGCGGAGCCTTGGTCGCAAGGGATCATCGGCACCGTTTGTACACCGCGCCCGTGAGTTCCGTAAAGACCAGCGCCGCGGTGCCCGCCAGCCGGGCACGGCACGGCACGGCGCCGCGCCGCGCGGTGTCAGCTCGCCGGCCAGGGGATGGTCAACGTGACGTGGTCTTCCTTGCCGACAACCTCGGTGATGTGTCCTTTGCCCTTCGGATCGTCCATGAGGAGCATGCTGCCGGGTCCGAAGCGGCGGACCTCTCCGTCCGATGCGGTGACCTGGGCGGTCCCCTGCAGCACGATCAGGAACATGCGCCGCGGCGCGTTGTGCCAGTCCTCCCGCGCGCCGTGCCTGAGCGCGAGGAATTGCGCGCCTTGCGCGCCGCGCAGCGTGTAGCTCGCGAGCGCCCCGACATCGCCGTGGGGGCCGGGAGTGGACTCGAGCTTCACGGTCTCGTCGCGAAAATGCGAGATACCGTTTGCGTCGGAGTAGAGATGGACATAGGTGTATGTTTGGGTCGGTGCGCTCATCGTTTTTGCCTCGTCTGGCCGCGGCGCGATCGCGAGCCCGGCGGCGAGCCCGAGCGCCGCGGCCGCCAGCATCGCCTTGCGCAACATTGCCGTATTTCGCCTCGTCTCGTTCTGCATCGTTCGGTCCTCGGACATGGAATGAGCTCGTTCGCGGGCAGCATGGGCTGCCTTCAGCCTGTGCCTGCGCGCTGCCGGTACTCCCGAGGCGTCTCGTCGTATCGCTCGCGGAAGGCGCGGCTGAAATGGGACGCGTCGTTGAAGCCGTGCTGAAAGGCGATCTCGGTCACGGTACGGCCTCGCTGTGCCGGCTCCTTGAGCGCCCGCGCGCACTCCTCGAGCCGCCGGCGCAGGATGTAGCGCGCGACCGTCTCGCCGTCGTTGAACACCTGGTGCAGGTAGCGCGGCGACATCCTCAGCGAGCGGGCGACGCCGCTCGGCGTGAGGCGCGGGTCCTCGAGGTGCTCCTCGATGAACCCGCGCACTTGCTCGCGCCGCGCCACGCAGAGCGACGAGGCTTCCGCGCGGGCTTGGGCGAGCGGTGCGTACGCCGTCGCGATGAGATCGAGGATCGCCTCGCTGAAGCGCGGGCCGAGCTGCATCTCCGGGCCGCCCTGGCTCCAGAAGTTGCGGACGAGTGATGAGAGAAGACCCGAGACTTCGCGATCGCCCGGCATCGCATGTGCGACGACCGCCTCCGGGCTCGCGATGCGCCGCCGTAGCGCCTCGTGAGGCATGCAGAGCACGAGCATGCGGTTCGGATCCCGGAAGCTCACCTCGTAGGGGAAGGCACTGTCGAAGAGCGTGAAATCCCCGCAGCGCAATACCGCCTCGCGTCCCTGCTGGCGATTCACGCTGACGCCGTCGAGCTGCAGGCAGAGAAAATATTTCCCGTCCTGCATCGCCTCGATGTGCCTGCGTGTGTGCCGGACGATAGCGGGGTCGGAGTAGACTTCCGCGAGCCGAATCGCGCCGAGCTCGGTGAGCGCGAGACGACCGCGGAAGTCGCTCGGGTCGTTCAGGGGATCGGCGACGAGCTGCGTGAGTGCGTCCCCGGCGTGCGCATTCCAGTAGTCGAGCCGCCGATGCGGCGCGAGCCCCGCCGTCGAGAAGACTTGCAGCTCCGCCATGTCGCACCCCCTCATCGAGTGGACCCAAGCGCCGGACGCGCTGCGGGTCGGCTCCACGCACCTAAGTGTATGCTGCCAGCCGCCTGCCGCGAAGTACGCCGAAGTGCGCTAGACTTTCGGGCAAGTGCGGGGCGGCCGCCGTCCGAGCGGCTTGCCCGGGACCCCCCCAAGAGAACATCGCCCGGAGGTACCTCGTCGTGAACGCTTCGCCCGCATCGATCGCCCCCCAGCCGGAGCCCTCCGCAGCCGCCGCCCGCTTTCTCAAACGGGCGCACAAGCTCTTCATCAACGGTGAGTGGGTCGAGTCCAAATCCTCGAAGCGCATTCCCGTGATGGACCCCGCGACGGGACGGGAGATCAGCTCGGTGGTCGACGCCAATGCCGCCGACATCGACCGTGCGGTCGCTGCGGCGCGCCAGGCCTTCGAGAAAGGTCCCTGGCCGCAGATGCTGCCCGCCGAGCGCGAGGCGCTCATCTGGAAGCTGTCCGATCTCATCGAGCGCGATGCCGATGAGCTCGCCGAGCTCGAGAGTCTGAACAACGGCAAGACGAAGTTCATCGCGAGCATCGTCGACATCGCGGGCACGCGCGATTACTTCCGCTACATGGCGGGCTGGGCGACGAAGCTCGAGGGCTCGACGTTCAAGACGTCGATCCATGGTCCGCCGGGGGCGACGTTTCACACCTACACGCTGCGCGAGCCGGTAGGCGTCGTCGGGGCGATCGTCCCCTGGAATTTCCCGCTCGCGCTCGCCTCGTGGAAGCTCGGACCGGCGCTCGCTTCGGGCTGCACCGTCGTGCTGAAGCCGGCCGAGCAGACCCCGCTCACGGCGCTGAGGCTCGGTGAGCTCATCCAGGAGGCGGGCTTCCCCCCGGGCGTGGTGAACATCGTGACCGGGTACGGCGAGACGGCCGGTGCCGCGCTCGTCACGCACCCGAACGTCGACAAGGTGGCGTTCACGGGCTCGACGGAGGTCGGCAAGATCATCAACAAGGCGGCGACCGACTCCCTGAAGCGCGTCTCCCTGGAGCTCGGCGGCAAATCCCCGGTCGTCGTACTCCCCGATGCCGATCTCAATGCGGTGGTCGGGGGAGCCGCGAACGCGATCTTCTTCAATTCCGGCCAGGTGTGCACGGCAGGTTCGCGCCTGTTCGCGCACAAGAAGATCTTCGATCAGGTGGTCGAGGGGCTGGGCAACGCCGCGCAGGCGATCCGCTTGGGGCCGGGGCTCGATCCGAAGACCGAGATGGGTCCGCTCGTCTCGAAGGAACAGCAGGAGCGCGTGCTCGGATATATCGAGTCGGGACGCAAGGACGGCGCGAAAGTCGTGACGGGAGGGGAGGCGCCGGCGAGCTCCGGCTACTTCGTGAAGCCGACGGTCCTCGCGAACGTGCGCCCCGACATGCGTGTCGCGCGCGAGGAGATCTTCGGCCCAGTGGTCGTCGCGCAGCGCTTCGAGGACCTCGATGAGATTGCCGCCCTCGCAAACGACACGAACTACGGACTCGCGGCGAGCATCTGGTCGCGTGATGTGAGCGCCGTTCATCGGCTCGTCCCCAAGATCCGCGCAGGCACCGTGTGGGTCAACTGCCATAATTTCGTCGATCCGGCGATGCCGTTTGGCGGATTCAAGCAATCGGGCTTCGGGCGCGAGAGCGGCCGCGCCGTCTTCGAGCTGTACACCGAGCTCAAGTCGGTCTGCATCGCGATCTGACGGCCTGACGGCGCGCGATGAGGGGAGGCTCAGTCGTGAAAAGTCTCACGCTGGCGTTGGGTCGCGCGGCCGCGGCGGCCCCGGCGGCCCCGGCGGCCGCGTGCGCTGCGTGCCTCGCGAGCCTTCTGGCATTGGGAGGCTTGGCTGCCATGGCCCCGACTGCAGCGGCAGCAGCCGAGGCCGCAGCGCATCCCGTGTCGACCTCGGAGGGCGAGCTCAAGGGTGTCGTGCGCGATGGCGTCGTCGCCTATCTCGGGGTGCCGTACGCCGCGCCGCCGGTCGGCGATCTGCGCTGGCAGGCCCCGCAGCCTCCCTCACCCTGGCCAGGCGTGCGGGTGGCCGATCACTTCGGCAACGATTGCATGCAGGCGCGCCGGCCGGGACCGGCGGGCGGTTCGCCGCCGGTGAGCGAGGACTGTCTCTATTTGAATCTCTGGACGCCTGCCCGGCGCGGCGCGGGCCGCCTCCCGGTGATGCTGTGGGTCCATGGCGGCGGGTTTGCGCTCGGCTCGGGAAGCCAGGCGCTCTACAACGGCGCGAAGCTCGCGCGCCGCGGCGTGGTCGTGGTGACGATCAATTACCGCCTCGGCCGGTTCGGCTTCTTCGCGCATCCGGCGCTCGCGCGTGAAGGCGCAGCTCCGATCGGCAACTACGGCCTGCTCGATCAGATTGCCGCGCTCAAATGGATCAAGGCCAACGCCGCGGCATTCGGCGGCGACCCGCGCAATGTGACGCTCTTCGGCCAGTCCGCGGGCGGCTCCTCGGTGAGCTATTTGATGGTCTCGCCGCTCGCACGCGGCGCCTTCGACAAGGCGATCATCGAGTCGGGCATTTTCCGCGGGCCGGCGGCGACGCTCGAGCAGGCCGAAGAGCGAGGCGAGGCGGCTGCACGGTCCTGGGGGCTCGACCATCCGGATGCGCAAGCGCTGCGGCGAGTACCGGCGAAACAGGTGCTCGGCAATGGTCCGCCGCTGGCGATAAGCGCCGGTCCGATGATCGATGGGCACATCGTGCCGCAGGACGTGATCGCAGCCTTCGAGGCGGGCCGCATCGCGCACGTGCCGCTCATCATCGGCTCGAACGATTACGAGGCCGGCTTCTTCGCCGGCATGGCGCGCGGCCTCAAACAGCGCTATGCGGCCGAGTGGCCGCAGATCGAGGCGGTGTTCGACGGCTATGGGACGCACGCGACGCCGCGGATCGAGGCGCAGCTCGCGACCGACCTGATGATCACCGGCCCGACCTGGCAGGTGGCGACGGCGGCCGCGCGGCACGGTGCGCCGACCTATCTCTACTATTTCACGTACGTGCGGCCGTCCGATCGCGGCAAGGTGCCGGGCGCCTCGCACATCGACGAGGTCTATGCGCTCTTCGACCACATGGGAGAGCGTGAGCCACACACCGGTCCCGACACGCAGCGCGTCGTCGACGCCATCGAGTCACGCTGGGTCCGCTTCGCGCGCACCGGCCGGCCTTCTGCGCGGCACGCCCCTTGGCCGGCGCTCGAGCCGCACTCCTTTCACGTCCTCGAGTTCACGAACACCGGTGAGGTCGTTCGCGGCGACTTCGCGAGCAAGCGCCTGGCTCTCGCTGATCGGCTCGCCGCGATGCCGTCTGCGGCATCGCGCGGGCGGCAGTGACACCTGTCCCTGCTCGCTCGAGCATACGCATGGGTGATCTCTGCGCTACTGCACGGCGTAATAGCGGAACAGGGAATGATCCGGATTCGAGCGGCGCTCGCCCCCGCCCACGATCACGGTCCGGTTGAGCCAGTCGTGCGGGCCCTGCGGGGCGCGGAAGTACGGCGTGCAGCGAAAGTAGGGCGCGCCCGTCGGTGAGGCCTGGGCGCCATAGACATACCCGAGATTGCGGATGTAAATGAGCGTGCCGTCGCTCGCCTCGAGCAGGTAGTGCGCGTTGAGCTCGACCACGCCGTCCGGGCGCACCGTCGCCCAGTCGGCACCGCTGTAATCGAGGACGCGTCCGTTGAGGCGCGGTCCCTCGACGAGACCGCTCTTGACCGAGGTGTAGCCCTGCTGAGCGCCTCCGGAGAGCGGTCCGAAGAGCCTGCGTTCGTGAAAGTCGATGCGGACGTCGAAGACATGCTCCAGTTTGAGAGCGACGGTCGTGTCCATTGGCGTGCAATCCCGTGAGCGCGGCGCGATCCCGCCGCGTCGGCTATATTAGCTCTCGACCGCCGCGACGGCGGCGCAGGAGGCTAAGCCTTTCGGCCGCTCGGGCAACACATGGCGGACAGAGCTTTCGACTTCATCATCGTCGGTGCGGGATCGGCCGGCTGCGTGCTCGCGAACCGGCTCTCCGCCGACCCCGCCCACTCGGTGCTGCTCATCGAGGCCGGCGGTCCGGATCGCGGCTATCGGCGCATGCGCATGCCGCTCGCCTGGCGCGACACGTTCCTGAACCCGCGCTTCGGCTGGGGTTATCTGAGCGAGCCGGAGCCTTACGCCGACGGGAGGTGCATTGCCGTCCCGCGCGGCAAGGTGCTCGGCGGCTCCTCCTCCGTGAACGGCATGATGTACTCGCGCGGCCACCCCGCCGACTACGACGAGTGGCGCGATCTCGGCGCCTGCGGCTGGAGCTTCGCCGAGGTGCTGCCGTATTTTCGCCGCGCCGAGGCGAACTGGCGCGGCGAGTCGCTGTACCACGGTGCAGCGGGCCCGCTGACGGTTGCACGCCACGGCACTGACAGGGTGGTCTACCCGAAGCTCATCGCCGCGGCCGGCAAGCTCGGCTACAAGCATCTCGAGGATTTCCATGGCGCGGACGTGGAGGGCTTCAGCGCACCCGATTTCAACGTGCACCACGGCCGGCGCGCGAGCACTGCATCGCGCTATTTGCGGCCGGCGATCCGGCGGCCCAATCTCGTTGTCGAGACCGGCGCGCTCGCGCGGCGCGTGCTGTTCGACCGCAACCGCGCCACCGGGATCGAGTACGAGTGCAACGGCCGGAGCGCGCGCGCGTATGCCGATCGCGAGGTGATCCTGACCGCAGGGGCGTTCAACTCCCCGCAGCTGCTGCTGCTCTCGGGCGTCGGACCCGCCGCCGAGCTCGAAGCGGCCGGCATCGAGCCGGTCCACGATCTGCCGGGCGTCGGCAAGGGCTTGCAGGACCATCAGTCGGTCGGGGTGGTGTTCGAGGCGAGCGGTCGCATCACCTTCGAATCGCAGCTGCGGCTCGACCGGCTGCTCGTGTCCGTGCTGCGCTGGCAGCTGTTCGGCACCGGGCCGGTTGCGGACCTGCCCGTCGGTGCACAAGGGTTCCTGCGCCTCTCGCCCGACACCGCCGGCGCCGACGTGCAGTTCCTCGTGAGCCCGGTATCGATGCTCGCACGGCCGTGGTTTCCGGGCTGGCGCAAGGGCGCCGGACATCTCTTCGCGACGGCGAACGTCGTGCTGCATCCTGATACGCGCGGAGAGGTGACGTTGCGCTCGGCCGATCCGCGCGATCCGCCGCGGATCCTCTTCAATTTGCTCGGCGCGCCCCGCGACCGCGAAACGCTGCGACGCATGGTCCGCTTCACGCGTCAGTTCTTCGCGACGGCGCCGGCCTGCGAGCTCGTGCGGCGGGAGCTGATTCCCGGCGCAAGCCTCCAGAGCGACACCGATCTCGATGCGCATCTGCGCCGGAGCGTTGCGACGGCGATGCACCCGACGAGTACGTGTGCGATGGGCGTCGAGGGGCTCGCGGTCGTCGATCCTCAACTCGCGGTGCGCGGCCTGAAGGCGCTGCGCGTCGTCGATGCATCGGTGATGCCGAGAATCGTGGGCGGCAACACGAACGCGCCGGTCATCATGATTGCCGAGAAAGCCTCGGATCTGATCCTCGGGCGCCCGCCGCTGCCGCCCGCTTCGCTGCCTATCGCGGCGCCGCTCGCGCAGCCGGCCGCTCAGCCCGAGGCCGCCGCTCCCGCCTAGGCCGCGCCGGTCACGGGCTCGCCCGTGACCGGGTGAGGGTAGTGAAA
>JBOHZR010000062.1:0-4020 GCA_050738595.1 Steroidobacteraceae bacterium | reverse complement strand
GGCTCGGAGATCGTGATCAAGGACGTGATCGCGGACAACTTCCTGCAGCAGGTACTCATGCGGCCGGAGGAGTACGACGTGATCGCGACGCTCAATCTCAACGGCGACTACATCTCCGATGCGCTCGCCGCGCAGGTGGGCGGAATCGGCATCGCGCCGGGCGGAAACATCGGCGATGGCCCGGCGCTGTTCGAGGCGACGCACGGCACGGCGCCGGGCTTCGCGGGCAAGGACCGCGTCAACCCCGGCTCGCTCATTCTGTCGGCCGAGATGATGCTGCGCTATTTGAAGTGGACGGAGGCGGCCGATCTCATCGTGAAGGGCGTCGCGCGCACGATCGCGAGCAAGGAGCTCACTTACGATCTGGCGCGGCTGCGCGAGGCCATCCGCGTGCCCAAGCGCGACCTGGCGGCGCGCCGCAACGTCGAGGAATTGATGCAGCGCCTGATTCCCGGCGCGAAGCTCATGAGCTGCTCGGGTTTCGCCGCCGCCATCGTGCGGCACATGAATGACTGAGAAGCAGGGGCGGAGCGCGCTCCCGCGGGTCGACCGCTCCGACCGCTCGATCTACGACCCTGATTGCACGCGCTGTCCGCGCCTTGCGGAATTCCTCGCGGAATGCCACGTGCGCTACCCGGCGTACTGGTGTCGTCCGGTTGCCTCGTTCGGTGACGCTGCCCCGAGGATCGTACTCGTCGGGCTCGCGCCCGGCCTGCATGGGGCGAACCGCACCGGTCGTCCGTTCACGGGCGACTACGCGGGAATCCTCCTCTACGAGACGCTGTTCGAGCTAGGGCTCTCGACGCAGCGCGAGTCGACGAGCGCCACGGACCCGCTCGCGCTCAAAGGGGTCCGCATCGTCAACTCGGTCAAGTGCGTCCCGCCGGCCAACAAGCCGCTGCCGGATGAGATCCGCATCTGCAACGGTTATCTCGCTGCCGAGCTTGCCCGTCTCTCGAGCGCCCGCGTGCTGGTCGCGCTCGGACGCATCGGGCATGACGCGGCGCTGGTCGCGCTCGGCCTGAAGCGCTCGGCGTTTCCGTTTGCGCACGCAGCGGAGCATCGTCTCGAGGGCTCCCGGCATCTGCTGGACTCGTATCATTGCAGCCGCTACAACACGCAGACGGGCAGGCTCACGGCGGCCATGTTCCGCTCCGTCCTGGCTCGCGCTCGCGAGCTCGCATGGTGAACGTCCGCGCATTCGCTCCGAAAGCCTACGTCGCCTCGCTCCCGCGGCGGCCCGGCGTCTATCGCATGTACGCTGCGCAGGGCGAGCTGCTCTACGTCGGCAAGGCCCGCAATCTCAAGGACCGTGTCGGCAGCTATTTCGCGCCGAACAATGTTTCGCCGAAGGTCCACGCTCTCGTTCAGCAGATCGGCGGGATCGAGGTCACGGTCACGAATTCCGAGACCGAGGCGCTCCTGCTCGAGTACAACCTCATCAAGGAGCACAAGCCGCGCTTCAACGTCGTGCTGCGCGACGACAAGAGCTTCCCGTACATCCATCTCGCGACGAATCACGACTACCCGCGGCTCGCCTTCTACCGCGGCCCGCGGAATCTCCCGGGGCGCTACTTCGGCCCGTTCCCGAGCGCCGGTGCGGTCCGGGAGACACTGCAAGGCCTGCAGAAGCTTTTCCTGATCCGCAACTGCCGCGACACCTTCTTCGCGAACCGAAGCCGTCCGTGCCTGCAGCATCAGATCGGGCGCTGTTCGGCGCCGTGCGTCGGACTCATCTCCCGGGAGAACTACGCGGAGGACGTGGCGAGCGCGGTGCAGGTGCTCGAGGGGCGAAGCGCCGACCTCAACGCGCAGCTCGCGTCCCGGATGGAGGAGGCGGCGAGCCGGCTCGAATTCGAGCGGGCGGCGCGGCTGCGCGATCAGCTCGCGGCGCTCAAACACATCCAGGCGCAGCAGATCGTGACCGCCGAGGCGGAGCGCGATGCGGACGTGCTTGCGCTCGTCGGTGAGCCCGGGGAGTACGCGGTGAGTGTCATGCTCGTACGCGGCGGGCGCAATCTCGGTACCACGAGCTACTTTCCGCGAGCGACCCTCGCCGAACCGCAGGAGGCGCTGCGGTCCTTCATGCTCCAGTACTACGCGGGGCAGGACCCGGCGGTCGAGGTGCTCGTCGGCCGCGAGCTACCCGACGCGGATTCGCTCTCGGAAATCCTGCGCGAGCGCGCCGGCCACGAGGTCCGCATCCGCCATCCTCAGAGGGGAATGGCTTCGCGATGGATCGAGCTCGCCGAGGAGAACGCGACGCAGGCTCTCAGGATGCGGCTCGCGCAGCGTCAGGGCGCCGAGGAGATGCTCGCCGCGCTCGCCGAAGCGCTCGAGCTGCCCGACTCGCCCGCGCGCATCGAGTGCTTCGATATCAGCCATACAGGAGGCGAAGGCACCGTCGCTTCCTGCGTCGTCTTCGATGCCGAAGGCCCGCTTAAGAAGGAGTACCGGCGCTTCAACATCACGGGGATCACACCGGGCGATGACTACGCCGCGCTGCATCAGGCGCTCGAGCGCCGCTACACACGCATCCGGGACGGCGAGGTGCCCCCGCCCGACCTGCTACTCATCGACGGGGGGCTCGGGCAGGTGGCGGAAGTCCATGAGGCGCTCGCGGGGCTCGGGTTCGGGGAGCTCACGATCGTCGGCGTCGCGAAGGGTCCGGATCGCAGGCCTGGTCAAGAGCGGCTCTTCATTCACGGTGCGGCTGCCCCGCGTGTGCTCGAGCCTCATTCTGCGGCGCTGCGTCTGATCCAGCGCGTGCGCGACGAGGCGCACCGTTTCGCGATCACGGGCCATCGCCGCCGCCGGGCACGGCGGCACAGCGAGTCGGTCCTGGAGAGCATCCCGGGCCTGGGACCCGCCAAGCGGCGCGCGCTTCTGAAGCACTTCGGCGGATTGCAGGGTGTGGTGAAGGCAGGTATGGCAGAATTCGAGCAGGTCGAGGGCATCGGCGCATCGCTCGCGCGCGTGATCTACGAGCATCTGCATCCCGGCGCTTGAGCGCGCGCTAGGCGCCGCAAGGTCGGTGCTGCGGGTTCGCCGCCGCCGCTCGAGGTCGAGGCCCAGTCTCAAAGCGCGAACGTGGAAACTTCCTCCTCCCGCCCAGCTCGAGCCGCCGTTTATTGGACCCTGCCCAATATATTGACGTGGGTGCGGATCGCCGCGATTCCGCTCGTCGTGATCGCCTTCTATCTACCCGCGCCCTGGGCCGATCCCGCGGCCGGCGCGATCTTCGCCGCGGCGGGCATCACCGACTCGCTCGATGGCTATCTCGCACGGCGGCTCGGGCAGACCACTCGCCTCGGAGCGTTCCTGGACCCGGTCGCCGACAAGCTGATCGTCGCGACCGCGCTCGTGCTGCTCGTGGGGAGCGATCACCGGCCGCTGATCGTGCTCACGGCGGCGGTCATCATCGGTCGCGAGATCGCGATCTCCGCCCTGCGCGAATGGATGGCGGAGATCGGCAAGCGCCGCAAGGTCGCGGTCTCGATCCTCGGCAAGTACAAGACGATCTTTCAGATCGTCGGCCTCGCGATGATGCTCTACCGGCACGATCTCGGCCCGCTGCCGCTCTATCCGCTCGGTGTCGCGCTGACGGTGCTCGCCGCAGCCCTGACCCTGATCTCGATGGTACTGTACCTGCGGGCAGCGTGGCCGCACCTTAGCGAGAGTTAGTCGGCATGGCGCGGGAATGGCGCGGGAATGGGCAGGCGAGCAGGATGTCGGATTCGGGCCGCAGAAGGTGTCTGCGTGCGTGAGGCAGCCGGATTGGGCGGCGGCGCTGCCACCGCCCAGCGTCCGCAGCGGCTGCCTTGACGGTGCCTTGACTTCGGCGCGAGTGCACTTAGAATTTCTGCCTCTCCCCGGGGCGGGAGTAGCTCAGTTGGTAGAGCACAACCTTGCCAAGGTTGGGGTCGCGAGTTCGAGTCTCGTCTCCCGCTCCAAGAATTCAAAGAGTTGCACGAGTCGCGTTTCGCCGCTTGGCATACACTTGGCAAGCAGTACCCTCCA
>JBOHZR010000061.1:0-2351 GCA_050738595.1 Steroidobacteraceae bacterium | reverse complement strand
TCCCAGCCGGCCGTGCGCATCATCGCGGCGAGCGCTTCCTGATCCGGGTGCATGCGGATCGACTCGGCGAGATAGCGGTAGCTCGCCTCATCGCGCGCGACGAGCTTGCCGAGCAGCGGCAGCACGCGGAACGAGTAAGCGTCGTAGAGCGGATCGAGCCCGGGCAGGACGGGATGGGAGAACTCGAGGACGAGCAGCCGCCCTCCGGGCTTCACCACGCGCTGCATCGAGGCGAGCGCCGCAGCCTTGTCCGTGACGTTGCGCAGTCCGAATCCGATCGTGATGCAATGGAATGTGTTGTCGGCGAAGGGCAGGTGCTCGGCGTTCGCGCGGACGTAGCGGACGTTTGCGACGATCCCCTCGTCGATGAGCCGATCGCGGCCGTGCGCGAGCATCGAGGCGTTGATATCCGTCAGGACGACGAGCCCGGCATCGCCTGTTTGACGCGCGAGCCCCGCGGTGAGATCGCCCGTGCCGCCTGCCACATCGAGCGCGACCTGGCCGGCTCTCAAGCCCGTGAGCTCGAGCGTGAACCGTTTCCAGAGCCGGTGCAGCCCGCCCGACATCAGATCGTTCATCAGATCGTAGCGGTCCGCGACGGAGTCGAACACGCCGCGAACGCGCCGCTCCTTCTCGCGGCGCGGCACGCGCTCAAAGCCGAAATCGGCGAGCGGCTCTTCGCTCATCTGTCGTTCTCTCCGCGGCGGCTTCGCTGCGTGATGCGAAGCCCCGAGTTTAGACCGTGTCTCACGGGATCCCGAGTTTTTCCCGCGCGCCATGCTGCCCGAGATGAGGGCGCGTTGCTACGGCCAAGCTTCAAACATTGGCTTGCAATTTGTCTCGAACACTGCGCAGAATCCGCCTCGGTTGCGGCACTGATGCGAATCAGCGCGGCGACCGGATAAACGGGGGTCTTGAAACTTAATTGGGCCGAGCTCAACCGCTCGGCCCTTTCTTTTCCGGGTGCCCCGCGTGCCCCGCGAGCATTGCACGCTCGACACGGTCCCGATACTGCGCCCATTTGCGGTCCCGCTCGCGGCCGAGCTCGTGCAGATACGTCCAGCTGTACAAGCCGGTGTCGTGCCCATCGTCGAACACGAGCTTGACCGCATATTGTCCCACCGGCTCAATCGCGCGAATCCCGACGTGCTCCTTGCCGAGGACGAGGATGCCCTCTCCCGGCCCGTGTCCCTTGACCTCGGCAGAGGGCGAGTAGACGCGCAGGTATTCGAACGGCAGCTCGAAGCGACTGCCGTCATCGAAGGTCACCTCGAGCAGCCTCGATCGGGTCCGCAGCCGAATCTCGGTGGGAACGGTGTCAGGCATGGGACTTCGGGTCTCCTGTCGCTGGGCTGCCGGCCATTGATGCATCGCAGCAAATTCGTGGACGACACCGGGCGACCCGGTGCGGGCTTATACTTCAGTGCACCATAGTGGATTCTAGTCGCCGTAACCTCCTCTTGGGACTCATGCAACCCACCGATACTGCTCATCCGGATTACTATCACCGCGTCGTCGATTGCCAATGGGCCTGTCCCGCCCACACTGACGTTCCCGAGTACATCCGCCTCATCGCACAGGGCCGCTTCACCGACGCCTACATGGTGAACCGGCAGTCGAATGTGTTCCCCGGCATTCTCGGCCGGGTGTGCGATCGTCCTTGCGAGCCGGCGTGCCGCCGTGTGCGGGTCGAGGCGAAGCCGGTCGCGATCTGCCGCTTGAAGCGCGCCGCGGCCGACCTCCGGGATGACGTGGCGAGCCGCTTGCCGCGGGTGCCGAAGGTCAAGAACGGCAAGCGCATCGCCTGCATCGGTGCCGGCTGCGCCTCGCTCACCGTCGCTGACGATCTGCTGCCGCTCGGCTACGACGTGACGATCTTCGAGCAGTACGGGGAGCCGGGCGGGCTCATGCGCACCAACATCCCCTCGTTCCGGCTGCCCGCGAGCGTGCTCAACGAGGAGATCGCGATGATCGTCGACCGCGGGGTCGACCTGCGCCTCGGGTCTCCGATCGCGAGCCTGCGCGAGCTCATCGAGCGAGGCGGGTTCGACGCCGTGTTCGTCGGCTCTGGCGCTCCGCGGGGCAAGGACCTCGAGATCCCGGGCCGCCAAGAGGCCGCCGCGAACATTCACATCGGCATCGCCTGGCTCGAATCGGTGGCGTTCGGCCACATCGAGCGGATCGGCGAGCGCGTGCTCATCATCGGCGTCGGCAACACCGCGATGGATTGCTGCCGCAGCTCGCTGCGGCTCGGTGCGAAGGACGTCAAGGTCATCGCGCGCAAGCCGCGGCGGTTCTTCAAGGCTTCCGAATGGGAGCTCGAAGACGCGGAGGAGGAGCGCGTCGAGATC
>JBOHZR010000060.1:0-3937 GCA_050738595.1 Steroidobacteraceae bacterium | reverse complement strand
CCGTAGATCCGTTCGGGCGACATCTGGCGGATGACGGCCGGATCGGGCGCGCGCGTCTGAGCAGCGGCAGGATTGCCGTGACAGCGCGTGCACTGCGTCTCGAAAACCGCGAATCCCAACTCGGTGCCGGCGCGCCGCTGCGCGCGCGGCGCTGCATCACCCGCGGCGACGAACGCGAAAGCGATCAACGGCGCGACCACGAGCCCCCACGCACGCATCGTTCTCTCCCTTTGCCCAGCAGTCAGACTTTGCGCGAACGTCCGCGCTCGCAGCGCATGCGGTCGCGAACCGTGGCGTACACCGTCTTGCCTGCGATCGCGCGCTGCATCGCCACGCGGGCCGCAGGCGGATGAATGTCGGTCGGAATCGAAGCGACGATCGCCTCGCCTCGCGCCGCGATCTCCGGCTCGAGCTCGGGCGTCGTCAAGACGTACAGATCGTTGTTCCGCATCGCCTTCAGCACGCGCTGGCCGGCATCGAGCGGATCCATGCCCGGAGGGGGGCCGCGGCGCTGCGTTCGCATCTGTTGCCGCATCCGAGCCATCATCTTCGGGTCCGGTTTGAAGGCGCTGTCTGCGAGGTTGCTCGGGCGGTTGCGCGCCGAGTCGCCGATATCCGTATTGACGAGGCCGGGACAGAACACCGTGACGCCGATGTTGGTGTCGGCGAGCTCGTTGCGCAGCGCCTCCATCATGCCGACGACGGCGAACTTCGAGGTCGAATACACCCCCGTGCCGGGGTGCGCAATGATGCCGGCCACCGAAGATGTGGCGATGACCTGCCCGCCCTCCCCGTGTGATTGAATCCGCGGCAGGAAAGTATGGATTCCGTTGAACACGCCGTTGACGTTGACGCCCATGCCCCAATCCCAGTCGTCGTACGTCGCTTTGCTCAGGCCGCCGAAGACCCCGACGCCTGCGTTGTTGACGACCACGTGGACCTTGCGGAAGACGCGCTCGGTCTCATCCGCGGCCCGCGCCATCGCCGCTCGATCGGTCACGTCCAGAGCGACCGCATGCACGCGGTCGCCCGCCCCCGCGAGCGCTTTCATGGCCTCATCGAGATGCTTCTTCGTGCGGTATGTGATGACGACCTTCATGCCCGCATCGGTGAAGGCCCGCGCGATCCCCAGCCCGATACCGCTGTCGCCTCCCGTGATGAAGGCAACCCTGCCCTGCACGTCCTTCATCGGGGTCGGCACGGCCGGACATTCCCCGGGGGCGGCGTTGCGGCGCGAATCCGCTGCCTCGGCAGGCAAGCCCCCCGTCAATGCGGCGGCCGAGCCCCCGATCGCGGCCAGCGCCGTGCTGCCGATGAATCGTCGACGGGCACTTCCGGCGGACGAGAGGGCCGGGTTCGAAGCCGATGCAGTCGATGCGGACGGATTCCGTCGATTCTTCGGGTCTGACACAGGATTCTCCTGGAGGGGGGTTGGCCATTCTCATCCGGCCTCGGTCGCACGTAAAGCGCCTCGCCCCTGCAGTCCGCAACGGGTGAGCGCCCCCATCACGACCGGCAAGCCAAAATCCGAGTTGCGGATCATCGCCGGCGACGGGATGATTGCCTGCGACGACTGGACGACTCATCAAATCGCGCATCAGGGGGCATTCCGATGAAGCCGATCGCGGCATTTGCATCTGCCACCGTCATCTGCGGCACGCTCTTCTCTCCTTCCTTCGCGAGGGCACAGTCGACAGGCTCACCGGGAGGTTCGCCCGAGCAAGCGACCTGCGCGCCGGCGGGAGGTCTCGGATTCATCTGCGGCCCCGTCAATGTCGAGGATCTGCTCCCGGTCGAGGGCGGGCGCTGGCTGGTCGGCGGCTCTTTGCAGGCCGCTTCCGTGGGTCTCTACCTCATCGATACGGCTGCGCGGACGGCGCGACCCGTCTCACTGTCGCTTGCGCGCGAGCCGGACTCGCAGTACCGCGGCTGCCCCGCTCCCGATCTCACGAAACTCAACACGCACGGCCTCGACGTGGTGCAAGGACGAGGCGGCAGTGCCACCGTCTATGCCGTCAATCACGGCGGACGCGAGTCGGTCGAAGTCTTTCGCCTCCATGCCGCCGCGGATTCAGCGCAATGGGTGGGTTGTGTGCTCATGCCGGCGGGCGCCAATGGCAATGCGGTTGCCGCCCTGCCGAGGGGCGGTTTCGTGGTCACCAAGTTCATGGACACCCGCGACAAACAGGCCTTCCAGCACGTCATGGCGGGAGCGGTCACGGGCGTCCTGTACCGCTGGACCCCGGGCAAGGGTTTCAGCGAGGTCCCCGGCACACGGCTCTCGGGGGACAACGGCGTCGTGGTCTCCCGCGACGGCACATGGGCGTTCCTCAATGCGTACGGATCGAACGAGATCTATCGCGTCCCACTCTCCGGCAAATCGAGTCCGAGGAAAGTGAAGGTCGACTTCCACCCCGATAATCTGCGCTGGGCTCCCGATGGCACGCTGTTCGACACCGGACAGTTCATCGAACCCGGCAGGCAGGGGGCGCCACCGGCGCCCGACGCCTGGGCAACCGTCCGGCTCGATCCACGCACGATGGCGGTCACGCCGTTCGTCAAAGAGCCCGGTAGAGCGGAGTTCGGCGACGCCACGAGCACCGTGCAGGTCGGGCACATGCTCTGGTTCGGCACCTTCCGCGGCAATCGGGTCGCGTATCGGACTATCAGCTCGTCGCCCTGAACTCGTCGCGCTGAGAGAGGCTCCCCCGAACAGGAAGCGCGCCGCGCAGGCCTTGAGTAGGGCGAGACGTATCGCTACGACACAGCGTCTTTGAGAGCCGGCGTTTTCGTCGGAAGCTGGATGGCACCGCCGCGGGAGAAGCCGCGGTTCCGGCAGATGTTTCGCGTCCTTTGGAGCGATCTGCCATGCCAAGCGAATCTCTGACGCGCATTTTCGCGCAGTCCGCGACCCAGCACCTCGGGGAGACCGTCGAGGTTCGCGGATGGGTCTTCCGGCTGCGCACGCTCGCAAGCACCACTTTCCTCGTCGTGCGCGACTGCACTGGGAGCATCCAGTGCGTCTGTCCGACCGCCACGCAATCTCTTCAGCATCGACTACTTCGATCGCATCGCCTACCTCGCGCAGAGTCCGCAGTTCTACAAGGAGCACGGCGTCGCCGCGTTCGAGCGGGTTTTCGAAACGGGGCACGTCTATCGCGCCGAGCCGCACGCGAGCAGCCGCCATCTCACCGAATATTATTCGCTCGATCTCGAGGTGGGATTCATCGACGGGCCCGAGGAGGTGATCCGCCTGGAGAAGGATCTGCTGAGCTGCATTTTCGAGCGGCTGAACCGAGATCACCGCGAACTGCTCGCGCCCTATCGCCGAGAGCCGCTGCCCTCACTGCTCGAGGCGCCGGTCTGGGAATTCGGCCAGTGCCTCGAGATGCTCGCGCGCGAGCACGGCACGCGTCATCTCAGCGATGATCTCGACCCACAGGCCGAACGGCAGCTGTGTGCTCTCGCCGCGGCCCGAAGCGGAGTTCCCGCCGTCTTCGTGCTCGGCTTTCCGCTCGCGAGCCGTCCTTTCTACACGGCCCCGCGCGGCACTGCAGGGGCCGCGCAGAGCTTCGACCTGCTGTTCGCCGGACTCGAGATCACGACGGGCGGCCAGCGATTGCATACGCGCGAATCGCTCGAGGCCTCTCTCCGCGGCCGCGGCGTCGATCCCGCAGACTTCGAGGACCACTTGCGGATGTTCGAGCTCGGCATGCCGCCGCACGGGGGACTCGCGATCGGTCTCGAGCGGCTGACCGCGCAGATCCTCGGTCTTCAAAACGTCCGCGAAGCCACCCTGTACCAGCGTGATCGATACCATCTGAGCCCCTGAGCCCCTGAGCCCCTGAGCCCCTGAGCCATTGAGCGGATCGATCGGCGCGCTCACATCCCCGCGCTGGGCAGCATCGCGCTGGGCACCGCTGACGGGGATCGGCGG
>JBOHZR010000059.1:0-9199 GCA_050738595.1 Steroidobacteraceae bacterium | reverse complement strand
GCGCATCATCGAGACGGCGATCGAGATGTTCGGCAGCCTCGGCTACGAGCGCACCGCGACCAGCGCGATCGCGCGGCGCGCCGCGGTGAGCCTGCCCGCGCTCACGTACTACTTCGGCGGCAAGGAGGGTCTGCAGCGCGCCTGCGCTGAATACATCGTGAGCGACGTGCACGCGCGGCTCCAGCCCGCCGTGGCCGAGGTCGCGGCGGCGCTCGGCCGCCCGCATCTATCGCGCCGCGCGTTGCTCGCGCTCCTGAAGGAGGTCATCGAGCCCTTCATCGAGGGCATGGCAACCGAGCGCCCGGAGAGCTGGGTGCTGTTCTTCACGCGCGCGCAGAGCGAGCGCAGCGCAGCGTTCGACGTGCTCTTCGAGCGCGTGGCGGGCCGGATCATCGGCTTGACCGCCGAGATCCTCGCGCGCCTGCTGCGCCGCGCGCCCGACGATCCCGAGGTCATGATTCGAGCGCTGAGCATCATCGGCCACACCGCGCTCGTGCGCCGCGCGCGCCCGATCCTGCTGCGCGCGCTTGGATGGCGCGACTTCAGCGGGAAGCGGCTCGAGCTGCTGAAGGAGGCGCTGTGGCGCCAGGTCGCCCAAGGACTGGGAGGAGATTGAGCTCGCGGTCGGCCGCATAACCAAGCCGCGCGAGGCCGAAGATCGTCTCGACCGTCGCGAGCAGCGAGTAGTGGTTGCACGGCACGTCCGAGGTCGCGCCCGGCTCGATGAAGGGCGAGAGCGCGACCGCGCCGATTCGCCCGCCGCCCGGCCCGACCAGCCCCGGCGGGAACCGCGTCCCCGGAAGCGGCTGCTCGTTGCAGCAGGCGAGCGCCATGTCCTTGCCGAACGCGCTCGACTCATCGAACGTCACGATGAGGAGGCCGTCCTCGCGAAATGCGGCCGCGCCTGTGATGATCGGTACCCATCTACGCAGGAACTCATCGGATGATTGGAGCCTGCCCGGCTCCCCATCCACGCAGGGACCGTCGTGCCCGTCGTGGCAGAGATTCGGCGTGATGAAGACGAAATTGGGCGTCGTCCGCACCGTGCGCAAATCGCGCGTTAGGTCATCGAGCGGCACGACGTGCGCGTCGCAGCGCGCGGGGTCGTCGATGATCGCGTGAAAATAGACGAACGGGTCGTGCTTCGAGGCGTACTGATCGGTCCGCGTGGCGAATTGCAGCGAATCGAACTTGCCGATCGGGCCGTGGCCGCAGGTGCGGCGCTCGCGCGCCGGGTCCTTGCCCATGTCCTCCATGTAGCCCTTCCACGTGAGACCCGCCGCCTCGAGCTGATCCGGGAGCGAGCTGACCGAGCGCGGATAGACGCAGCCGCGCCCGAGCGCCTGCCCGTGCGCATCGATGCGGGGCTGTGCGGGGACGAAATCGCTGTAGCGCAGGCAGTCGCCCTGCGTCTCCTCGTTCGGAGCCTGGCCGCTCACGAGCGCGATGTAATTGTCGAGGCTGTTGTGCCCGATCGCGTAGTAGTGCGTGAGGAGCAGACCCTGCGACGTGAGCGTGTGAGCGAGATACGGCGCGGCTGAGTCCGGCCGGAACGTCGTGCCGAACGACTGGTTCTCGAGGATGATCAGGAAAACGTGGCGGATGCGGCCGCCTGCAGAGGCGCCCCGGGGAATCGTGGATCGGGTGGCTGCCACGGTGGCTAACGCTTGCGCCGGCCCCGCATGGGTCCCAAACGGCGCCGCGACGCCGAGGCCGATCGCGAGCGCCGCCGCAAAAGCGCTCCCGAAACCCCTCACCAGATGATCACCCGCTTGGTAGGCGGCAGATACATCCGGTCGCCGGGCTTCACATCGAAAGCTGCGTAGAACGGCGGCTGATTGCGCAGCGGCAGCGTCGCACGAACCGACTGCGGGGAGTGGGGGTCGGCCTTCAGCAGCATCACGGTCATCGCATCGCGGACCTTCCCGCGCCACACCTGCGAGAACGCGATGTAGAAGCGCTGATCGCCCGTGAAGCCGTCGATGACGGGCGCAGTCGCGCCGTTCAATGCGATGCGGTACGCCTTGTACGCGATCGCGAGCCCCGAGTTGTCCGCGATGTTCTCCCCGAGCGTGAGCTTGCCGTTGACGTGATAGCTCTTGAGCGGCTCGGCCGCATCGTACTGCGCCACGCGCGCCGCGGTCTTCGCCGCGAAGCGCTCGTGGTCGGCTTTGGTCCACCAGTCGCGCAAGTTTCCGCTCGCATCGTACTGGCTGCCCTGATCATCGAAACCGTGGCTCATCTCATGGCCGATCACCGCGCCGACCGCCCCGTAGTTCGCCGCATCGTCCGCCTGCGGATTGAAGAACGGCGGCTGCAGGATCGCCGCGGGGAACACGATCTCATTGAGGTCCGGCCGATAGTAGGCATTGATCGTCTGCGGGGTCATCTCCCATTCCTCGCGGTCGATCGGCTTGCCGAGCCGCGAGACTTGGCGGTGATACTCGAACTCGCTCGCGCGAATCACGTCCCCGAGGAGATCGCCGCGCACGATCTTGAGCGTGCTGTAGTCGCGCCAGCGGTTCGGATAGCCGATCTTGGTTTGCAGCCGCGCAAGCTTCTCCTGCGCCTGCTTCTTCGTCTGCGGCCCCATCCAGCCGAGCGCATCGATGTCCTGCCGGTACGCGGCGAGCAGATTCCCGACGAGCGCCTGGATGCGCGCCTTCGCCGCAGGGGGGAAATACTTCGCGACATAGAGCTTGCCGAGCCCCTCGCCCATCGCGCCGTCGACGATCTGGATGCCGCGCTTCCAGCGCGGCTCGTTCTGAGGCGTCCCCCGCAACACGCCACCGTAGAAGGCGAAGTTCTCATCGACGAAAGCGTGCGGCAGCAGCGGCGCGAACGCCGACAGCAAATGAAAGCGGAAGTAGCTCTTCCACACCGCGAGCGGAGTGTCGCGCACGATGCCGCCGAGCGCCTCGAAGTAGCTCGGCTCCCCGACGATGAGATAGTCGACCTTGTGCGCGATCCCCGCGCCCTCGAGATACTCGCTCCATCCCCAGCCGGGCATCAGCCCCGGTAGCTTCGAGAACGGAGTCTTGTTGTAAGTCTTGACCGGGTCGCGCAGTGCGACCTTGGTCCACTGGGCTCGCGCGATCGACGTCTCGAGCGCCAGGATGTCGGCCGCCTCGCGCTTCGCCCGCGAGCGCGAAGCGCCGGCGAGCTCGAGCATCCGTGCGATGTGCGCCTCGTATTTGTCGCGCGCCGCCTTCAGCCGCGCATCGTCGTCGCGCAGATAGTAGTCGCGGTCCGGAAGGCCGAGGCCGCTCTGATCGATCCCGACCGCGTACTTCGTCGAATCGCGCGCATCGGGCCCCACCCCGATGTCGTAGGGTGTCGTCACATCGATGCGCGAGAAATGTGCGACGAGCGCGGGCAGCTGAGCTTTGGACTTCAGCGCTTCGATCCGCGCAAGCTCCGCGCGCAGCGGCTTCAACCCCGCGGCCTCGATTCCCGCCTCGTCCATGAAGCTCGCGTAAAGATCACCGACCTTGCGCCTCTCCGAGCCGAAGGGGGCGGTGGCGGTCGTCGAGCGCGCCGCCTCATCGACGATGCCGTGGAGCTGCTCGAGCGTGCGGTCGGCGAGCTCGGTGAACATCGAGTAGGAGGACTTGTCGGGAGGGATGGTCGCGTGCGCGAGCCAGTGGCCGTTCGCGTAGTGGTAGAAGTCATCCTGCGCGTGGACGCTCCGGTCCATTCCGGCCACGTCGATGCCGATGAGGTGCGCCGAGAGCGGCGCGGCGCTGGCCGTGTCCGCGGCGCTGGCCGCGGCGCTGGCCGCGGCTGCAATGAGCGTCATGATGCAGAGAACGTTGAGCAGCTTCAGCACGTTTCAAGTCCTTCAGCGGCGATCGGGATGGCGAGCACACGAGTGCCGCATTATATCGTCGCGGATGTCGCGTATCGGGCCGCCGCGGACCCTGGTACATTGAGCCGCATGCCTCGTGAGACCCAGTGGGCATTTCCCGCGGCGCTGCAGCCGACGCCCGGCGAGGTCGGCTTCGATCTCGACTCGACGCTTCGCTCGGTGGTCATGGTGCATGCGGAGATCCCGGAGCGGGCGTTCACCGCCTCCGTTCTGGGCACCGAGCGCATCGGCAGCGGCGTCGTCATCGGCACGGATGGCCTCGTCCTCACCATCGGCTATCTGATCACCGAGGCGAGCACCATCTGGCTCACCACCCACGACGGCCGCGTCGTGCCAGGCCATGCCCTCGCGTACGATCAGACGAGCGGCTTCGGTCTCGTGCTCCCCCTCGGGAGCCTCGATGCACCCGCGCTCGCGCGGGGCCCGAGCGCCTCACTGGGCGTGGGAAACGAGGTGATTGTCATGGGGCACGGAGGCCTCGAGCACACACTCAATGCCCGCATCATCGCCGTCCGGGAGTTCGCAGGCTACTGGGAATACGTGCTCGATGAAGCGCTGTTCACCGCGCCGCCTCACCCGGAGTGGGGCGGCACCGCGCTCCTCGGACCGGACGGGAGGCTCCTCGGCATCGGCTCGCTCCTCACCCAGGAGCGCGCGAGCGGCGAGGCCTTCGATGCAAATATGTTCGTCCCCATTCATCTGCTCGAGCCGATTCTCGCGGACATGGTGCGGCTCGGCCGGCCGGCGCAGGCCCCTCGGCCCTGGCTCGGCCTGTATGCGACCGAGCTTCAGGACCGGCTCGTGATCGGCGGCCTCACCCCCGGCGGCCCCGCACACCGTGCCGGCGTGCGGGTCGGTGATGTAGTGCTCGAAGTCGCGGGCACGGCCGTCTCGAACGCGGCGCAGCTGTTCCGCGGCATCTGGAGCGTCGGAGCCGCGGGGACGGACGTGTCCCTCACTCTCGAGCGCGGTGAGAACACCGTCCGCGTACAGATCCCCTCGGCGGACCGCAGCGACTTCCTGCTCAAGCCGCGCCGGCATTAGCTGATGCCGGGCGCTGCGCCGGGGCGCTCTACCGAGCGCTCACCGCTTCGGCACCGCTCGCCCACCGCCAGTACGAGGGCGCGCGGCGCCTCGACTCGGCCGCGACCGGCTCGGTGACCTTCCAGGGGCGCGGCAGAGCATACTTACGCGCAAGAGTTACAAGCGTCCCGAGTCCGTCATCGGGCTCGATGCGCTCATCGGAGCGCGTCCAGCGGCGCACGAACTCCGCCCGCACGAGGATCTCCTCCCGCAGCACCTCGAGATAGCGCATCCCGCCCGCCGAGACGACGAGCCTCTGCCAGCTCGCAGCCTCCGCGTCGTGCACGAGTTCCTGAAGGCACCCCTCGCAGAGGGGGATTCGCACGTCGAGCTCGCCGAGCCGCTCCCTCAACCAGCGACGGCCGATACCGAGGCCCAGCACGCAGCGGTGCAGCGTGGAATCGATTAGGCGCATGAGCATCATCCCTCCCGCGGCTTTGCAGCCCGCCACGGCGACGCTTGCATGCGTCATGCCAGCGCGAGCGCTAGCTGATGTGTTCGCGCAACACCCTGGTGAGCGAATCGGCCACACGGACGACGTCGGCGGCGCGCATCGCCGGAAACAGCGGCAACGTGAGGATGTTGCGCCCGACATACTCCGCATGCGGGAAGTCGCCCGGGCGCCAGCCGAGGCGGCGATAGAGCGCGAACAAGTGGATCGCAGGGTAATGCACGCCCGTACCGATGCCGGCATCCTTCAAACGAGCCATCACCTCCGCGCGCGCGATCGAGAGCCGCTCCTCGGGCAGCACGACCTGGAACATGTGCCAGTTGCCGTGCTCGAAGTCGGCGACCGGCAGCGCGAGGCCGAGCTCAGCTGCGCCGCACTCGGCGAAGGCTCGGAAGTACGCGCGCGCGAGCTCCCGGCGGCGCGCATTGAAGGATTCGAGATGCGGCAGCTGCCCGAGCCCCACACGCGCGGCGACGTCCGTCAGATTGAACTTGCCTCCGGCGACCTCGACCTCCATGCCGTCGAAGCCGCTGCGCACGACGCCCTGCAGCCGGTATTGCTCGGCGAGCGCCGCCTCGCGCTCATCGTTGAGCACGAGGCAGCCCCCCTCGATCGTGGTGATGTTCTTGTTCGGATGGAAGCTGAACGAGACGAGATCCCCGAACGAGCCGATCCGCCGCCCCTCCCAGGTGCTGCCGAGCGACTGCGCCGCGTCCTCGACCACTCGTAGAGAGTGCTCGCGCGCGAGTGCGTGCAGCCGGTCGCGGTCGACCGGCAGTCCGGCGAGATCCACGGGGAGAAGCGCGCGCGTTGCCCGCGTGATCGCGGGCTCCACGCGTTCGAGATCGATGTTGCGCGTCGCCGGATCGATATCGACAAATACGGGCTGCGCCCCGACCGCCAGCACGACGTTGCTGGTCGCGACCCAGGAGAGCGGAGTCGTGATGACCTCGTGCCCGGCGCCTACGCCTGCGATCCGCAGCGCGATCTCCATCGTGCAGGTGCCGGAGTTGAATGCGCGCACCGGGCGGCCGCCCACGTACTGCGAGAGCCGAGCCTCGAACGCCTGCACCTGCGGACCGGACGTGATCCATCCCGAGCGCAGCACGTCCGCGACGCCCGCGATCGTCTCCTCATCGATGCTCGGTCGCGTGAACGGCAGAAAATCGCTCATCGGCGGACCTCGCGCGCGCCCGGCAAGCGCCGCACGGCTCCCAGGCGCCGAACGGCCTGCACGCTCCGGCGGGACGCCGGCGCCGCGCACATCGACGCCGCACGGGTCAATGCGGAACCCTCGTGAGGAGCAGCACGCCCGCAATGATGAGGCCGATGCCGGCGAGCTTCGCCGCGGACAGCGCCTCGCCGAACAGAGCCGCGGCCGCGAAGGCATTCACGACGTAGCCTATCGAGAGCAGCGGATACGCGATGCTCACAGGCACCCGCGACAGTGCCCCCACCCACAGGAACACGCTGATTCCGTAGCAGCCGAGCCCTGCCCAGAGTGGCAGCTGCTGCAGCAGTGTGCTCGCCGCGCTCCAGGAGATGCCGCCCGTATCGCCGACGAGCACGCCGCTCGCGCGCGTCGCGGCTTTGAGGAACAGCTGCGCAGCCGCGTTGAGGGCCACCCCGCCAAGCAGCAGCATCCAGGTAATGGCCGAGAGCGCCTCGGTAGGGCTCGTCGGAACCGAACGTTGCAGCGTCATTGTCAGAACCTGCTCACGATGAGCTCTTTGGGTGTGCGGGCACGCACCACCATCGGCAGCCCATCGTGAGCGAGCACCCCGAAAGTGCCCGGCGACATCACGGCGAGCGCCTGACGGCCCGCACGCCAGCGAGGCTCGAACGCGGCGAGCGTATCGATCCCCTTGTGCGGCTCGAGCGTGAGGCCGAAGTCGAGCTCGCCGCGATACTCCACGAGCGTCACCGTGCGCTTGAGGTAGAACGGCAGACTCTGATCATACATACGCACCCCGTAGAGCGCCGGGATGCCCCGCAGCGCCTGCGGCAGCTGCGCGACGAGCGGCGCGCCGGAGTAAAGCGGTACGAGCACCCGTGCCGCCCAAACGACGCCGAAAAAGGCGACATAGGCCGCAGCGCCGATCGTTGCCGTGAGCGGCAGACTCCCGCCGCGCCGCCACCCGAGAAATCGCGCGAGGATTCCGCCGACGAGGCAGGCTGCGCCGATCCACAGCACGGGACCGCGCGTGCCGAGGAAATACGGGACCTCCGACGGCTCGCGCACCAGATGCGATACGAGCGGACCCGAGAGCGCGGCACCGAGCACCAGAACGATCCCTGCCACGGCGAGGCCCAGCGCGGTCGCGCGCAAATCGGCCGCGAGCCTCCCTTCCTCCGCGCTGCCGATGAGCAGCGCGAGCGCGGGAAAGAGGGGCAGGATGTAGGGAATGAGTTTCGAATCAGACGCGGAGAAGAAGACGAGCACGACGATACACCACACCCACAGGAGCCGCCGCGCGTCGAAGTGGCCGCCTGGCTCACGGGCCCGCCAGCCGGTGACGAGTGCCCGCACGGAAGGCAGGATCCACGGGAGCGAGCCGAGCGCGAGAATCATCGAAAAGAACCACCATGGCTTGTAGCGCTGCTCGATCGGCGTCAAGTAGCGCTCGAAATGCTCCCGTATGATGAAGAAGTCGAAGAACGGCGGCAGACGCTTCTGGATGAGCCAGAACCACGGGCCGGCGAGCGCAAGGAAAACGGCGAGGCCCGTGAGCGGGTAGAGACGCGCCCAGGGTTTGCGGTCGCGCTGGATGAGCGAGTAGACGATCAGCACGAGCACCGGGATCGCACCGGCCTCGAGACCTTTGGTGAGGAACGCGCCCGCGGCACTCGCCCATGCAAGCGCCATCCAGCCGCGACGTCGAGCGAGCGGCGTCTCATCGCGCTGCGCGATGCAGAACGCAGCGAGCGTGAGCGTCATGTAAAAGGTGAGGCCCATGTCGAGCGTCACCTGGTGGCTCATGAGGAGCACCATGAGCGAGCTCCCGAGCACGATGCCGCTGCGCCATGCGGCCGCTGCGCCCCAAAGCCGCCGCGCAAGCCAGGCCGTCACGAGCACCGTCGCGAGGCCAGCGAGGGCCGTGTAGAGCCGCGCCGACCACTCGCTCTGCCCGAAGACCTCGTATGCGAGCGCCGTCGCCCAGTATTGCAGCGGTGGCTTCTCGATGTAGATGAGGCCGTCGAGGTGCGGGATCACCCAGTTGCCGGCCGCGAGCATCTCGCGCGGGATCTCGGCATAGCGGCCCTCGTCGGGGTTGTAGAGCCCGCGAAACCCGCAGAGCGCAATCCACGACGCCGCGATGATCGCGAGCGCAGCCCCGACGCACACACGCCTCGAGACGCTCGTGCGGCGCGCCGCGTCCGGCACGCTCGTGAGCACGCGCTCCATCATGGCATCGGCGCGAGCCGCCGCCCTTGTACCGCGAGCAGGCCGGAGCGCCCTGCCACCGATCCCATCCGCACCTCGTATCGCGGCAGAGCGCGCGCATCGAGACTGGCGGCGATATCGCGCATGGCGACGATGGTGAAGCCCTCCTCCTGCCAGCGCCTCACCAACCACTCGAATTGCGGCAGGAGCTTGCCGCCCTCGAGCTCGGCATGCAGCGTGAAGACATGAGCCGGGGACGGCGTGGCACACGTGAGGCGCAATACCTCCGCGGCTGCGCCCGCCGGATCCCGGCCGTCGACACCGATCAGCTCATCGAACGTCGGCAGCGTCGTCGGCAGCTGCATGCACGCGCCGTCGACTCCCGGCATGGAGGGCAGGAACGGTCGAGCGC
>JBOHZR010000058.1:0-2256 GCA_050738595.1 Steroidobacteraceae bacterium | reverse complement strand
TGGGAAGTGGGGCAGATCGCCCGAGAATTTGAGGATCAGCGCCACGATGATGCCGAGGAATCCGAACGCCGTCAGAATAAGGCTAACAAAGGGCTCGAGGACGAGCAACACGGCGAGAACGGGCAGGCGTACGACCTGCCAGAGAAGCCACAAGAGGCCCCACGCCAGGGTCCGTCTACGCGGATAATCACGGCGATCATCGTACGGCAGGGTGTGAGAGATCATCGCTCGCTCGCTGAACTCCTCTGACGAGTATATCCCTACAGTTGAATGTCGAAGCGACAACGCATTTGATATGACGTTCGGATGGAACGTCTCGATCAACGTCTTGCCCGACGTCTGAGCGGGGCGTTTCGCCCGCCTACGCGGCGAAACCGTCGGCCTGGGGTGGGCAGTATCAGCTAAATATTCCGCGATACGGCCGTACCCCAGCAGATCGCAGCGGTGCTTGGATAAGCACAGCAACAAGAACGGTCCGGGGAAGGCCATGACTTCATACCGTCGAGCGAATGCACGTCGCGCCCTGAGTATCGGAATCGGCATTGTGGCGCTCGCCGTCTGTGCGCCCGTGCTCGCGCAGACCTCGCCATTTCTCACGGGCGCGACGGCGCTGCAGTCAAACATTCTTGCCTGGTTGACGCCCATTGCCATCATCCTCGTCATGGTGCTGGGGGCCATGGCGATGGCGAATCGGATCTCCTGGGGCTGGGCCATCGGGGCGATTCTCGGCATCGCGATCGCCTTCGGTGCCCCGCAGATCGTGACCTGGGTGCGCGGGATGTTCGGCGTGTAGGTGCCTTATGAGCGGCAGGAACGCTGGTCTCACTGCTGACCCGCTTTTCGTCGCGGTGACCCGACCTCCGATGCGGTGGGGTGTCACGTTCTCGGCCCTCCTCTTCAATCTGGTCTTCACGATGGAGGTGTTCCTGCTCACCCGAAACCTCCTGACCCTGCTGCTTGTCGTCCCGATTCACGGTATTTGCGCGCTGCTGTGCCTGCGGGATCCGCGCATTTTTGACCTCATCCTGCTCTGGGGCCGGACGCGCCTGCCGGCCTACGCGGGGACCTACTGGTACTGGCGCGCGAGCAGCTATGGGGCTCTCGCGCTCGATCTGCCGGACCGCCGGAGCCGGCGCCGGGCGAGCCCGGTGATCCCGCTCTGCGCATTATCCTCCGGACGGTCTGCTGCCATGGCGAGGGGACGATGAGCGCGGCAGCACGCCGCACGGCTGCGGTGCTGCGGGAGCCGACGGCGGCGCGCCGCATTCCGTACGCCGCGCACGTCAGCGAGACGGTGGTCAAGACGCACGCGGGAGATTACGTCCAGGCGTTTCGACTTGCCGGCGTGAGTTTCGAGAGCGCCGATGACGAGACGCTCAACAACTGGCACGAACGGCTCAACGTCACCTGGCGCAATATCGCAAGTCGCAACGTCGCGCTATGGACGCATGTCGTGCGTCGGCGCGAGCGAACCGTGCCGGGAGCGTTCGCCGGTGACGGATTCGCCGATCGGCTGGCGCGCCGATACCGGGAGCGGCTCGCCGGCGAGACGCTCATGGTCAATGAGCTCTACCTGTCGATCGTCTACCGTCCTGTCGCCGGGTCCGTCAGTGGTCTTGCTTCCAAGCTCTACTTGAGGCGTGCGGGCGCGGATGCTGCCGCGGAACTCGCCGATGCGCTCGAGGCCTGCGCGAAGATCGGGCAGACCCTTGCCGCCGCGCTCGCGCGCTACGAGCCCGAGAGCTTGGGTCTCGAGGAGCGGAACGGCCGCACCTACTCGCGGCTCCTCGAGTTCCTCGCCCAGCTCGTCAATGCCGAATACCAGCCGGTGCCCCTGCCGAGAGCGCCGGTCAACGAGGTGCTTGCAACCTCAAGGCCCCTCTTTGGCACGGAGGTCATCGAATACCGCTTGCCGGCCGAGACCCGGCTCGGGGCCATGCTCGGCATCAAGGAATATCCGACGCCGACCATCGTGGGTCTCTTCAACGCACTGCTGTCTGCGCCCTTTGCGTTCGTGCTTACCCAGTCCTTTGCCTTCCTCACGAAAGCGACCGCGCAGGGCCTCTTGCAGCGCCAGAGCGCCCGCATGGCGAACGCCGGCGACTTTGCGGTCACGCAAGCGGCGGAGCTGACGGATGCGCTCGATGCCCTGACCGGGAACGAGTTCGTGATGGGCGACCATCACTTCACGCTCCAGGTGCTCGCTGAGGAGGCACCCGTCGAGGAGGGCGAGCCAGAGGCCGGACGCCTGAGGTT
>JBOHZR010000057.1:0-3332 GCA_050738595.1 Steroidobacteraceae bacterium | reverse complement strand
CTAGCCCGCATTATTCGCGACGGCGCGCGAATTCCTGAAAAACAAAAGCCCCCATCGTGGTAAAAAGGCTTTGCTACAAGGCTTTCCACCACTCAGAAGGGCTTTTGCGTGAGCGACGATATCACAGGACAGTCCGTCCTGTTTCCTGATCTTTTTTCCAAGCCCCTGCGGGCGCAGTTCGATGAGCGGCACGGCAGCTCCGACGGCGGAGCGATCCTGCTGAAGGCGTGCGATGCGGCGCTGGCGCTGACCCCTCGGCTGGCTGCCGCGCTGAGCGATCGGCGACAACCCGGCAAAGTCGAACACTCGGTGCGCGATCTGTTGCGCCAGCGGCTCTTCGGCATTGCCTGCGGTTACGCCGATGCCAACGATGCGGCGCGGCTCGCGGATGACCCGATCCAGAAGCTCCTGCTCGAGCGCGATGCTCTGACCGGGGCGATGCTGGCTTCCCAGCCGACGCTTTCGCGCTTTGAGAACGCCGCGACACGGGCGGACCTGTACCGGATGGGCGAAGCGCTGGCCGAGAGCGTGATCGAGCGGCATCGACGCCGCCTGGGTCGACGCTGCAAGCACATCACCATTGACCTCGACCCCACGGACGATCCGACGCACGGGGGCCAGCAGCTCACCTTCTTCAATGGCCACTATGACACTTGGTGCTACCTGCCGGTGGCCGGCTTTCTCACCTTCAATCACGAGCCCGAGCAGTACCTCATCGCCTACGTGCTGCGGCCGGGCAACGCACCGGCCACCCGCGGGGCGATCGGCATTCTGCAACGAGTGCTCGCGCGGCTGCGCGAAGCGTTCCCCCGCGCACGCGTCCTGGTGCGGCTCGATGGCGGGTTTGCCGCCCCGGAGATCTTCGACTTCCTCGAGGAGGCCGGTTGCGACTACGTCATCGCCATGGCCAAAAACAAGCGTCTGGCGCCTCGGGCTGCACGGCTGATGGGCAAGGCCCGCCGCCTCTCCAAGCGCACCGGCAGGACCGCTCACGTGTATGGCGAGACCCGTTATGCCGCACGGCGCTGGAAAGAGAAAACGCGGCGCGTGATCATCAAGGCCGAGCTGGTGCGCTTTCCGGGCCGCGAGCCGAAGATGAATCCGCGCTTCGTGGTCACCAATCTCAAAGGACCGCCGCGGCGTCTGTACGAGAAGGTGTACTGCGGCCGGGGCGAGATCGAGAACAGGATCAAGGAGCTGCACCACGGCTTGGAGATCGACCGCACCAGCTGCTCGCGCTTCCTGGCCAATCAACTGCGAGTGCTCCTGACCGCCGCAGCCTATGTGCTCATGCAGGAGCTGCGCCGCCGAGCGCGCGGCACGAGCCTCGCGCGCGCTCAGGTCTCCACCTTGCGCGAGCGGCTCTTGAAGCTCGGTGCTCGCATCGAGCGCTCGGTGCGTCGTGTGGTCATTCACCTGCCGCGCTCGTGTGCCTTTCAATGTGAGTGGCGCCGCATCGCCCTCGCCCTCGGCGCCGTCCCCGCGTAGCAGACGATCAATCTCAACGCCGGCCGCACTCACAACGCAGCGTCCGCTGAGCTGGCCCGCTGCACCTCGCATCCCCGGCGGGGCGCGACGCAGCTCAAAAAGGCTCGCGCATGGCCCAGCAATCGGCGGAAAACCACAACATATAGTATGTTTGCCGCTCAACTGGCTTCTCAATCGACCTTCAGCTCTCGTATGGCCGCGGTTCGCGAATAATGCGGGCTAATACGCGTCGGGATCACACAGGTACCGTAGTGCGTGGCGAGCTCCCGATACGAGCGGTTCACCTCCGCCTCGTACCGATCCGGATGCGTGACACCGGCGAGAAGGTTGTCGCAAATCGTCAGAGCGCTGGCGCCCGAGAAGAACTCAAACATCCGCACATGGCAGTCGAGCCACACGGGTAGCTCCTGAGAGAACGTGGCGATCGCGAAGGTGTAGGAGCTCGCCCCGAGCGCTCCGACGAAGAGCTGCGTCGGAACCCGCACACCGGTCTGAGCATCGATCAGCGCGATGCCATCGCAGAAGTCGACGAAGCACTTCTCCCCGGCACGGTGCAGCTGACGCAGCACCACCGAGAGCTTCTTCTCGTACGTGCGATACAGCTCCGCGAAGCGCGAGTACTGATAGCCGTTCGGGTGCTCGGCCTTGTACTCCTGCCACAACAGGGCGAGCGTCACCTGATGATCGCGCCGAGCGAGCTCCTCGCGGATCACCGTCCAGTCGGGCAACGGTCGCGCCGCAACCGGCGCGGGTACCGCGCTTCCCCCCGGATACAGCCGCTGCTCGAGCTGCTCCTCATCGAGCGCGGCGATCGCCTCCCAGCTCGTCAGCCCCGCCGCCGCGGCGCGCTGCAGGCAGTCCGACACCGCCGTCTTCCCGCAACCGACGGCGCGGGCCAGCTGCCGGCGGCTGTGAACGCCGCCGACGAAGTGAAGTCGCAGAAGGTCTTTGATCTTGTGCATCGCAAGCCTCTCTTGGGCCACCGCATCGCTCCTCGTGGGACAAAAGGGGCGAACGGTGGCGATAAAAGAAGGCTTGCGTCGAACGCCCGATGCCGGGCAACCACTCTACGGATGGGCCATGCCGGACAGCGTTCCGGGCATGGCGGACACCGCGCCGAGCAGGCGGACAGCGTTCCGATCAGGCGGCGAAATCGTCCGCCATCACGCCGGAACCCTGTCCGTCATCGCCTCGGAATGCTGTCCGCCATCACGTCGGAATCTTGCCCGTCTTGGCCCGGAACACGCACTAGCCGCTGTGCTCTGAGAGCCTCACCCCGAAAGCTCAGCGGATAAATATTCCACTCTATCAATTCATACGCGTTTAGCCGAGCCGCGCGACGCGGTGGTGCTCGCGTGCAGGATGGATCAGTAAAGACCAGCGTTAATAACTTGGAATGGTGAAGCCAGTCGCTCACGAGGCGATGAGCTTTCAGAGGAGGACCCCATGACCCGCGCCCGTGCCGCTCTTGCAGCGGCTTTCATTTGCATGCCCGTGATTGCGTTTGCCCAGACCGCCCCTTCCTATCAGCTCATCGATCTCGGCTACGTCACGGGTAACGCCGCTCTGAAATGGCAACAGAGCCCTCCGCCGCCCCAAGTCGGCGGATGCCCCAGCCTTGGAGGAACCGGGCCGTCATATTTCTCGGAGAAACGCTTTGACGACAGTCTCACCGTCGGATGGTCATCCACTCCACACGGTACCGTGCATGCGGTCGTATGCTCGAAAGGGGGCCCTGCCGTCGATCTCGGGGTGCTCGACGGCGGTCCTAACAGCTTTGCGTACAGCATCGCCGACTTCAACGAGTACATCGTTGGGACGAGCCAGACAACGCTCACCCCGCC
>JBOHZR010000056.1:0-4538 GCA_050738595.1 Steroidobacteraceae bacterium | reverse complement strand
GCGCAAAGGAAGCCGCGATGCGCCGCTTCAAGGACGGGAGGGCTCAGCTCCTGGTCGCCACCACGGTGATCGAAGTCGGCGTCGATGTACCGAACGCGACGCTCATGGTGATCGAGAACGCCGAGGCCCTCGGCCTCGCACAGCTGCACCAGCTGCGCGGCCGGGTGGGTCGCGGGCCCAATGCGAGCTCCTGCGTGCTGCTCTATCGGGCGCCGCTCTCCGAGCTCGCGCGCGAGAGGCTGCGCGTCATTCGCGAGACGAGCGACGGATTCGAGATCGCCCGGCACGACCTGAAGCTGCGCGGTCCCGGCGAGCTCCTCGGCACGCGCCAGACCGGTCTCGCGCAGATGCGGGTGGCCGACCTGATCCGCGACGCCGATCTTCTGCCTAAAGTACAAGCAGCCGCGGAGCAGATGCTGCGCGAGCACGCCGACCGCATCGAACCGCTCACTGCGCGCTGGATCGGTGCGAGCGGACGCTATGGACGCGTGGGCTGAGAGCGCGTACCGCCGCGCGCGCCAGGGCATCGGGTAGTCTCTCGCCATGGCCGTGACGACTCCGGACTTTCTCGTCGCCCCCGCCGCCCACGAGGATGCGCCGTGGGGGTATCGCGTTGCGGGGCGCCTGCACGAGTTCGCCCTGCTCGCCCGGCTCGACCGCCCGATCGGCACGTGGCTGCTGCTCTGGCCCGTGCTCTGGGCGCTCTGGGTAGCCGGGAACGGCCATCCTCACCAGAAGGTTCTCGTGATCTTCGTGGTCGGTGTGTTCGTCATGCGCGCGGCGGGCTGTATCATCAACGATCTCGCCGACCGGAACATCGATCCGCACGTCAAGCGCACCCGCGAGCGGCCGCTCGCGGCGAGGCGCGTATCGCCGTACGAGGCGATCGTCCTCAGCATCCTGCTTGGCCTCGTGGCCCTGTGGCTGGTGACGCGGCTCGACCGCTTCACCGTGCAGCTGTCGATCGTGGGCGCCGTGCTCACCGTGTCCTATCCCCTCGCGAAGCGCGTCTTCGCCCTCCCACAGCTGTACCTCGGCGTCTCGTTCGGCGGCTGGGGCATACCGATGGCGTTCTCGGCGCAGCTGCATGCGCTGCCCCGGGTGGCCTGGATGCTGTTCATCGCGGCAGTGATCTGGGCGGTCGTCTACGACACGATGTACGCGATGGTCGATCGCGACGACGATCTGAAGCTCGAAGTGAAATCGACCGCGATCCTGTTTGCAGAGATGGACAAGGCGATCATCGCGATGCTCCAGCTGCTGATGCTCGCCGCCCTCGCGCTCGCCGGCCGGAGCATGCATTTCGGAGCCTGGTACTACGCCGGGCTCGGCGGCGCCGCGCTCCTCTTCATCTATCAGCAGTGGCTCATTCGCAAGCGCGAGCCGGCGGCATGCCTGCGCGCATTTCTCAACAACAACTACGTGGGAATGGCCGTCTTTCTCGGGATCGCGCTGCAGTACTTCTACGCGGGGCGCTAGGCACGCAAAGGCTCGCCGGATGTCGTCGATATGAAGCCTTCTTGGGCCATCGGTCTGATGACCGGCACGGTGCTCGACGGCATGATCGACATTGCTGCCGTCCGCAGCGACGGCATCGACATTGAAGAGCTCGGGCCGTGGACGCTCGCCCCCTATCCTCACGGACTCAAAGATCTCCTGGCGAAGGCGCTCACTGCCGCGCTCGATTGGCGCTTCGAGGGCGACGAGCCTGCGATTTTCCGCGAAGCCGAGGCCGCGCTGACCGTCGCGCAGGCTGATGCCGCGGCGAAGTTTCGCTCGGACTGCGGTATTCCCATCAAGGAGGTCGCGGTCATCGGTTTCCACGGCCAGACGGTTCTGCACCGTGCGCCGGCGGCCGGCCGGCCCGGCAACACGCGACAGCTTGGCGACGGGCAAGGGATGGCGCGCAGGCTTGGAATCCGCGTGGCGTACGACTTCCGCACCGCCGATATGAGCGCGGGCGGGCAGGGCGCGCCCCTCGCGGCGATCTACCACGCAGCGCTCCTGCGGCAGGCGGGCGCACCGCCGGACTGCGCCGTTCTGAATCTCGGCGGCGTTGCAAACATCACCTGGTGGGGAGGCGGCGATGCGCTCGTCGCATTCGATACCGGCCCGGCGAATGCACCACTCAACGATTGGATCGTCCGTCACGGACTCGGCGAGATGGATCGCGGCGGAACGCTCGCGAGGCGCGGGCGTGTGGATGAGGCGAGGCTCGCCGGCTGGCTCGCGGACCCTTTCTTCCCGGCTCCGCCGCCCAAGTCTCTCGACCGGAACAGCTTCTGCGCCTCGCTGGCGGATGGATTGAGCCCAGCGGATGGCGCGGCAACGCTGACGGCGCTGGCCGGCGCCGCCGTCGCCAAGGCCCTCGAGCACCTGCCGCAGCGGCCCACTCGGCTGATCGTCTGCGGCGGCGGCCGCAAGAATCCCGCCATCCTCGATGCGATCCGGGAGCGAGCGCACGCCGACCCTGTTCCGGCAGAGTCGGTCGGCTGGCGAGGCGATGCGGTCGAGGCCGAGTGCTTCGGCTATCTCGCGATGCGCACGCTCCGTGGCTTGCCGCTCACCTTTCCGCTCACGACCGGTGTTGAAGCGCCCCTTACGGGCGGACGCATCGCGGAACCGAGGGGCGCTTGAGCATGACCCTCGAGCTCTATCTGCACCCGCTCTCCTCGTATTGCCACAAGGCCCTGATCGCGTTTTACGAGAACGACATTCCTTTCGAGCCCAAGCGAGTCGACGATCCGGCCGTTTACAGTGAACTGAAGAGCCTGTGGCCCATGGCTCGATTTCCGGTGCTGCGGGACACGAGCCGCGGCGTAACGGTTCCGGAGTCGAGCATCATCATCGAGTACCTCGCCCGGAATTATCCCGGCCCGGTGAAGCTGCTGCCCGACGATTCGGACCAGGCGCTTCGGGTGCGTCTCGCCGATCGGTTCTTCGACAACTATCTTCACGCCCCGACACAGAAGTTCGCGTTCGACCGGATCCGGCCCGCCGACAAGCGCGACCCCTACGGGGTCGACCAGGCGCGAGCCCAGTACCGGGAGGCGCTCGACCGGTTCGAGTTTGAAATCGCGGGCCGAACCTGGGCGGGGGGCGATGAGTTCACGCTCGCCGACTGCGCGGCCGCGCCCGCGCTCTTCTATGGCAACCGGTTCTTCGGGCCGTTCCGCCAGAGCCATCCGCGCGCGATGGCCTACCTGGATCGACTGCTGGCGCGGCCTTCCTATGCGCGCGCACTCCGCGAGGCCGAGCCGTACCTGCACCTCCTGCCCAAATGAAGCACCGGGCCCCACGGCGCGGGCGCCATCGCGCAGCACGGCGCCAGTGAAAGCCGCCGGCCGGACGGCCTCGGGCTGAGCAAACGTGTTGTGCGCATCCATGGCGGATGCGGTCAAAATCTCGCCGCTCACCGTCCGCGGCGTGAAGCCGTGCAGATCGATCGACACCGGCACGGCATCGTGCGGATTGAGATTGATCAGGGAGATCGCGATCCTGCTGCCGCTTGTCCGTGCCGCCGAGACGCTCACCTCGGGAACCGACAGCGCGCCGAACGCGTACCGGGGGGTCCTCACCTCGACCGGCAATGCGGTCGCGTCCTGAAAGGGAATGAACATCCGGAACACGTGATACGTCGGCGTCAGAATCATCTGCGGCCCGCGCGTCAAGATCATCGACTGCAGCACGTTCACCATCGGCGCGATGTTCGCGAGGCGCACGCGGTCGGCATGCCGCATGAAAATCTCGAGATTGAGCGCAGCCACCAGCGCATCGCGCAGCGTGTTCTGCTGGTAGAGGAACTGAGGCTCCCGCCCCTTCTCCGGGTCATACCAGGTGCCCCATTCATCGACCGCGAATCCGATCTTCTTCGCGGGGTCGTATCGGTCCATGATCGCCGTGTTGCGCGCAATGAAATTCTCCATGCGCAGGGTGTGCGCGAACGTCGAGATCCATTGAGCCTCTTTGAAGCCGGTGGCCGGTCCCTTGGAGCTCCACTTCCGTCCGGGGATCGTGTAGTAGTGAAACGAGATCATCCCTGCAGCGTCCGCAGCCTTTGAGAGGAGCGCCTCGGTCCACGAAGTATCCTCATCGTGCCCGCCGGCCGCGATGATGACCGGCCGCGCGCCGCGCGGCGCCTTCAAATAGGTGGCATAACGGCGCAAGAGCTGCACGTAGTCATCCGGCGTCATGTCCCCGCCGCAGCCCCAGGGCTCGTTGCCCACGCCGAAGTAGGCGATCTTCCAGGGGTGCGGATGTCCGTTGCGCGCACGCTCTGCCGTCAGCGAGGTGGGGATGTCGGAGGTCAAGTATTGCAGCCACTGCGCCATCTCCCGCGGTGAGCCCGTACCGAGATTGCCGTTGATGTACGCGTCAGCGCCGATCAGGTGCGTGAAGTCGAGGAACTCGTGGGTGCCGACCGCGTTCGACTCCGGCACCCCGCCCCAGTTGGTATTCAATGTGACGGGACGCTTCGCGCGCGGACCGATACCATCGCGCCAGTGATACTCGTCGGCGAAGCAGCCGCCCGGCCAGCG
>JBOHZR010000055.1:0-37150 GCA_050738595.1 Steroidobacteraceae bacterium | reverse complement strand
GCGCGAGGGCATGCGCCGCGGTCCACGCCGCCGGCGCAGGCGCGGCGCGGCAAGGCCGGCGAGCCCGGACTGAGCGAGCCGTGACCGCGGTCCAGCCGCTCTGGCAGCCGGCCTACATCGGCATCGGCAGTAATCTCTCCAATCCGCGCGCTCAGGTGCTCGGCGCTCTGGACCGCATCGCGAGAATCGAAGGGGTGTGTCTCGTACGGCGCTCGGGACTGTACGGCTCGCCTCCGCTCGGTCCGGCCGATCAGCCCGACTACGTGAACGCCGTCGCCGGCGTCCTCACGCTGCTCGCACCGCAAGCATTGCTCGCGGAGCTCCAGAGCCTCGAGCGGGCCGCGGGCCGGCCTCAAAATCACGAGCGCTGGGGGCCGCGCGCTCTCGATCTCGATTTGCTCGTCTATGGCCGCGAGCGATCGAGCGACCCTGCCCTCACATTGCCGCATCCCGGCATAGTGGAGCGCAGCTTCGTTCTGTATCCTCTTGCGGACGTTGCGCCTGATCTCGACGTTCCGGGGATGGGCCGCGTCGCCGATCTGAAACGGCGGGTCTCCGACGGATCGATCCGGCTCCTCGACACGGAAGCAGCCGCAGGCTCTGAGGCCGCCGCTGGCGCCGGAGCTCCTCAACACACCGGTACTGTTCGCACCGCATGACGCCTGCTCCGAATTTCCGTTTCATTGCGATCGAGGGCCCGATCGGCGTGGGCAAGACCAGCCTCGCGCGTCGGCTCTGCGAGAGCTTCTCGGGCGAGCCGATATTCGAGCAGGCCGCCGAGAATCCCTTTCTCGAGCGCTTCTACCGTAACCCGAGCGCCGGTGCGCTGCCCGCGCAGCTGTACTTCCTCTTCCAGCGCGCACAGCAGCTCGGCGCACTCAACCAGCAGGACCTCTTCGCGCCCGTGCGCGTCGCGGACTATCTTCTGGAGAAGGATCGGCTGTTCGCGAGCATCACGCTCGAGGAGGCGGAGCTCGCGCTCTATGAGCAGGTGCATGCGAAGCTCGACATCGCGGCCCCGAAGCCCGATCTCGTTCTGTACCTGCAGGCCCCCGTCGATGTCCTGATGGAGCGCATCGCGCGGCGCGGTATCGAATACGAGCGGCAGATCGACCGGCACTACCTGGAGCGATTGAACGAGGCGTATGCGCGGTTCTTTCACGATTACGAGGCTGCGCCCCTTCTCATCGTGAATGCGGCCTCGATCGACCCGCTCAGCAACCAGGCGGACTACGATGAGCTGCTTGCGGCGATCCTCCGCATGAAGCGGGGCCGCCTCTACTACAACCCGCTGCGCTCGCGTACGCTCTGAGGTCCATGTACACCCAGCTGCAGCTGCGCGAGTCCGCGCGACCCCCGGTCACCCTGGCGACGCTCCAAAGCATGAAGGCGGCCGGGGAGAAGATCGCGGCGCTCACCTGCTACGACGCGAGTTTCGCCGTGCTCGTCGATGCGGCCGGAACGGATGTGGTGCTCGTCGGGGACTCGCTCGGCATGGTCATACAGGGGCACGACACGACGGTGCCCGTGACGATGGACGACATCGTCTATCACTGCCGGGCGGTGGCGCGGGGTCTGCACCGGCCGTTTCTCATGGCGGACCTGCCTTTCATGAGCTACCCGTCCAAGGAGCAGGCGCTCGCGAACTCCGTGCGCCTGATGCAGGAGGGCGGGGCGAAGATGGTGAAGCTCGAGAGCGGGGCGAGCCAGGTGCAGATCGTCGAGTTCCTCGCGGGACACGACATCGCGGTGTGCGCCCACCTGGGTCTGAAGCCCCAGTCGGTGCACAAGACGGGTGGCTTTCGCGTGCAGGGGCGCGCGGAGAGCGCGGCGGAGCTGATGCTGCGCAGCGCGAAAGAGCTCGAGCAGGCGGGCGCGGACATCGTGCTGCTCGAGTGCATCCCCGCGCAGCTCGGGGAGGCGATCACCGCCGAGATCAAAGTACCGGTGATCGGAATCGGCGCGGGGCCCCGCACCGATGGGCAGATCCTCGTCCTGTACGACGTGCTCGACATCACGACCGGGCGCAAGCCGCGGTTCGTTCGCAATTTCCTCGATGGGGCCGGGACGAATCTCGCCGCCCTCGAGCGCTATGTGCGCGCGGTGAAATCGGGGGAGTATCCCGCGCCCGAGCACTGCTTCTGAGATCGGTGAGGGCGGTGCTGTCGTGGAGATCCTGACATCCATCGCCGCTGTGCGCGAGCGCGTGCGGCTCTGGCAGCAGGAGCGGCGGCGCATCGCCTTCGTTCCGACGATGGGCAATCTGCACGCCGGCCACTTGAGCCTCATGGAGACGGCGCGCCGGATCGGGGAGCGGTTCGTCGCGAGCCTGTTCGTCAATCCCATGCAGTTCGGGCCCAACGAGGATTTCGCTCACTATCCGCGCACGCCGCGCGAGGACGAGCAGATGCTGACCGCGGCGGGCTGCGATCTGCTGTTCATGCCGGATGTGGCGGAGATCTACCCCAAGGGGTACGCCGCCTCGACGCGAGTCGAGGTGCCGGAGCTCTCCGCGATCCTCGACGGCGAGTTCCGTCCCGGGCACTTCGAGGGCGTCGCGACCGTGGTCGCCAAGCTCTTCAACGTCGTCGAGCCGGATGTCGCGGTGTTCGGCGAGAAGTACTATCAGCAGCTGTCGATCATTCGCCGCATGGCGGCGGACCTCTGCATGCGAGTCGAGATCGTCGGGGCGCCGACGGTGCGCGAGAGCGACGGGCTCGCAATGAGCTCGCGCAATCAGTATCTCAGCGCCGCGGAGCGGGGCATCGCGCCGCGGATCTACGCGGAGTTGCAGCGCGCGGCCGCGCGCCTCGAGCGCGGCGAGTCCGAGTATGCCGCGATCGAGCGCGCGGGCCGCGAGGCGCTCGCCGGCGCGGGTTTCAGGCCGGAATACCTCTCGGTTCGAGCGCGAGATCTCTCCGTCCCGGCGCCCGGTGCGCGCGAGCTCGTCGTCCTTGCCGCGGCGCGCCTCGGCCGCGCACGGCTCATCGACAACGTGCAGGTCACGCGCTGAGCGCTGCCGCGTCACCGGCCCCATGCCGCGCGAGCGCCCACTCGACGTGCTCGCGCACGAGCGCTGAGGGATCATCCCTGCGCCGCTCGAGCGCCGCGATGACTTCGCGCGAGCGGGGCGCGTTGCCGAGCGCCACGGCGACATTTCTCGACCAGCACTCGTAGCCGATGCGGTAGATGGCCGAGCCGCGCATCCGCTCGTCGAACTGCGCGGCGCTCCAGGCGAAGAGCTCCGTGAGGCGCGCTGCATCGAGTCCGTGGCGCACCTTGAAATCCGGGTGACTCGCGTCACGGGCGAACTTGTTCCACGGGCAGACGAGCTGGCAGTCGTCGCACCCGTAGATGCGATTGCCGATCGCTTCGCGAAACTCCGCGGGGATCGGGCCCGGGTTCTCAATCGTCAGGTAGGAGATACAGCGTCGCGCATCGAGCCGTTGCGGTCCGAGAATCGCGCGGGTGGGACACGCGACGATGCAGGCCTCGCAAGTGCCGCAGTGGCCGCTCGTGGGGGCATCGGCCGGCAGCGGCAGGTCGGTGAGGATCTCGCCGAGGAAGAACCAGGAGCCCGCATCGCGAGCGAGCAGGTTCGTGTGCTTGCCGATCCAGCCGAGGCCCGCGGCGCGCGCGAGCGCCTTCTCGAGGACCGGCGCGCTGTCGACACAGACGCGATAGCCGTACGGGCCGATGCGCTCGCCGAGCTCCTCGGCAAGCCGCACGAGTCCTCGGCGCATGACCTTGTGATAGTCGCGGCCGAGCGCGTAGCGGGAGACGTAGCCGCGCTCTGGGTCGGCGAGCGCGGCAAACGGCTCGCGCGCCTCGGCCGGCCAGTAGTTCATCCGCACGCAGATTGCGCGCACGCTCCCGGGCACGAGCTCGGCCGGCCGGCTGCGTTTGGTGCCGTGCCGCGCCATGTAGCCCATCGTGCCGTGATAGCCCGCTGCGAGCCATTCCTCGAGCCGCCGCTCGTCGTCCTCGAGATCGACGCCGCTCACTGCGAACGCGTCGAACTTGAGCTCGCGCGCCCGCGCGCGCAGCTCGCATTTTAGCGCCTCGAGGTCGAGCTCGGCATAGTCGCGGACGGGGTGCATCCTCAAAGTATAATCACGCAATGTCCTCGCCGATCTCGCTCTACTCCACCTCGCAGGTGCGCGCGCTCGATGCGTACGCGATCCGCGAGCTGAAAGTTCCCGGCTACACTCTGATGAAGCGCGCCGGAGAGGCGGCGCTCAGGTACCTGCGCACCCGCTGGCCGACGTACCACCACATCGCGGTCGTATGCGGCGGCGGCAACAACGGCGGCGACGGCTACGTTCTAGGGCGTTTCGCACAGGCCGCCGGGCTCACGGTGAGCGTGCTTGCGGCATCGCCCCCGGAGCGCTTGGCCGGTGACGCGCGCCAGGCGCACGCCGACTGGATTGCGAGCGGCGGACGCGTTCTCGCATTCGAGAGCGGCCTTCTCGGGAATGCCGAGGTGATCGTGGATGCACTGCTCGGCACGGGTCTCGCGCAGCCGGTGCGGGCGCAGGCCGCGCGGGTGATCGAGGATCTGAATGCGGCGGCGCGCCCGATTTTCGCACTCGATGTACCGTCCGGACTCGACAGCGATACCGGCGAGCCGCACGGCGCCGCGGTGCGTGCCGACTGCACGCTGACCTTCGTCGCGCTCAAGACGGGCCTTTTCATCGGCCGCGGGCCGGAGCATGCCGGCACGGTCTACTTCGATGACCTCGAAGTGCCGGTGCCGTCGGAGCGCTCCGAGTTCACTGCGCGCCTGGAGCGAATCGGTGAAGCGGAGATCGCCGCGGCACTCCCGCGGCGGGCGCGCACGGCGCACAAGGGAGACTTCGGGCGGGTGCTCATCGTCGGGGGCGGCTCAGGAATGCCCGGCGCGATCCGGCTCGCGGGCGAGGCGGCACTGCGGGTCGGCGCGGGACTGGTCACGGTGGCCGTGTGGCCCGAGAACGTCGCGGGCATCGTGGCGGGCAGGCCCGAGCTCATCTGCCTGCCTCTGCACGAGGCCAGCCTGCTGGCCGAGCCTCTCGAGCGCGCGGATGTCGTGGCGATCGGCCCCGGTCTCGGCAAGAGTCCGTGGGCCGCGGACCTGCTCGCGGCGGTGCTCGATGCGGAGAAGCCGCTCGTCGTCGATGCGGATGCGCTGAATCTGATCGCGGACGAGGCGCGCGAAGCCGGCGCGCGTCGCCGTGAGAACTGGATCCTGACGCCGCATCCCGGTGAGGCTTCCCGACTGCTCGGGCAGAGCACCGCCGATATTCAGCAGGATCGGTTGAAATCGCTCGAGGCGCTCGTCGATCGCTACGGGGGTACCGTCGTCCTCAAGGGCGCGGGAACGCTCGTCGGCGCAAGCGGCCGGATTCCAGGCCTCTGCGAGCGCGGTAATCCCGGCATGGCGAGCGCCGGCATGGGCGATGTGCTGACCGGCGCGACGGCGGGCATTCTCGCCCAATGTGGTGATCCGTGGCAGGCTGCGCGCGTTGCCGTGCTGGTCCACGCCATGAGCGGCGACATCGCCGCGCGCGGCGGGGAACGCGGGCTGCTCGCCGGGGATGTCGCGCGCGAGTTGAGGACGTGTGTGAATCTGTAATCGAGCGGCTCGCACGTTCGACCGAGGAGATGGAGCGCTTCGGTGCCGAGCTCGGGCGCACCGTGCCGCCACTGCCAAGCGGACCGGGGATCCTCTATCTCGAGGGCGATCTCGGGGCGGGCAAGACGACGCTCGCCCGCGGCCTCATCGCATCGCGGGGATACACCGGTTCCGTGCGCAGTCCGACCTTCACATTGCTCGAGCGCTACGCGCTCGAGGGACTCACGGCGGTGCACATCGATCTGTATCGTCTGCGCGAGGCGCGCGAGCTGGGCGCGCTCGGGTTGCGCGATTTCGCGCTGCCGGGGCATCTTTGGCTGATCGAGTGGCCGGAGCGCGGCACGGATGGCCTGCCCGCGCCCGATGTGCGCATCGCCTTGCGTGTGATGCCTGAGGGACACCGCGCTGAGGCGAGCGCTCATTCGCCGCTCGGTCGGAAGTGGCTGGCGCAGGCGGCGGCGGGTTGAAATCCGTCGAGAATCCACGTAGATTAGCCTGCAAGATCGCGAGAGAAGCCAATGATAATCATGAGGTTTCCAAGTTCCACGCGCGGTGTGCTCGCGCTGGGCTGAGCAGGGGGAAATGAGGGGCACTCGCAGCCGACCGATGGGTCTCACGAGCGCGCTGACGGCGCTCGTTTGCACGCTGCTCGCTCTGCACATTGCGCAGGCGCATGTTGCCCCGGCGCACACGGCGCCTGCACGCGTTGCGCCCGTACGTGCGGCGGTGGGACACCGTGCCGACATCCACGCTGCGGCCCTCGCGAGCTCGGCGGACGCGGCGACACTGACCCTCGAGCTCGATCGCACGACGAACTACCGGCTCTTCACGCTCGACCGCCCCGATCGCGTCGTGCTCGACTTGGGTGACTCGCGCTTTGCCCCGGGTGCCCATCTGCCGCATGCCGGCGGCATCGTTCAACAGCTTCGCGCAGGATCGAGGCCGCACGGGGGGTTGCGAATCGTGCTGCAGCTCGACTCATCCGCCACATCGCGCGGGCGTGTGAGACTCCCGGTGCACGCGCATTGGCGGCGCCGCGGCGCGCGAGGGACTGCCCGCCTCATCGTCATGGTCGGCGAGGCGTCTCCTCAAGCGGCTCGGCGTGCGGCGCCGGCCGCGGCCGTTCCGGCCCCTCATGCTCCGGCGCTTACCGATCGCGACGTGGTGATCGCCGTGGATGCCGGCCACGGCGGCCAGGATCCCGGCGCGATCGGCCGCGACGGAACCGAGGAGAAGAACGTCACGCTCGCGATCGCACGCGCTCTCGCGGCGCGGATCGACGCCGAGCCCGGCATGCGCGCTGTGCTGACGCGCGACGGCGATGTCTTCTTGGCGCTTCGCGAGCGCATGCAGCGCGCCCGCGAGGCGCATGCGGACCTCTTCGTCTCGGTGCACGCGGACTCGATCCACGATCCGACGGTCTCCGGAGCATCCGTGTACGTGCTCTCCGAGCGGGGCGCGACTGACGAGGCGGCGCGCTGGCTCGCCGATCGCGAGAATGCCGCGGACGCGCTCGGCGGAGTGCCGCTCGCCGACAAGAGCAGCTCGCTCGCCTCGGTGCTGCTCGACCTGTCGCAAACGGCGAGCATCAGCGCCAGCATGACCGCTGCGCAGCGCGTGCTCACGGCGCTCGATCGCGTGGGGGAGGTACGCAAGGCTCGCGTGCAGCAGGCCGGTTTCGTAGTGCTGAAGTCACCCTACATCCCCTCGATGCTCGTCGAGACGGCCTACATCTCGAATCCCGGGGACGAGCGGCGACTACGCACCGCCCGGGAGCAGCGCAAGCTCGCGGACGCAATCTTTTCCGGCCTGCTCGGCTACTTCGAGGAGTATCCGCCGTCGCGCACGCGCTTCGCGCGGCTGCTGAAGCGGGACTCGAGCGCCGTGTTTGCCGGAGCGCCGGGTGCGGCGGGCTCGGCAGGCTCGGCAGGCGCGCCGGGTTCGGCAGCAGGCGGCATGCAGGCGAACATTGCACCCTGATTGACCTCGGCGTCGAGGTCGGCATACTCGGCGCTCGATGCCGATCCGCGTCCTCCCCGATGTCCTCATCGATCAGATCGCCGCCGGCGAGGTGATCGAGCGGCCGGCTTCCGTCGTCAAGGAGCTCGTCGAGAACAGTCTCGATGCGGGCGCCCGCCGCATCGAGATCGACATCGAGCGTGGAGGCGTCGCTCTGGTGCGTGTACGCGATGACGGGGCAGGGCTGCCGGCGCATGAGCTGCCGCTCGCACTCGCGCGCCACGCCACGAGCAAGCTCTCCGCGCTGGAGGAGCTCGAGTCCATCGCAACGCTCGGTTTTCGCGGCGAGGCGCTGCCGTCGATCGCGGCGGTCTCGCGCTTCAGAATGGCCTCGCGTACTGCGGGCGCGGAGCATGGGTTCGAGGTCACCGCGGAGGCGGGTGAGGCGCACGACCCGCGTCCCTGCGCGCAGGCCGCGGGCACGGTGGTCGAGGTGCGCGAGCTCTTCTTCAACGTGCCCGCCCGGCGCAAATTCGTGCGCAGCGACGCAACCGAAGCAGGCCACATCGCACGTCTCACCGAGCGGCTCGCGCTCTCGCGCGCGGAGGTCTCATTCCGGTTGCGCAGTGCCGAGCGCGTGCTGCTCGATGCGCGTGCCGAGACCGATGCAAGCAGGGCGGGCGAGGCGCGCGTGAGGGCGATCCTCGGCGAGGACTTCCTCGCGGCAGCGCTGCCGATCGAGCACACGGCCGGATCGGTCTCGCTCGGGGGATGGATCGGCCTGCCCACCGCCTCGCGCGCGCAGCCGGACGAGCAGTACTGGTTCGTGAACGGGCGCAGCGTGCGCGACCGCCTGCTGATGAACGCTGTCCGGCTCGGCTATCGCGACGTGCTCTATCACGGCCGGCATCCCGCGTACGTGCTGTATCTGAGCGTCGATCCGTCTTTGGTCGATGTCAACGCGCACCCGACCAAGCTCGAGGTGCGCTTCCGCGACGCGCGGCAGATTCATGATTTCGTGATGCGCGCCGTGGAGCGCGCGCTCGCCGCGACGCGGCCGGCTGCGGATGCAGCCCCGGCGGTGCGGCCGGCCGAGTGGTCGCGCAGTCCCTGGGCCCTCGCGAGCGCTGTGCGCGAGGAGGGCACACTCGAGCTCGATGGCGCGCGCGGCGTATCGCTCGACACAGGCCTCGGGGCGCGCGAGGCCGGCGCGCCACCCGGGAGGATTGTCGCCGCGGCTGCCACAGCGGCCGCCGCGGCCGACACGGCGCCCGATGATCGTCCGCTCGGCACGGCACTCGCACAGGTGCACGGCGTGTACATCGTCGCACAGAGTCGCGAGGGGCTCATTCTCGTCGACATGCATGCCGCTCACGAGCGGGTGCTCTATGAGCAGCTCAAGGCGCACCACGCCGCGGCCGCCGTGCCGTCGCAGCAGCTGCTCGAGCCGATTCTCGTTCGCTTGAAACCGCACGAGCTCGATGCGGTGCTCGAGCGGCGCGCAGAGTGGGAGCGTGCAGGGTTCGATGTGAGCGCGATCGGGCCGGAGCAGCTTGCGGTGAGGCGGGTGCCGGCGCTTCTCCCGGAGCGGGAAGTCGTCGCAGTGCTGCGCTCGATGCTCGCGGACCTCGAGCTCGCGACCGCCGCACATCATCTCGATGGCGCCGCCGATCGTTTTCTGGGTACGCTCGCCTGCCGCACGGCGATCCACGCGCACCGCCGGCTCACCGTGCCGGAGATGGATGCGCTGCTGCGGCAAATGGAGGCGACCGAGCGCGCCAATCAATGCAATCACGGCCGGCCGACCTGGACGCGTCTCACCCTTGCGGAGCTCGACCAGCTGTTCCTGCGGGGCCGCTGAGCGCTTGGCCGCCGCCGCCGCCGTGCTCACCGGGCCGACGGGCGTCGGCAAGAGCGAGTGGGCCTTGCGTCTTGCGCAGGAGCTGCCCGTCGAGATCGTGAGCGTCGACTCCGCGCTCGTCTATCGCGGCATGGACATCGGCACCGCGAAACCCGACGCGCGCGTGCGCGCGCGCATCCCGCATCATCTCATCGACATCCGCGATCCGGCCGAAGTCTATTCAGCCGGCGAATTCGTGGCGGACTGCACGCGGCTCATCGCCGATATTCGCTCGCGCGGCCGTCTTCCGCTGCTCGTCGGAGGAACGATGCTCTACCTGCGCGCGCTCGTGCGCGGCATCGCGGACCTGCCACGCCGCTCCGCGGAGCTGCGCCGCGAGATCGATGCTCGTGCGGCGCTCGAGGGCTGGCCCAGCCTGCACGCCGAGCTCGCACGGCTCGATCCGGCGGCGGCGGCGCGCATCCATCCGAACGATTCACAGCGCATTCAGCGCGCGCTCGAGGTGTGCCTCGTCGCGGGCGTGCCGCTTTCGGATCTGCACCGTGCGACGCGCAGTGCGCTCGCAGCGCCGCTCCCCCGGTGGGCGCTTGCGCCCGCCGACCGCAGCGCTCTCAAGGAGCGCCTCGCTGCGCGACTGCTGCGCATGATGGAGGAGGGGTTTCTCGCGGAGGTCGAGCGGCTGCGCTCGCGGCCCGACCTCACGGCACGCCATCCTGCGCTGCGCGCTGTGGGTTACCGCCAGCTCTGGGCGCATCTCGAGGGCGCCTACGGTCTGAACGAGGCATGCGAGAAAGCACTCGCCGCGACGCGCCAGCTCGCGAAGCGGCAACTGACGTGGCTCAGGTCGGACCGCGAGGTCCGTTGGATCGATCCGCAGGCGCCCGGCGCCTACGAGGCGTGGAAAGGCGAACTGCATCGCGAGCTTATCAATGCGTGGCCGGGCGCGGGGCGATAGTGGTAGACTGTTCTGTGAATTGCCTCGTGATCCGAGGCACGGAGCTTGCTGGGTCGCAACCCATCGGAAGGGCGTTCGCGGCTGCTACTTTCAACAACTACAATTCCTTACGAGAACAAGGAGAACCCGATGGCCAAAGGCCAATCGCTGCAGGACCCCTTTTTGAATGCCTTGCGCAAGGAGCGCGTGCCGGTCTCGATTTACCTGGTCAACGGCATCAAGCTGCAGGGGCAGATCGACTCTTTCGATCAGTTCGTGGTCCTGCTCAAGAACAGCGTGAGCCAGATGGTCTACAAGCACGCGATCTCCACGGTCGTGCCGGCGCGCAACGTGCGCCTGCAGGCCGAGGAGGACGCGGCAGCGGCAGAGCCCGCTCCGGAGTGAGAGTCTGACCCCGCGAGCCGTCCTGGTCCGCTTGGGGATCGGCGCGCGCGTCGATCCCGAGGATCTCGAGGAGCTCACGCGGCTCGCCCTGTCCGCGGGCGCGCGCCCGGTCGCGACCGTGACCGGCCGGCGCGAGCGTCCCGACCCGCGCTTCTTCGTCGGCAGCGGCAAGGCGGAGGAGCTGCGCCTGGTCGCCGAGTCGAACGAGGCAGACGTGATCCTCGTCGATCACGCGCTCACGCCGAGTCAGGAGCGCAACCTCGAGCAGCACGTGAGCCGGCGTGTGCTCGATCGCAACGAGCTCATCCTCGATATCTTCGCGCAGCGCGCGCGCAGTTTCGAAGGCAAGCTCGAAGTCGAGCTGGCGCAGCTGAAACATCTCGCGACGCGTCTCGTGCGCGGCTGGACTCACCTCGAACGGCAAAAGGGCGGCATCGGGCTTCGCGGTCCCGGCGAGACGCAGCTCGAGACCGATCGGCGGCTGCTAGGCGGGCGCGTGCGCGTGCTCACGCGCCGCCTCGAGCGCATCAAGCGACAGCGCGACACAGGGCGACGCATGCGCAAGTCGATCCCGGTGCCGAGCGTGGCGCTGGTCGGCTACACCAATGCCGGCAAGTCGACTTTGTTTCGCGCCCTGACGGGCGCGGATGCCTACGTTGCCGATCAGCTCTTCGCGACGCTCGATCCGACCGTGCGTCGTATCCGGCTGCCGGGTGGAACACCGATCGTGATCGCCGACACCGTCGGGTTCATCCGCGAGCTGCCTCACGAGCTCGTTGCGGCCTTCCAGGCGACGCTCACGGAGGCTCGCGAAGCGAGTCTGCTGCTGCACGTCATCGATTCGAGCGATCCGCGCCGCGAGGTCCACCGCGCTCAGGTGGACGCCGTGCTCGCGGAGATCGGCGCGGAGCACATCCCGCAGGTGCTGGTGTACAACAAGATCGATCGCCTCGGCACGGCGGCCCGTCTCGAGCGTGACGAGCAGGCGCGGGCGGCTGCGGTGTGGTGCTCGGCAGCGCGCGCCGACGGACTTGATCTGCTGCAGCACGCGATCGCGGAGCGCCTCTCGCGCCTGGCGCGCGCCGCGCGGCTGCGCATTTCGCCGGCGGCGGGGGCGCTGCGCGCGCGGTTATACGCGCGCGGCGTCGTGCGCGCTGAGCGCACGCTCGAGGACGGCACGATCGATCTCGCGGTCGAGCTGCCGGACGCCGAGCTCGAAGCGCTCGCGCGCGCATGCGGAGTGCAGTCTGTCTCGTCGTGCGCGGCCGCGGACGGCGACGCAGCGGCTGAGGCGCCTTGTGCCGCCCACGACGCGTACCTACAATCGATCGTTTGAGATCGCGCAGCGCCGGACTGAAGCGATGACGTGGAATCCACGCGGCGGCGGCAATCCTTGGGGGCCGGCGCCCGGACCGAGGAAGTACCGCCCTGGACGAGAAGGTCAAGCACTGGCAGCGCAAACTCGAGTCGCTGCTCAATCCGGCAAGTGAGACCACGAGCTCGCTCGCGTGGACGGTCGCGCTCGTCGCCATCGCGCTGTGGCTCGGCAGCGGCTTCTTCCAGGTGGGCGCGGCCGAGCGCGGGGTGCTCACGAGATTCGGCAGTCTCGTCGCCGTGCGCGGCGAGGGCTGGGGTTGGCACTTCCCCTGGCCGATCGAGACGCTGAGCAAGGTCAACGTGATGAACGTTGCCAGCAAGGAATTGAGTCCGACGGTGCTCACCTCCGACGCGAGCCTCGTCGATCTGCGCGTCGACGTTCAGTACCGGCGTGCCGATCCGCTGAAATTCCTCTTCGGCGTGCGCGATCCCGAGGAGGCGCTGCGCGAGGCGAGCGCGGAGGCGATCCGGGAGGTCGTCGGCCAAGGACGCCTGGCGGATCTGCTCGCCGGCGCGAAGCGCCCGCAGCTCACGGCACGCGCCAAGGCGCTGATTCAGAGCCGGCTGGATGAGTATGGCGCGGGGATCGAGGTGACGAGCGTCAACTTCACCGACGTCGAGGTACCTGATGCGGTGGTCGCCGCCCAGCGCGACGCGAACAAGGCGGTCGCCGATCGCGAGCGCGCGATCGAGGAGGCGCAGGTGTACGCGAACGGCATCGTGCCGTCCGCACGGGGCGAGGCGGACAAGATCCACCAGGATGCGGCGGCATACAAGGCGCGTGTGATTGCGCTCGCGCAGGGCAACGCCTCCCGTTTCACGCAGGTCGAGGCGGCCTATGCGCGGGCGCCGCAGGTGACGCGCGAGCGGATCTATCTCGAGACGATGGAGGACGTTCTCTCGCGCGCGAACAAGGTCATCGTCCAGCAGAAGTCCGGCGCCGGGGGGAATCTCATCTATCTGCCGCTCGACAAGCTCATCGGCCGCGGCGCCGGCTCGCCGAGCGATGCGGGCACGCAGCCGGCGAGCCCCCCGGCAGGCAGCAGCCCGCCGCCGGATACCGAGACGGTGACGGTCGAGGGCGATCGCAGCCGGGGCCAGCGCTGATGACCGGCCGCCTCGTCCCGAGCGTCGTGGCTGCTGCGATCGTGGTGCTCGTCGCGCTCACCTCGCTGTTCACGGTGAGCGAGACCGAGTACGCGATCCGCATGCGGTTCGGTGCGATAGAAGACACGACGTACGGTCCGGGGCTGCACGTGAAGTGGCCGTGGGAGCAGGTCGTGAAGATCGACCGGCGCATGCTCACTCTCGCGCATCCGATGTCGACGTTCCTCACGAGCGATGACCGCGCGCTCATCCTCGACTTCTCCGTCAAGTGGCGCGTGGTGAGCCCGGTGCGCTACTACGAGGCGACGGGCGCCGACGAGGCGAGCGCGGGCGACCGGCTGACCTCGATCGTTCAGGACCGTATCAAGGCCGTCGTGGCAGGGCGCACGCTCGCGCAGGTCGTGAGCGCCGAGCGCCCGGCCATCACGGCTTCGACGCTCGACAGTGCGCGCCGGGCCGCCTCGGCGCTCGGTGTGGACCTCATCGACGTACGCGTCGAGAACATCGACCTGCCGGATGAGGTCGCCGCGCACGTTTACGACCAGATGAAGGAAACCTTCCAGAAGACCGCCAGCGAGCTCAGGGCCGAGGGCGACAGCTCCGCGAAGAGCATCCGTGCCGCGGCCGACCGCGAGCAGACCGAGATCGTCTCGAGCGCGCAGCGTGATGCGCTGACGCTCAAGGGAGCGGCCGATGCGCAGGCGGCGGGCATCTACGCGCGCGCGGGAGCGTCGAACCCCGAGTTCTACGCATTTTATCGGAGCATGCAGGCTTACGAGCGGGCCCTCGGCCAGTCGAACGGCGTGCTCGTGCTGTCGCCCGACAGCGACTTCTTCAAATACATGAAAGACCCCGGGGGCGCGCGGCGCTGAGGCGCTGGGGCGCACACCCGCGCGGCCGAGAGGTTTCCTCGAGGTGCTCACTTTCCGCTTCACGGATCTCGCCGCGGCGATCGCGCTGCTGTTCGTTTTCGAGGGCATCATGCCGTTCCTCAACCCCTCGGGGTTGAAGAGGACGCTTGCGCGGCTCACGCAGATGGGCGACCGGGAGCTCAGAATAGCCGGCCTCGGCAGCATGCTCGTCGGGGTGTTGATCCTCTTTCTCGTCCGGTAGGCGCATGGGCAAGTTCGTCATCGTCATCGGCACGCAGTGGGGCGATGAGGGCAAGGGCAAGATCGTCGATCTGCTCGCCGAGCGGGCCGCCGCGGTCGCCCGCTTCCAGGGTGGGCACAACGCCGGCCATACCCTCGTCATCGGCGGGCGCAAGACCGTCCTCTCGCTCATCCCTTCTGGAATCCTGCGCGGAGCCGCGCGCTGCTTCATCGGCAACGGGGTCGTGCTTTCGCTCGAGGCGCTGATGCGCGAGGCGGACATGCTGCTCGAGCAGGGCGTGCCCGTGTTCGACCGGCTGCGCATCTCGCCGAACTGTCCGCTCGTCCTGCCCTCCCACGTGGCGCTCGACCGCGCGCGCGAACAGGCCCGGGGTCCGAACGCGATCGGCACCACCGGGCGCGGCATCGGGCCGGCGTACGAGGACAAAGTGGCCCGCCGCGCGGTGCGGGTGGCGGATCTTTTTCAGCGCGATCGCTTCGCCGCGAAGCTCGGCGAGGTGCTCGACTTCCACAACTTCGTCCTGCAGCAGTACTTCCGGCAGCCTCCTGTCGACTTCCAGGCCACGCTCGCTGAGCAGCTTGCGCTCGGGGAGCGCATGCGGCCGCTCGTCACGGATGTCAGCCAGGCGCTCGCCGCGCTGCGCGCGAACGGCGCGAACGTCCTGTTCGAGGGCGCTCAGGCGGCGATGCTCGACATCGATCTCGGAACCTATCCGTATGTCACCTCCTCGAACACCACGGCGGGCTTCGCGGCAACCGGTGTCGGGCTCGGACCTCGGGCATTCGACGAGGTGCTCGGGATCACGAAGGCGTACACGACGCGGGTCGGCGCGGGGCCGTTTCCGACCGAGCTCACCGATGCGGATGGCGAATATCTCGCTCGGGTGGGACACGAGTTCGGCTCGGTGACCGGGCGGCGCCGTCGCTGCGGTTGGTTCGACTCCGTCGTGCTGCGCCGCTGCGTCATGCAGTCGAGCGTCACCGGTCTTGCGATCACCAAGCTCGACGTGCTCGATGCGCTCGAGACCCTGCGCATCTGTGTGGGCTATCGCACGGGGAAGGAGATCGTCTCGGAGCCGCCGCTTTTCGTCGACGCCTATGCCGAAGTGGAGCCGGTCTACGAGGAGCTGCCGGGATGGAAGCAGTCAACCGCCGGCCTCACGGAGCTCGCGGCACTGCCTGCCAATGCTCGGCGCTATCTTGAGCGCATCGAGGCGCTCGCGGGGGTTCCGATCGATATGATCTCGACGGGGCCGGATCGGGAGCGGACGATCGTGCTGCGCGAGCTGTTCGGTTGAGATCCCGGAGCTGCGGCCGATGATGTGTGTCAACTTGCCTGTCCTTCGTGCGTTGTGTGCCGAGTGAGCGCGGCGTCGCAATTTTCGCGCTTGTCGCCTCCAAGCATCAGCGTATGACGGCTTGCGCGACTTCTCGTGCGGGTATCATCGACGAGGGGCTCTCACTTGCGGGACTCGCCGCAGCACCTCGCCGGCGCGGCCGCATTTGAAATACTGGCCGGTTGGGCGAAGATTGGACGGAGACGATGCGAACAAGAGTTTACTCAGCGATGATCGGCGGCGCCCTGCTCGCGATAGCGGCGCTCTCGTCGCTCCCGGCGCTCGCCGCGCTCGGCGACAATGTCGCCTCCGTATCGACCGACCGCGTCCACATGCACGCGCAGCAGCGGGGCGTTACGTCCGCGGTCGGCTACACGGTGCAGGAGATCGAGGCACCCTCGGGAACGCTGGTGCGCGAATACGTCTCCCCGAACGGCACCGTGTTCGCAGTGAGCTGGACGGGGCCCTCGAAGCCTGATCTGCGGCAGCTCTTCGGCAGTTATTTCCAGCAGTTCGTGAGCGCCTCGAAGAGCGTGCGCCATGGCGCGGCCGCTCGCAGGCACTTCGAGCTGAGGCAGCCCGATCTCATCGTGCAGTCCAATGGCCGCATGCGGGCGTTCCACGGCCGCGCGTACGTGCCTTCGCTCCTCCCGCCGGGCATCACGCCGGATTCCATCCGGTAGCGCAGCCGCGCTGCGCCGGACACGATCCTTGAGTCCCCCGAAACGATTCCGGAGAGCTCGCTCTTGCGCGCACTGATCAATCTGTCGATCTCCATGGCACTCATCGCTCTCTGCGTCGCCGGGTGCGGCGGCGGCTCGGGAGGCAACCTCGTCGTAGGCGGCGGCAGCTCGAGCAGCAGCTCGAGCAGTAGCTCGAGCAGCAGCAGCTCGAGTGGCGGCAGCAGCTGTGTGGCGTCGGGCGGGACCAACACCGGCTCCTCGAACGTCGCAACCGTCGTCGTCGACGCGGGCCCGACCTGTGCCTACTACCAGGGCGAGGGTGAGGTGAACATTCTGTACGTGACGGTCGTGCTGTGCGCGCCCGGGAGCACGACGAACTGCCAGACGATCGATCACGTGCAGGTCGACACCGGCTCGTATGGCTTGAGAATCATCGCTGGAGCGCTCAGCCCGACGCTCGCCGCCGCATTGCCCGTCGTCAATGAGACCCAGAGCGGCCACGCGCTCGCGGAATGCACGCAGTTCGCCGATGGGTACAGCTGGGGTCCCATCAGGAAGGCGGACCTGCAGATCGCGGGTGAGAAAGCGTCCGGACTCGAGGTTCAGGTGATTGGAGACGCTTCGTATACGCAAGTGCCGAGCGGGTGCTCGACTTACGGGACGGCGGAGAATACCGTCGCGACGTTCGGGGCCAACGGCATCATCGGCGTGGGCCCCTTCGTGCAAGACTGCGGCAGCGGATGCACGACGACCGCGCAGAACACCTATTATTACGTATGCCCCTCTCCGACCGCCGCGTGCACCGCTTTCACGGTGAGCTTGGCGCAGCAGGTGAGCAACCCCGTTGCGTTCTTCGCGACCGACAACAACGGAGTCATCATCGAGCTTCCGAGCCTCACCGCCGGTGGAGCGCCGTCCGTCCAGGGCTCGATGGTCTTCGGAATCGACACCGAGAGCAACAATCAGTTTGCTGCGACAAACGTCTTTCCGGCCGACCCGAGCTCCGGCGATATCATGACGACGTTCGGTACCGCCTCCATGCCCTTGAGCTACATCGACAGCGGCTCGAACGCGTACTATTTCTCTGACACCAGCCTGACTCCGTGTCAGCAGAACGTCGGCTTCTACTGTCCCGCCTCGGAGACATCGCTCTCCGCGACCATCGCGGGGACGAGCGGCACGCCCACGTCCAACGTGACCTTCTACGTCGGGGATGCCGACGCCTTGAGTGTGGCGAACTCGGCGTTCGACGACCTCGCCGGCTGCCCGGTGAGCTCTTCGAGCTCGCAGTGCTCGACGGGATCGAGCCAGGCGTTCGACTGGGGTCTGCCGTTCTTCTTCGGCCTCAACCTCTACACCGCCATCGATTGCGACCAGTCTGGAGTCAGCTGCAACACGACGTCCCAAGGGCCCGGCCCGTACTTCGCATTCTGAGGCGCCTCTGCCGCCCAACGGCGGCCGAATCCTGGCAACCGCTCCGTCCATGTAGAATCGTTTCTTTTCGACGGACCGCCTCCATCACGAGCTCAGAATCCCTCTCGCGCGAGCGGACGAAGCTCCGCTGGCGTGTCCGCCGCGCGCTGCGCGATCTGCGCGAACGCTCCCGCTTCCGCCTCGGGCGGGCAGCAGCGAGCGTGATGGCTCGCGGCCCGCGTGCGGTTCGCCTCGTTCCCGCGGAGCTCGCGACCGTGCTCGTCTGCCGCATCAACGCGCGCATGGGAAACGCGATGTTCCTGACGCCGCTCATCGAGCGGCTCCGAGAGTTGCTGCCGCGTGCAGCGATCGATGTCGCGAGCGCTTACCCGTACGCGCGGGAGCTGCTCGGGCCGATCCCGGGGGTGCGCCACGTCATTGCATTCCCCTACAAAGGCGTGCAGCTGCCCTGGCGCTACGCGGCAGCCCTCGGCAGGGTACGCCGCGAGCGCTACGATCTGGCAATCGATCCGGCACCGGATTCAACGAGCGACCGGATCGTGCTGACGCTCGCGCGTGCGCGGTACCGGCTGGGATTCGCCTCCGCGAGCCAATGGGCGCCGCTGACGCATGCCGTGCCCTTGCCGCAGGAGACGCTTCATCAGGCGGTGCAGCCGGTCTATCTGCTCAGCCGGGCGCTCGGGGCCGAGCTCGCCACGGGTCCCGTGCGGCTGCAACTGTCCCTCACGAAAGAGGAGCTCGCTGCCGGCCGTGCGGCGGTCGAGCACGCCATCGCAGCGAAGGCAGCCGCTCCCGTGGCAGCGAGAATCGACGGGGTTTTCGGCTTCTTTGCGCATGCGACCGGCCACAAGACGATCGCGCGGGAGTACTGGCGCGCATTCTGGAGCGCCTTTCTCGAGCTCGAGCCCGACGCGGTGCCGCTCGAGATTCTGCCCGCGGCGGACCGAGCGGCAACGGACGCGCGCAGCGCGGTGCTGCACCTCGAGTCTCCTCGGGTCCTCGCCGCCGCCATCAGCTCGACGCGTCTGTTCATCGCGGGTGATACGGGCCCCATGCACCTTGCGAGCTCGACGGCCGTGCCGACCGTCGCGCTCTTTCAGGCCTCGGATCCCGCGCTCTACGGGCCGCTCAAACCTTGCGACCTCGCGCTCGATCCGGCGCACTGCCCGCCCCTGGAGCTTGCGCAGCGATGCCGCGCACTCTGGCACGCGGCCCGCACGGCGACCGAAGCGCGTGCCTCGAGCGAAAGCTGTGCCGCCGGTGCTGGCCGCTCGGTGAGTGCCCAGCCGTGAGCGCAAAGGCTTCCCTCGATCAGCGCGCGTTTCGCGATCTCGCAGGGCTCTTTGCGACCGGCGTGGCGATCGTGACGCTCGAGGCTCGCGGGGAGGTGCATGCGATGACGGCGAATGCGGTCGTCTCGCTGTCGCTCGATCCGATGCTGATGCTGTTCTGCGCCGCGAAGCAGGCGCGCATTGCAGCGCACCTGGAACAGCTGCGGCAGTTCACGCTCAACTACCTGCGCGAGGACCAGGAGGCGCTTTCGACATATTTCGCAGGCGGATGGAAATCCTCGCCCGCACCGCCTTTCCGGTTCGTGCCGTCCCCCGCCGGCCCGCGGCTCGAGGGCAGTCTCGCCGCGATCGGCTGCGACGTCGAGCGCGTGAGCGACGGGGGCGACCACTGGATCGTGACGGGCCGCGTCGCCGCCCTTCATCGCGGCATCGAGCCGCTGCGCCCGCTGGTGTTCTTTCGCGGCAAGTACCGCGCCGTGGACTTCTCAGAGGGCACCCCGGCGCCCGATCTCACGCAGGTCATGGACGAGCCGCCGCACATCTTTTATTCGCATTGAGTTCTATTCGCACTGCGGGACAGGTCGCGCTCCACGCGGCCGGTTGCGCACGCGAACACCGAGTGAGCGAGTATGATCGAGCGCAAGTCACTCGAGGGAAGCGAGATGCCGGCGGGTCGAACATCCGTTCGTCGGGGGTCACGAGTCAGCAGCGTGCTCGCTGCGGCGCTCCCGGGGCTCCTCGTGTGCTCGCTGTGTGCCGCGGCGAACCTGACCGACTGTGTGAGACCCGCCGCGCCTGCCCCGCTCGCGAATCCCACCGGCTTAGCGGCGGAGGCCGCAGCCAAGGTCATCTCGCCCGCAATGCCCGCAATGCCCGCAATGCCCGCAATGCCCGCAGGGCCCGCAACCGCCGGCACGCCGCGGAGCACCACACCCGGCGCGCCGGCTGCACCATCAGCGACGGCCGCCGCGCTGGCGCTCGCCTCCGAGCCGCTCCAGGAAGTCGCGGTCGAGGCGCCCGAGCCCAGATATGTCGCCCCGACACTCCGTGATCGCATCGGCCGGATCTGGGCGCCCGTGTTGATCGACGGCAAAGGTCCGTTCCGGCTCGTGCTCGACACGGGGGCGAGCCATTCGGCCGTGACGGCGGCCGTTGCTCAGGCGCTCGGAATGCCGCTCTGCGCCTCGCACGTGTTGCTGCGCGGTGTGCTGGGCACGGTGGACGTGCCGGCGATCCATGTGCAGAACCTCATCGTCGGCGATCTGGAGATCGACTCGACGGTGCTGCCGATCGTCCCTGATGCGCTCGGCGGCGCGCAGGGGGTGCTCGGCACGGAAGAGCTGCTCGATAAACGGATCTACATCGATTTCCGGCACGATCTGATCACGATCAAGCGATCCCACGGGCAGCGGGCGGACTATGGATTCGTCACCGTTCCGGTGAGGGTTCTGCCGGATCACCTGCTCGCCGCCACGGCGTACGTCGGCTCGATCCGGGCGACCGCGATCATCGATACCGGTGCGCAGACGAGCATCGCGAACGGCGCGCTTCGCGCGGCGCTCCTCGGCCGGCGAAGGCACTACGAGTTCACGAAAGACGAGCTTCTCGATACCACCGATACCTCCGAGGAAGCTCAGGGGGCGAACGTCCCGCCGATCCGGCTCGGCAGCATTCGCATCTCGAGCGCCCATATCACCATGGGCGAGAACGTCGGCATCTTCAGTGCGTGGAAACTCGCCGACAAGCCGGCGCTGCTCATCGGCATGGACGCGCTCGGAACGGTCGACGTGCTGGTGATCGACTACCGCCGCAGCGAGCTGCAGATCCGCCCGCGCGAGTCCAACGACTCGGAGCCGCCGCAGGATGAGGACCGCTTCGGACGATTCAGGGACCCGCGATGGTGATGAGGGCGCAGAGCGGCACGATCACCCCGCAGATCGCCGTGACGAAGAATTTCTGCCAGAACGCGATCTGACGGTCCTCCTCCGTATCGAACTCGCTCGCGGCCTGGGGATTGCGGATGTAGCGCCGGAAGTGCCTGCCGAAGGCGAAATGCGCGAGCAGGACGAGCCCGAACGTGACGAGCATGACGGCACCCAGCGTGGAGCGCGCATTCGTCCGCGTCCAGAAGACGGGCGGCATGCTCGAGAAATACAGGGCCGCCGCCGAGAACACCGCGATGCTTGGCAGGAGCACGAAGACGGCGATCACCTCGGCGAGCGCCCGTGTGTAGGCGCGTGCCGGCCGCGAGCCGCCGCCCTCGCGCTGCGCCTGCGCGAGCCGCCGTAGAAAATACCGGGTCACCAGACCCTCTCTGGCAGTCTTCTGCTTGCGTTTCATTCTCAGATTGCGTGCGCCGCGCAGCTTCAGTGCGCGAGAGCCCCCGTCGTCCCCGAGGTCATCGAGAAGTCCTCGGCGGAAGATAGCGAAAACGGCCCGGCAGGAAAAGAGACTCAGCTCTCGCTCTCGAGGACCCGCAGCGCCTCGAGTGTCCGCCGCGTCGCGGCGATCCCGCGCACCTGCACGGCGCGCAGCCCGCAGGATCGTGCAGCCTCGACGTTGATGAGATTGTCGTCGAGAAACAGGATGCGTCCGGGGTCGCAGGCGAGCGCCTCGATCGCATGCTCGAACGCTTGGGCGTCGGGCTTGATCTTGCCCATGAGATGCGACACGAAGCACTGCTCGAAGCTCGCGCCGAGTCCGAGCTCGCCGATGACTCGCGGCCAGTGCAGCGCGTTCGTATTCGAGAGAACCGCGCGGCGGTAGCGCGCCGGAATGCGCGCAACGAGCTCGGCGGCCCCCGGGTATAGCCGCGCTGGCCAAGTGACGAACGACTCGAGAAACGTGCGCGGCGGCATCTCGAGCCGCAGCTCGGCGAGTATCCCCGCGGCGAACTCGTCCGCGCCGATGCGGCCGCTTTCGAAAGCGCGCGCCGAGGGTGACCCGAACCACATCCGCCACACCTCCTCGGCCGTGACGCGATGCTCGAGCCAGTCGAGGATGACGGCGATGCCGTGTACTTCGAGGAGCACGCCCCCGACGTCGAACAGGATGACCTCGAGATCGGGTGCTCCAGGGGGCATGGGGCATCTTAGCAGCGCCACGCTCGAGGTGCGGGCGGTGTGACGCACGTGGGCTTTCGAGGGTTGACGCGGGGGACGGGCGGCTGATGTAGTGCCGCGCCGCAGCCATAAGGGCTGCGCACGTCGACCGAACCACGGGCCGAACGCCTACGGAACGCTGATGTCGCTGATTCATGTCGTCGTGCTGGCCATCGTTCAGGGCCTCGCCGAGCTGCTGCCGATCTCGAGCTCCGCGCATGTGGTCGTGGCGGAGAAACTCATGGGTCTCGATCCTTCGGCTCCGGCGCTCACGCTGCTGCTCGTGATGCTGCATACGGGGACGATGTTCGCGGTCATTGCGTACTTCTGGCGGCAGTGGCGCCTCACGTACTTCGCCTCGCGCGAAGCGTTCACCCGCTTCGCCGTCCACGGGGTCATTGCGACCGCGATCACCGGGATCGTCGGATACTACGGCCTCAGCAAGCTCGTCGTGCGCGTGATCTTCCCAGGGTCCGAGCACGCTGACGTCGAGCAGCTCTTCAGCCATCTCGAGCTGATCGCGCCCGCGCTCTTCGCAGTCGGCATCCTCATCGTCGTTTCCGATGCATTCGCGCGCCGCGCCGCCCGCCTCGGGCCGGAGAAGTTCCGCCCGCGGGGTGAGATGAGCCTCAATCAGGCCGCCGTGATCGGGGTCGCGCAGGCCGTCGCTCTGCCGTTCCGCGGCTTCTCGCGCTCCGGTGCGACCATCTCGGCCGGCATGCTCGCAGGCGTCGACAAGGTGACTGCCGAGGCTTTCAGCTTTGCGCTCGCGGTCGTGCTCACGCCGCCCGTCGTCGGCCGCGAGGCGCTGCGGCTCTGGAAGAACCGCGCATCGCTGCCGCACGGTGCGCTGCAGTCCGACATCGAGCTGAGTCTCATCGGAGGGCTGCTCGCCTTCATCGCGGGCCTGATCGCGCTCAAATGGCTGAGCGCGTGGCTCGAGCGCGGCCGCTGGGTCTACTTCGGCGTGTACTGCATCGTTGCCGCGGCGGTCGTCGCCGCATTGTATCTGTCGGGCTTCTGAGGCTGGCCCACGGGCCCCACCGAGGGCTCACCCGCGCACCGCGGACGCGGCCGCGGCCGCGACTGCTAGGCCGCCACGTGCTCGGGCTTGGCGGCGCCGCACCGCTTCGGCGAGCCGCTCGAGGACGCGCACCGAGCTCGCCCAGTCGAGGCAGCCGTCCGTGATGCTCTGGCCGTACACGAGGGGTCGGCCCCGGACGAGGTCCTGCCGGCCACCGACGAGATTGCTCTCGATCATCACCCCGCCTATGCGGAGCTCGCCCGCCTCGATCTGAGCGGCGATCGCCTCGATGACCTGGGGCTGCTGCTCGGGCCGCTTGCCGCTGTTGCCGTGACTCGCATCGATCATCAGACGGCTCGCCACGCCCGCCGATGCCATCTCCCGGCAAGCCGCCTCGACGCTCGCCGTGTCGTAGTTGGGCGTGCGGCCGCCGCGCAAAATGATGTGGCAGTCCGCATTGCCCGAGGTGGCGGCGATCGCGCTGCGGCCCTGCTTGGTCACGGCAAGGAAGTGGTGGGGGTGCGAGGCGGCGCGTACGGCGTCCACGGCGACCCGCACGTTGCCCTCCGTCCCATTCTTGAAGCCGATGGGACAGGACAGCCCGGAGGCGAGCTCGCGGTGGATCTGGCTTTCCGTCGTCCGCGCGCCGATCGCCCCCCAGGAGACGAAGTCCGCGATGTACTGCGGCGTGATGATGTCGAGGAACTCACACCCGGCGGGCACGCCGAGCTCGTTCACTTCCGAGAGCAGCCCGCGCGCGAGCCGCAGGCCGTCATTGATCCGGAACTGCCCGTCGAGGTCCGGGTCGTTGATCAGTCCCTTCCAGCCGACTGTCGTGCGCGGCTTCTCGAAATACACGCGCATGACGAGCTCGAGCTCGTCCTCGAGCCGGGCGCGCTCGCGGGCGAGGCGCTCGGCGTATTCGCGCGCCGCGTGAACGTCGTGAATGGAGCAGGGGCCGATCACCACGGCCAAGCGCTCATCCCGTCCGTGCAGGATGCGCTGCAAAGCGGCGCGCGCGCCGCTCACGGTCCGCGCAGCCCGGTCGCTGCAGGGGCGCTCGCGGGTGAGCTCCTCGGGCGTGGCAAGCTCCCTCATCCCGCGGATGCGAAGGTCGTCGGTCTGCGTGTGCATGCAATCGGCTCCGGTTGGCTCAAGACCCCCGGGGCAAAAAAAACCGCCAGGGGTCTGGCGGTTCTTTCGGGTGTGCTCTCGTTCGTCTATTTCATGGGACCGAGCGCAGCCCGCCAACCGCCCGTGAGCGCGGCCAGTAAAAATAGAAATAGGAATGGCTGGCGAAGATCTCGATCATCGACTGTACTCATACCATGGGCGGGTCCGTGCCGGCAAGGGAGCCGCCGCTCGCGAGCGCGTGGCGAGCGCGCGGGACGGCAGCTGTGGCCCGGCATTTGCTACCCAAGGGACGACGCACTCGCGTTATATGTGGTGTGGCAACGCAGGTATGTCTTCTAACCCGCTGAAAATAGTAGAGAAGATATTCACGGAGCATCGCCGCGCAAGCATCCGGTGCGATGCGTGGGCAGCCAAAGCGATGCGCTATCGGCAGGCCGGAGATGTAGAACGTGCCGAACGTGCCGAGGAGCGGACGTTCCTCTGCCTCACGCGCATGAAGCGCCTCGCCGACCGCTTGCGCGTTCTCGGCGCGCTCGGATCGTCCAGCACGCTGCACTGAAGTCGTTTGGTTTGGAACCGCGCCGCCGCGGTCTCGTCTCGGCGGAGCTCCTGGCGCAAAATACCGCAGCATTGCTGAGAGCGCGGGAGGCATCGTGAAGGATTCTCGCTGCGGTGGGATGCGCTCGGGGAGGGCGCGCGTGGTGCGCCTGCTGATCGCCGCGGCCGCGAGCATGCTGGCGGCGTGCGCTCGCGTGCCGCCGCCCACATCCGCGCTCGCGCCTGCGGCGCCTGCCAACGCGGCAAGTCCGGCCTCGCGGCAGTCCGGCTGGGACGCATACGCGAATCAGTTCATCGAGGATTACTTCAGAGCGCGACCGATGTTCGCGGTCGAGGCGGGGCGGCATGAGCTCGACGGGGACATGCCGGACCTCTCCGCCGTCGGCATCGCAAGGGAAGTGGCACGGCTCAAGGTCTGCCGCACGCAGGCCGCAGCGTTCGATCCGGCAACGCTCAGCGCCGAGCAGCGCTTCGAGCGCGAGTATCTGCTCAACGTGATCGACACGGATCTGTTCTGGCTCGATCGTGCGAAGTACCCCTTCCGCAATCCCGCCTGGTACATCGATCTCCTCGATCCAAATGTGTATCTCGCCCGCAAGTACGCACCGCTCGCGACGCGCATGCAGGGCTACCTCGGCTACGCGCGCGCCATCCCGCAGATCGCGGCGAACATCCGCGCGAATCTTCGGGGGCGATTGCCGCGAACCTTCATCGAACGGGGGATCTCGGGCTTCGGCGGCTATGCCGAGTTCTTCCGCCGTGACGTACCTCAAGTGTTCGCAGCGGTCGAGGATCCGACTGCTCAGAAGCAGCTCACGGAGGTCGACGAGGCCGCCGCCCGGGCGATGGATGGGCTTGTGTCCTGGCTCAAGTCGCGGCGCCGGCATGCGACGGGGCGCTTCGCGCTCGGGGAGCCGCTCTTCGCAGAGATGCTCCACGACACGGACGGCGTCGATGTGCCGGTCGCGAAGCTCGAGGAGATCGGGCGTCAGGACCTCGACCGCAACACGCAGGCGCTCGGGGAGGCGTGCGCGCAATACGCGCCCGGACGCAGCCTCGCCGAGTGTGTCGCGCGCATGCGCGCGGACAAGCCGAAGGGCGACACCGTCCAGGCGGCAGCCGCACAGCTCTCGAAGCTGAAGTCGTTCATCGTCCGGCACCGGATCGTCGACATCCCGAGCGACAACGAGGTGCACGTCGTGCTGGCGCCGCCCTACAACCGCGCGAACTTCGCGTTCATCGAGGTACCGGGTCCGTACGACAAGGACCTCGCCTCGGAGTACAACATCGCGCCGCCCGACCCCTCCTGGAGCGCCAAGGAGCGCGAGGATTACATTCCCGGCAACGCCGCGCTGCTCTACACGAGCGTGCACGAGGTCTGGCCGGGTCATTTCCTGCAGTTCTCGTATTCGAATCGCAATCCCTCGAAGATCGCGACGCTCTGGGTGACGTACGCGTATGCGGAGGGCTGGGCGCACTATTGCGAGGAGATGATGTGGGACGAGGGCCTCGGCAACGGCGATCCCGAGCAGCACGTCGGTCAGCTGACCGAAGCACTGCTGCGCGACGTGCGCTTCCTCGCGAGTATCGGCCTGCACACCCAGGGAATGACCGTGCAGCAGTCCGAGCGCATGTTCATCGAGCGCGCCTTCGCCGATCCCGGCGATGCCGCGCAGCAGGCCGCGCGCGGTACCTACGATCCGGCGTACCTCAACTACACGCTCGGAAAGCTCATGATCCGCAAGCTCCGCGACGACTGGGTGGCTCGACAGCCGGGGGCGGCGAGCGCATCGGACCCGCGCACCTACTGGCGCGCCTTCCACGACAAGTTCTTGAGCTACGGCGGCCCGCCGGTTCCGCTCGTGCGCAAGGAGATGCTGGGAGGCACGGGGGGAGCGCTGTTCTGATGGAATCGCAGAATCGACCGCGGTCCGCCCCGGACACTGCGCAGCACGCGCCGGGCGACATTGAAGAGACGGCCCGCAGCGTCGACGCTGAGATCATGTACGTCGCGCGCGGCTCGTTCATCAATCGCCGCTTCGTCGCACCGGGCGTCGAGCACAACACCGGCCGCTACGAGGCGCATACCGTGCCTGTCCGCGATGCACGCCCGATCGCGGCGCATTTCAAGCTCGACACGCACGGCTTCGAGCTCGTGCGCCATGTGAGCGCCGTGCGCGATTTCTTCGATCGCGAGCAGGTCGATGCCCTCTATCCGGGAGAGGTCGCTGCGGCCGTGAAGGCGCTGACCGGCGCCACGCGCGTCGCGACGCTCGGCTGGATGGCGCGCACCTCGGGTGAGCTCACGAGATTCAAACGGCAGACGGCGGGCTACACGCACAGCGGGGGCGTGCAGCCACCGGCCGGCGAGGCGCACGTCGACACCGCGCCCGATCGTGCCGAGCGCATGGCGCGCCACACTTACGAGCGCACGTTCCCGGGCGGCCCCGGGTACTCGCGCTTCATCACCTCGAGCTTCTGGCGAACGTTCTCGGAGCCCCCGCAGGATATGCCGCTCGCCGTGTGCGATGCGCGCAGCGTGGGGCGAGAGGAGGGCACCACGAACACGATGTTCGTGGTGGACCGGATTCCCGACGAGGCGACGATGCTCGGGCCGATGCCGAACGAGGACCAGGTGCCGGGCGCGGCGATCTTCCATTTCAGCCCCGCGCATCGCTGGTGGTATTTCTCGCGCATGGCGCGCGAGGAAGCGATCCTGCTCAAATTCCACGATTCGGATCGCACACGCGCGTGGCGTACCCCGCATACCGCATTCCGCGATCCGACGTTTCCGGACGCGAAGCCGCGCCACAGCATCGAGTTGCGGACGATCGCTTACTTCGAGTAGGCGCTGCGGCCGAGCGCGCGAGGCGGGAACTGCTCGGGTGCCGCGCTCAGGTCGCGGGCGTGCCGCGATCCTCCAGGGGCGCGTCCGAGGATTCACCCGGCGTCGCGTCGCCGCCCACGAGGTCGCGCCAGGCGATCTCGCGGCCTTTGCGGTGCCCTTTGAGCGTGAGCTTCAGACCTGCCGGATCAATCGTGAGCACATAGGACTGCTCGCCGATCGCGATCTCGCGCTTGAGAGGCTTGTCTAGCTTTGTCATCGAGCGATGATAACCCGTGGCGCGGCGGTTCGCACCTCGGCCTCGCAAGCGGCGCGCCCGCCGCCCGCCTCGTCGGGCCGGCTCAGCCGCTCGCCGGCGCGGGGCGCCGTGGGACCAGCACTTTCGAGATGCAAGTCTGCACGACTTTGTCGTGTTGATTGAGCGTCTCGGTGCGCATCACGACCCGACCTCGATCGGGCCGTGATCGGGAGGGTGTGCTCGCGATCACCTCGGCGCGCACGTGCAGGGTATCGCCGGGCCGGACCGGCTCGTGCCAGCTGAGCTCCGCGCCGAGTCCCACGGTGCCGCCTGCCAGGGGCGGACCGGCTTCGACGACCAGCCGCATCGTGAGAGCCGCCGTGTGCCATCCGCTCGCCACCAGCCCGCCGAAAACCGTCTCGCGCCCAGCGGTTTCCTCGAGATGAAACGGCTGCGGATCGAATTGTGCCGCAAACGCTTTGATCTGTTCCGCATCGAGCGTCCAGGTCTTCGCGGAGCGGAAACGCTGTCCGACCTCGATGTCGTCAAAGTACAGGCGGGGATCGTGCGGCACGGAGGAGGTCGGCATCCGTCAGGCCGCCGCTTCCATGCCGTGGCGTTGTTTGAGAGCTGCCGTGTCGGCTGAAGCGAGGTATCGCAGCAGCACGCGCGCCGCCTCCGGGTCGCCGGAGCGGCCGCAGATCCCGCCCGAGAAGATCGTGATGGTCTGAATGGCGGGCGGCAGGGGACCGACCACCTCGACGCCACCCAGATGCATGAGCTCGGAGAGCTGCTGGAATCCGAGCTCGGCCTCACCGCTCGCGACCAGCGAGCCCACGGCAGTGCCGGGCCGAGGGACGACGATGCGCCCCCGGATGCCCTCGAGAATGCCCCAGCGCTCGAACAGCTTCTCCAGGTACACCCCGCTCGGGCCGGTCGAATAGCTCAACGACTTCGCCGCGAGCACCGCTCGCTTGACGGCCTCCGCGCTGCCGATGTCCGGCTTCGGAACTCCCGCGCGCACCGCGACCGAAACCCCTGATCGGACGAGGTCCGCCCGACTGTCCGCGAGGACTCTGCCAGCGGCGATCAGCTTGTCGATGGCACCCGCCGCGAGCACGACCACATCGGCGGCTTCTCCGGCTTCGATGCGCTTGGCGACATCGACGCCTCCGGCGGCTTCGGTCACGACCTGCCGGCCGCTCACGCGGCGATACGCCTCGGCGAGCGCCGTCAACAACTCGCGCGTCGCCATCGAACAGAGGAGCTTCAGAGGCGCTTTCAGTGCGGCGGGCCGCCCTGGCCCTCATCGCGGTGGTTGTCGCCATGCCCGCTCTGTGGGTGCTCACCGCCAGTGCCGTGCGCACCGCCGCGGCCCTGCTCGGCGCCGTGCTGGCCGCCGGCCTGTGGCGCGCCGCGTTCGGGCGGTGCGCCTCGTCGCTGCGGTATGGCAGTTCGCGAACCGGGTGCGTGTGCGGGCGGGTGGGCTTCATGTGCGGGCGGGCGGGCTTCGTGACCTCGCGGTCCCCGTTGCGGTGCAGCGCTACCCCCACGCTGCCGCACTCCGCCCGGCCGCGGTCCGCCCGGCCGTGCAAACCCGCGTCCCGCAGCGGCGTGCGGCGGGGGCAGTCCGGTACGCGGCGCAGGCCCCCGGGGGCGCCTGTGCGGAATGTTCCGGTGCTCCCACTGGCCGCGCTGCGCGTACCAGGGACGGCCGCGGTAGTAGCGGTCCCAGTAGGTACCCAGCGAGAACGTGATGATTGGAAGGCCGAGACTCGGGGCATACGTATAGAGCGGCACCTGCTCGCCCTGATACACGTAGGCGAGCGACGGCGCATACACCCACCCGTGCGTATCGTCGAAAGCGACGTCGCACCAGCTCCAGTCATCGAGGCATCCCATGACATCGACCGGAGTACCTGCATTGATTTGCACGACGAGCGGGTAGCTGCGGTCAGGCCCGGCGCGCAGATTTGCGCTGCGGGACGTGTAGGCATTCTGCGCTTGCACACCCATCGAGACCGCGAGCAACGCGGCGCCGGCGACGACCGCGAATCGAATTCGACCCATTGTCACTCCTCCGCTGTTGGGACTGCACGGCCGACGCCGAAGCAGACGGCTCTTTGCACTTCAATCCTTGCCCGAACGGATTGTTCCCGCAGAAATACCGCCCCGCTCACGAGCTCGGCAGATGCGCTTCTTCGTGACGCGTTGCCCTCTTGGCGTGGGGCCTCATGGTAGGCTTTTCGCTCGTTGGGGGATATAGCGGCCAAGCTTACGGCTCAATGCACGCATCAGCGGACGAAAGGCGCTTGCCCGTTGTCGTCATGGGCGTGTCGGCGAGCGGCAAGACGACCGTGGGACAGGCGCTCGCCCACGCGCTGCACCTGCCCTTCCTGGAGGGCGATGCGCTGCACCCCCCCGATAACATCGCCAAGATGAGTCGCGGTGACCCGCTCGATGATGCAGACCGGGCCCCCTGGCTCGCGGCGATCGCCGCGAGCCTCGCCGATCGCTCCCGATACCCGCGCGGGCTCGTTGTCGCATGCTCGGCACTCAAGGCCGGCTACCGGGAGGAGCTGCGTCAGGCAGCCCCTGGCCTCACGTTCGTCTTCCTCGATGCAACCGCCGCGCTCGTCGAGGCACGTCTGGCCTCGAGGCAGCATCATTTCATGCCGCCGGGCCTCCAGGGGAGCCAGTTCGCCACGCTCGAGCCCCCGACACGCGCCGAGGCGGACGTGGTGACGCTCGATGCAGCGAAGCCCGTCGAGGCGCTCGCGGCCGCGGCGGTTGCCTCGATCGGCAAGCTCAGGAAACTCTCCCCCTCAACCGGACTCTGAAGCTCAAGCATGCCATCTCGATTGCGCGCTCCGATCGTCCTGTGTCTCTGCCTCGCGACTGGGTTTGCGGCGAGTGTGTCCGTCAGCGCGGATCCCGCCCCTTTCGACCTCGCCGGACCCGCGTTCGAGGCGCGCGTGACGCGCGGCAGCATGGCGCTGCCGGTCGCCGAGGTGCCCAATCTCGCGCACGGCGACCGCATTTGGGTCAAGGCCGACTTGCCGGACTCGCAGTCCGCGCCGTACCTGCTCGTGCTCGCGTTCCTGCGCGGCTCGACGAACCCGCCGCCGGTGAGCTGGTTTCACCGCTGCAACACCTGGACGCGCGAGTGCGCCAAGCACGGCATGACCGTCACCGTCCCGCAGGGTGCGCAGCAGGTGCTGCTGTTCCTCGCCCCGAAGACGAGCGGGGACTTCCGGACGCTGGTCGGGGCGGTCCGCGGCCGTCCCGGGGCCTTCGTGCGCGCTTCCCAGGATCTCGACCAGGCCATGCTCGACCGCTCGCGCCTGGAGAGTTATCTCGTCAGCATCCGCGCGCTGAACGACAGCGACCCGACGCAGTTGAAGCGCGCCGCGCCGCTGCTCGGGAGGAGCCTTGCGATCAAGGTCCACTCGAAATGCCTCGACCGCATCCCGGAGCTGCAGGCGCCGTGCCTCATGGACGGCCAGGATTCGCTCATCCTCACCGATGGACACAGCACCTCGATCGTCGAGGCGCTGACGGCGACGGGGGGACCCGAGGCCGATCTGGCGATGGAGGCGAGCTACACCCCGCAGCTGCGCTACGGATACTACAGTCCCTACATCGCCTCGGTGCTCGATATCGCCCGCATTCTCGGCTCCTTCAGCACCGCACAGTACGAATACATCCCGGCGCTCGCGAGTGAGCGGGGTGACCGCCTCGCGCTGACGCTGAACAAGCCGCCCTCCTTCCACAATCCGATGTCGGTGCTCGTTGCGGCGCTTCCCGCAATCGAGCGCGCTCAGCTGCCGCCGCTGCACGCGGTCGATCCGAAGGAGATCTACTGCGCGCGCAAGTCCTCGCTCGTGCTGCCGGTCGAGGGGGCGCCGCTCGTCTTCTCGATGCAGTACGCGCACGACATGACGCTTTCGCTCTCGCGGCCGGGCGCCGAGCCGGTCACGCTGCCCGCGCATGCGGATGCGGAGCAGGGCGGATTCGTCGTCGATACCGCAGGGCTCGATGGCTCGCGCCTCGGGGACAGCCTGCGCGCCTCGCTCAGGGGCTACTGGGGATTCGAGACATACGCCGGCCCGACCTTCGAGCTGACGAACGTGCGCTCGCAACCCTGGACGCTCGATGCCTCCGACGGCGGTGCGCTCATCGTGGGCCGGGATGACACGGTGCATCTGCGCGCCGCGAGCATCAGCTGCGTTGACGGCATCATGCTCAAGGACCCGGCCGGCAAGGCGCTCAAGGTCCAATGGAAGAGCCTCAAACCCGGCGAGGTGGAAGTGAAGCTGCCCTTAAAATCGGTGCGGCCGGGCTCGATGGCACTGCTCGTCAAGCAATACGGCGCGAGCGCGCCCGACGCGGTGGCATTGCACGCGTTCGCCGAGGCGGGGCGGCTCGATCACTTCACGCTCTACGCGGGAGATGCCGACGGAACATTGAAAGGCAGCCGGCTCGATGAGGTCGCGCGGCTCGAGCTGAACGGCGTCGAGTTCGACCCGGGCACGCTCACCTCGGCTGCCGGGGTGGATCAGCTCGTGCTGCATGCCCGATCGACCCAAGCCGCCGGGGCGCTCAAGCCCGGCGATGGCGGTACGGCGCAAGTGACTCTCAAGGACGGCCGTGTCTTGCTGCTCAAGTCGAGCGTCGAGGAGCCGCGGCCGAGCGTCGCGCTCATCGGCAAAAGCGTCGAGCCCTCGGCGTCGCGGACGGTGAGCCACATCGAGCTCGCAGGGCAGGACGAGCTGCCGCACGATGCGCTTCTCACGTTCTCGGTGCGCGCCCGCACACCGGCGATCTTCGACCGCGACGAGAGCATCGAGATCGCAACGTCCGACGAGTCGTTCTCGACCACGCTCAGCCTCGCAAACGGCGGCATGACGCTCGAGGACGAGCAGGTCGCCGTCGCCACGCTCGATCCGGCGAGAGCGTTCGGCTCATCGGCCTTCGGGCAACTCAAATTCCGAGTCGTCGCAGGGGGCGCCGCCGGCGACTGGCAGCCGCTCGCAACGCTCGTGCGGCTGCCCGCGCTGAAGGCGGTCAAATGCCCGGCAACACCGGAGCTCGCCTGCAAGCTCTCGGGCGCGAACCTGTTCCTCGTCGATGCGATCGCGAGCGATGCGACATTTCGCCACGCAGTACAGGTGCCGGACGGATTCCCGGGCTACTCGCTCCCGGTCCCTCATCCGGCGGGCGGGCGACTGTACGTGAGGCTCCGCGACGATCCCCAAGTCATCAATCTCGCGGCGCTCGACGTCGAACAGCTGCCGCCCTCGGCCGAGGAGCTCGCGCGCGCCGCAGCTCGCCACGCCGCTGGGGTCGTCGATGATCAGACGGTCGCACGACCGGCTGTCGAGCCCCCGGCGCGCACCGAGGCACCGTCCGCCGCGCACACGGGACGCACCGCAGCGTCCAAGGATTGACAGCGGAACACGGGGCGAACGGTCGGTACAGCTGGCCGGCCTTCACGTAGTCGGATGGCGCGCAAGGGAGGCAGCCGCACGGTAGAATGCGGCCCCTCGAATGGATATTTCCCGGCCGGTCTACCGCGACCGCGATCTGCCGCTCTTTCTTACGGCCCAGGTGCTCGCGCGCGTGGCGATGCTCGTGCAGTCGGTGAGCGTCGGTTGGCAGGTCTACGACCTCACGCGCAGTGCGCTCGCACTCGGCATCGTCGGGCTCGTCGAGTTCGTCCCGATGTTCCTGCTCGTGCTGCCGGCAGGGGAGATCGCGGACCGGTTCGATCAGCGGCGTATTCTGGCGGCGAGCCGCCTCACCGAGGCTGTCTCCAGCGCGCTGTTGCTCGCCTTCGTGCTCACGCACCAGAGCTCGGTGTGGCCGCTCTTCGGCATCATTCTCCTGTTCGGCGCGGCGAGGGGTTTTTCAGGTCCTGCGGGCCGCTCGCTGCTGCCATTCCTCGTGCCGCCCGAGCGGCTTTCCAAATCGATCGCCTGGAGCTCCTCGATCGGGCAGCTCGCACTCATCTCGGGTCCCGCGCTCGGCGGCTTCGCCTATGCGCTCGGACCGCAGGTCGCTTATGGGGGCTGCCTCATCACGTTCCTGATCGCCGTCGTGGGTCTGACATTCCTCGGCGGCAGGCGCGTGGTACCCGATCCGGCGGCGCTCGCGGGCCGCATCGCGCGAGTCCGGGAGGGCATCCATTTCGTGCGCTCGCGCCCGATCGTGCTCGGGGCCATCTCACTCGATCTGTTCGCGGTGCTGCTCGGCGGGGCCGTCGCGCTGTTGCCGATCTATGCGCGCGACATCCTGCACGCCGGGCCGACCGGCCTCGGCTTGCTGCGCAGCGCTCCGGCGTTCGGCGCGGCGCTTGTGGCGCTATCCCTCACGCGCCGCCCGGTCGAGCGGCGTGTGGGTCTCACGATGTTCTCGGCGGTGGCGGTGTTCGGCGTCGCGACGGTCGTCTTCGGCCTGTCGCGCAATTTCGGCCTTTCGCTCGCCGCGCTCGCGGTTTCAGGCGCGGCCGATCAGATCAGCGTGTACATCCGCGCGGCGCTCGTGCAGTTCGCGACTCCGGATCGGATGCGCGGCAGAGTCAGCGCGGTCAGCACACTGTTCATCAGCGCCTCGAACGAGCTCGGCGGATTCGAGTCGGGCGTGACGGCGGCACTCTTCGGGACCGTGCCCGCCGTCGTGCTGGGCGGGGTCGGCACCCTTGCAGTCGTCGCCATCTGGATGGGGGTCTTCCCGCCCTTGAGAACCGTCGATCGGATGCGCGAGGCTGAGAGCGCCTGAGGTGTTGGCCAGCGTTCAGCGCGGAGCCGGTGCGTCCCACGCTTTCTTGCTCTCATCCTCTCCCGCGACGGAATACAGCACCTGTGCGTTGCGCGTCTTCTGAAAGTCCTCGAGCGACTGTCCGCGCATCGCGGCGTATACGTGCAGATTGGTCGTGCCGACCACCGCGGCGAGCTTCTCGAGCAGGAAGAAGATCACGCCGTAGCGCACCAGAGCGCGCCAGTCGCGCCGGCGAATCATGTCGCGCTCGTCCTGCGTGAGGCCCGCCTCCTCGAACAGCGGCTCCGGGTTCTCGAGAAAGCGCTTGCGCTCGGCGGGGGCGATCAGGCGGTGAAGAAACTCATTGATGCGGTACGCCTTCACGCTGCGCTCGAGCGTGAAGGGATAGGAGCCGGGAAGCTTCTCGATGCCTGCCCACTGGCGCGCAATGCGCTCGCGGTACGCGGGCAGGGACTCCTCCGGCGGCTCGCTCGAGGCGTCCTCGTAAATGAGCGTCGCGATCGGGGTCATGGAGGGCAGGTAGTACGTTTGATGGAGCTTGCGAACCGTCTTGGAGAGAGCGCCGCGCATGATGAGCCACATGATGACTTCGGCGCCCTCGACGCCGCCGCGCTCGGCGTAGTCGGCGATGGTGAGCTCGGTCAATTTCTCCGGGTTCTTCTCCAGCAGGTCGAGGAACTCCATGTCCCAGGGCGTGTTGTTGAACCCGGCACGCTCACCGTGCACCTGATGCGAGAGTCCCCCCGTGCCGACGATCGCGACCTTCAGATCCTCCGGATAGCTCTGGATCGCCTTGCGCAGCGACCGTCCGAGCTTGAAGCAGCGCAGGGCGGAGGGGATCGGAAACTCCAGCACGCCGACGGCGAGCGGGATGATCGCGCCCGGCCAGCCGTGCTCGTGCGGCCAGAGGAGGGACATGGGCGAGAAGAAGCCGTGGTCGAGGCCCTTCGCCTGGAAATAGGAGAGGTCGAACTCATCGGCAACGAGTCCGGCGGCGATGTGCCGCGCGAGGGCGGGGTGGCCTGCGATGGGTGGAAGCTTGCGCGGCCCGCCGCCCTCGTCAGCCGGCCAATAGCGCTCTCCGACCCCGAGCGCGAAATGCGAGTAATGATCGAAAAAGAACGAGGTAACGTGGTCGTTATAGATGTAGAAGAGGACGTCCGGGCGCTTCTGCGCGAGCCACAGCTGCACGGGCTCGTAGCCCGCGAAGATCGGCGCCCACACGGGGTCTTTCTGCTTGCCGGTATCGACCGCGAAACCGATCGTCGGGGTGTGAGAGGTGGCGATGCCGCCTACGATGGTGGCCATGATGGAGCTCCCGGAGGAAACTCGCCAAGGATAGGCGATATCACCCCGCCAGGGGGCAAGGTCCAGAGAATTCGAATTCGCGCGGTTGAAGGCTCCGATTGCGCGCCCATATAAGGCTGCAATGCTCTGCCCCGCATCCCGATGAGACGCCGCCGACGCCAGTTGATGTTCATCGCAATTCTCGGCCTGCTGCACGTCTACGTCGGCCTGCGGGTCCTCCCCGATCTGCCGATCGCCCCTGGCGCACGGCTTGCGGGGGCGCTGCTGCTTGCGCTCTCGTACGGCGCGATGGTGCTCGGCTTGCACGCCCGTGCGCGGCGGCGCGGCCGCTGGTCCGATCGCATTACGTTCGCGGGGCTCTTTGCGGCGGGCTGGTTCTCGTCGCTCGCCGTGTTCACGCTGCTGCGCGATCTCGTCCTGGCCGCGGCCATTCTCCCGTTATCGCGAGCTCATGTACGTCTGCTCTCATCCGCCTCCGCCGCGGCCGTGGTCGGCCTCGCCGCTCTCGCGACCGGGATCGGATTTGCCAATGCGCGCCGTCGCGCACGCGTCGTGCGCGTGCGCATTCCACTCGCCGATCTGCCTGATGCACTGCATGGATTCACGATCGCGCAAGTGAGCGACGTGCACGTCGGGCGCACCATCAAGCGCCGCTACGTCGAGGCGATCGTGCGCGCCGTGAACGGTCTCGATGCGGACCTCATCGCCGTGACGGGCGATCTCGTCGACGGGACAGTCGAGGAGCTCGCCGCGCACACGGCGCCGTTCGGGCAGCTGCGCGCGCGGCACGGCGCATTCTTCGTGACGGGTAATCATGAGTACTATTCCGGCGAGCGGGCGTGGATCGCCGAGCTCGCGCGACTCGGCCTGCGTGTGCTCATGAACGAGCATGTGGTGCTCACTCACCGCGAGGCGCGGATCGTGGTTGCAGGAGTGACCGATTTCAGCGCGCACCGCTTCGATCCGGCGCAGCGCAGCGACCCTGCGGCTGCGATCGCGGGCGCACCGGCCGATGCCGGCGCTCGCATCCTGCTCGCGCATCAGCCG
>JBOHZR010000054.1:0-33764 GCA_050738595.1 Steroidobacteraceae bacterium | reverse complement strand
GCTCATGTTCGAGCCGTACAGGAAGATCGAGTGATCGAGCAGCGTGCCGTCACCATCCTGGATCGAGGCGAGCTTGTCGATGAAGTGGGCAAAGCGCGCGGTATGCCAAGTCTCTATTTTGATCAGGCGACGAAGTCTCTCCATGTCGTTGGAATGATGCGACAGCGGATGGAACGCATCGGGAACCCCGATGAAATTGTAGGTCCGGCTGGTCCCTTCCGACACCATGAAGTGCGCGACCACTCGGGTCACATCTGCCTGATAGGCGAGCGCAATCAGGTCGAACATCAGCTCCACTTGCTGGTCGAACTGGTCGTCCACGCCGACCGGGGCATCGGGCAGCGCGACGTGCGTGAGCTTGTGGGCCTCCTGCTTCTGGATACGCCGCTCGATCTCCCGGACGGTATCGAGATAATTGTCGAGGACGACACGGTCCTGGGCACCCAAGTCACGCTGCAGCGCTTTGGTTCCGTCCGAGACCAGGTCGAGCAGGCTCGCAGTCTGATGCATGATGGCTGCGCGCTCCTGCGCGGTGTCGCCCTCACCGAAGAGCTGCGTATAGACCTTGCGCGGGTTGTAATCGAACGGCAGCGGCGTGCGCGCGTCGCGGAAAGAGAGTGTCGAGCTGTAGAAGCAGCCGGAGCTGCCTTGGCAGGCGGCGGTCTGAATGGTGGACTCCGAGGCGACCTGCAGGGAGGGGAGCGACGTCTCCTGGCCGATGTGCTGCGCGACCGCCTGGTCGAGTGTGATGGCCATGTCCGGGAAAGCCGATGCGGTGTTCGGATGCACGCCGCTCAGCCACGCGGCCGGAACCAGTGTATGCACGGAATCGAGGCTCGCCAGGTCCTCGAGGCCTCCGAAGGAGGTCACGTAGCGCTTGTACTTCTCGAGCGACGCCAGAACCGGGCTCAGCTTGAACGTGGGACCCTTGCCGCTCGGCGTCCAGTGATCCATCTTCGCCCCGTAGGGCGTGTTGTTCATGATCGCCCCATGAGGGAGGTAGAAGAATCCCGCGTGCATCTTCGGCGCAGCGGCCGTCTTCGCGAGCGCGGTCCCCGCCGGGACCATCGCATCGAGCAGCGGCAATCCCAGCGAAACGCCCAGTCCCTTGAGAGTTGCGCGGCGAGAGATGTGCTTCTTGGTCAGGAACATCAGTGACTCCTTCTCAATTACGGACTCGAGCGAACCGCGCTTTTGGGCCCGTATTGGAGGTAACCTTCAAGACGGCAGGTTGAGCCGATTTGGGTTCGGACTGCATGCGAAAGTCCTCGCTGTCGACGATTCCGAGAACGATCGAGAAGAACCGGTAGTCATCCTTCTTCGCCGCACGCACGATCCCGCGAACCTGCGGCATGTCGTAGTACTCCACCTGCCGGCCGAGTGCGTACATCAGCAGCTTCTCGGTCAGAGCGGTAGCGAACTGATCCGGCCTCTGCATGAGCCGTCGCCGCAGATCGTTCACGCCGTCCATGCTCACACCATCCGGCAGGACGGACGCCACATCGATCGGCTCGTGCGCGATGTGGTCGAAGGTCCGCCACTCACCCGTCGCGTCGAAGTTCTCGAGCGAAAGCCCGTACGGGTCGATCACTCCGTGGCACTGGCTGCAGGAGGGGTTCGCGCGGTGCAGCTCCAGGCGCGCGCGCACGGTCGTCGGCTTCTGTCCCGGCTTGATGTCGAGATTCATGTTGACCCCAGGGGGAGGCTGAGCGGGAGGCGTTCCCATCAGCTTGTCGAGAATCCAGGCGCCGCGCCGCACCGGCGAGGTACGGTTGGCGTAGGAGGTCTCCATCAGCATCGCCCCCTTGCCGAGCAAGCCCCAACGCGCCGAGTTCGCGAGGACGACGCGCCGGAATTGGTTGCCGTAAACCGAATCGATGCCGTAGTGCCGCGCGAGCTGCTGATTGAGGAAGGTGTAGTTGGCATCGAGCAGACCGAGCACATTCTGGTTCTCGAGGAGGATGCTCGAGAGGAACAGCTGCGCTTCCGTGACGAACTCTTGGCCCAGCTGCGGGGTGTAGTCGGGAAACAGCTTGCGGTCGGGCACGACCGAGCTCAGCTTGTCGAAGTCGAGCCAGTGGAACGCAAAGTCCTCGACGAGCGACGAGGCGCGCGGGTCAGCCAGCATCCGCAGCGTCTGTGCCTCGAGAACCTTCGGCTGCGTGAGCTCACCGGCGGTCGCGAGATCGAGGAGCTCCTGGTCCGGACCCTGGTCCCAGAGGAAGAAAGACAGGCGCGAGGCGAGTTCCAGATCGCTCAACCGGTGGAGCTTGCCGTCATCCGCATTCCTCGTCGGCAGAATCGCCCGATACAGGAAGGCCGGGCTCACCAGGATCGCAGCCACCACCTGTTCGATCCCCTGGTTGAACCCACCGAGCTTGTACCCGGCAGCGTAGAAGGGCATCAGCCTGTGGAGATCGGCTTGCGAGAGCGGTCGGCGGAAGGCGAGGCGTGCCAAATGTTCGGTGATCTTCAAAGCACAGGGCCGCTCCTGTTCGGGCGCCTGCGGCGTGCAGACGAAGATCTTTTTGCGGCTCGCCGTCTCCGAGAGCCGGGCGGGCCCGAAGGGGCCCGAGACCTGTACACCACTGAAGCGTGGCCCGCCGAACCGGCCGCCGAACCCACGGATGTCGTCGACAACGTAGTCATCCACGGAGTCAGACACCGTACCGAACGCCACCACGACCTGGTGCTGACCGGCCGTGACGTACACAGGAATGTTCGTGAAGCGCGCCTCGGTCTTGGCGCGTCCCGGAGCGCCGTCCCGGTCGTAGACCTTCAGGTCATTCAGATCGCCAATTTCGCCTCGGAAGACCTCCTTCCCACCGACGAGCAGGATCACGGTGCGTCCGCTCTCGGCCGCCGTGGTGCTGAAGCCCACGCCGACGCCTTTGATGGTGAACTTGTACTGCCCGTCTACCGGAAAGCTGTACGTGAACTGCGTGCCGCCTTGGCTGCCGAGCGGTAGCGCGCTCTCGTGGTCCGGATCGACCCGCTCGGCCGGAAAGAACGCTTGCGACACCCCTGGATCCGGCTCGCCGACGGCAAGCTTCGCAACAACGCGCGCCGCCCGGACGTATTGGTCGAGAAAGAGCGGCGATTCATCGAGGGCCGCAGCGATGTTGTCGAATCCGCCCACTTGCGTTTCCGGCGGCAGCAGGTCATCGACGTTGATGTGGACCCCGAGCAGGCCCTGCACGACATCGCCGTATTGCGTGCGGTCCAGGCGCTGGATCGAGACGTGACCCGCGGGGACTTCCGCTCCCGCGGCATCCGCCGCATCGAGATAGTCCTGCAGCCAGCCGACAAACTTGTCGATCTGCTTCTGCTTCGGCTGCGGATTACCCGGCGGCGGCATCAGGCGACCGCTCAGCTTCATCACGGCGGCTTCCCAGACCTGCGCGTTGTCCGGGACGTTGGCCGGCTCCATGACGTTGAAGGCGACGCCACCCGCCCAGTCGGTCGTGTTGTGGCACTTGCTGCAGTACTGCTTGAGCATCCCCCAGCTCTGCCGGCCCTGCTGGACGTAATGGCCTTTGATCATTCCGTCGCCGGCAAATCCCTGCAGGGAAAAGCCGGCAATGATCAAGGAAGAGAGCAGCGTGTAGGATCGCATTGCAGCTCCGAAAGCCTAAGCGAGCTCGACTTTACCCGGCAGTGTCCTCGCCAGCGGCCGAAAGCGCGCGTCCCGTGTAACAAGTGGCGGGCCGTGCGCGCTGATCGGCACTCCAGCGGCATTACGCGGCCAGCGGTTGACCGGCTGCCCGATTATCCCACGGAACCTGCACAGGACTCAGCCGCGCCTCAAGACCTTCCCACGGTATCGCACCGTCCGCCAGGCGGTAACTTCGGAGCGCGCGCTTGAGGCCTCAGCCAGGCTCGTTTCTTGTTCCCGAGCCGACTTATCTACCGTGGATGGAAGGTTCCCGTCCCTCCTGATGTCCCCAGCTCTCGTGGTGGTTCGACGGAATATCCTTGCGCCCGCAGCTGAGCAAGGCGACCGTTCGTGGCCAGCAGATCTGCGATCGGAAGGACGGCCAGTGTCACCGCATGGCCGGCGAGCGCGGCCTTGATCTGCCGGAGCCATTCGTTCCGCGCCTCCTCGGTGAGGCGTGCGAACTGCTCCTTAAGTCCGGGAGCGCTCGTGAATGCGTCCACGCAGACACCGTCCTCGAGCGGTGGCCGCAGACGCTGCAGTGTCTCGATGTCTCCGATCGCCCACGCGTTCGCGCGCAGCGTCATATTACCGAGGTCGTTCTCGAGACGCTCCATCGTCGTGGACAGACATGCCAGTTCCGCATCGAGTGGCGTCTGTGCGAATTCCCCGATGACTCTCTTCGGGTCTCTTATTTCCAGCTGCACGAGTGGATCCGTGACTCTGACCCGATGTCTCCTGGCGAGCCTGCGGACGGCGCCGCGCACCGCATCATCTGTGGTCAGAGACGAGCGGGCGAGTGCTCGCTCGTACAGTTGTGCGGCCGCGAACATCGGACGCAGCCTCTCCACACGGCGATCATCCCCGATATAGCGGCTCTTCAGAACCGCCCAACGGGCATACAGGTCGGGCGGCAATACGTCTTTCAACGTCCTGCCGTTTGGATTGTATCTCGCTCTCAGCAGCGAAGGCAGATAGCGCAGAGTCCTGAACAGCCCGAGTCTGGCACTCACGGACGCCGGTTCAATCACCTCACTGGCACGTGCCAGTATGTCCTCCACTTCACGTGAGCGCCACGTCATGTCCTTGGGAAGTGGAGACAGAGTGCCCAGGATCCAAAGCACATGTGGTCCGTTCGTCACCTTCCACAGGCCGGGTCCCGGGCGCTCTCCAGTAACGAGAATCTCCGGAAGAGAGTCCTGCGAATCGGGATGGTTCGCGGCGGCGGCTCGAGCGGGCGCAGCGAGAGAGGAGGCTGCGAGCGCAACGAAAATGAGCAAATTCGCGCCCGAAACGGCGAGACGAGAGAGAAAATCCAAGGCTCCAATCCGTACACCCGGATACACAACTGCCACCCTCCCGGGAAAGCTGCGCTTTGGAGTCCTCGCCGTGGCAAGAAGTTCTCTGCCATCTCGGCCTTCAAACTCGCCTGCGCCCCCTGATCTGCGCATAAGCCTCGAACACGGCGTGATCGAGATGCTCGGGCCGCGCCGTGAGCGCTGCGGCGCCGAGGGTGCGCAGCGCCCGCACGTTGGCGGCCAACGCGTTCTGGTATTCGACCGCCGCGAGGGCTCGGTACGCGCCGAGAGGCTCACCGACCGCGGCGCGCGCGAGGCCCTCGATCCGGGCGCTCTCGAAGCCTGCGATGAAGGTGAAGTGCTTCGGCGCGAGGAGCTTGACCGCCTCGACGAGCTGCTCGCCGGCGGAGGCGTCCTCGAGGTCGGTCAGGATCACGACGAGACTGCGGCGATGGGCCAGGGCACGAATTCTCACCGCAGCGAGCACCGGGTTCGACTCCGTGGGTTGCGCGCGACAGGCCGAGAGCAGCTCGCGGATGCGCATGACGGCAGCATCGCCTCTGGCCGGGGCGAGCGCTGCGAGTGGCTGCGATGCGAAGATCAGCAGGCCCACCGCATCGTCGAGGGCGACGGCGCGTTGCGCGAGCCGTGCGGCGATGTTGACGGAGAGCCCGAGCCGATCGATCTCGCCTGCCCCGAGTGCGCTCGCGCGGCCCGCATCGATGGCGACGATCACCTCCAGGTGCTGATCCTCGGACATGTCGCGGCTGATGAGCCGTCCGCGACGTGCGCTTGCCTTCCAATCGATCGTGCGCAACGGATCGCTGGGGCGGTAGTCGCGAAGCTGGAGAATCTCCGCGCCTACGCCGGCTCTGCGAGCTCGCTCGCCCCCTGCGTGATGCGCTCCCGCCGCCTGCTCGAAACGATCGATCAGGTCCGGCACGACGATGACGCTGCGCGTGCCATGCATGCGGCGTGACCACCATGCCAGGCCGAGGGGACCTCCGATCCGCAGGGCCGGGGAGGGCCAGCGATAGCTTCCGAGCCGCCGGGGTGCGGCGACGAGGACTGCGACGCGGGGCACTGCGCGGGCGAGGCGCAGCGTCTGCGCGCGCGGCTCGGCAGTGAATTCGTCGGGAGCGCAAAGGAGGAGCTCGATCGGAACGTAAGGCCGTGAGCGTTGTTCGAGGACGCAGCGCATCTCGATCGCTCGCGCGAGCGGCCAGCGCTCCGGCGCGAGGAGCCGCAGGTGCACGGCGTAACGACCGACGATTACCCCCTCGTAGGCGAGGCCGACGAGCAGGAGTGCTGCGGGAACGCACCACGCTCGCGCGAGCGCGGGACTCCACTCGCCAAGGATCGCGAGCAAGCCCGTGAGGAGGATGAGCAGCAGAGCATTTCGTTTGAGGCTCACGTGCGTTGCCTCAGCGTGGCACCGCCACCTGCTCGAGGATCGCACGCGTGAGAGCCTGGTCGCTTCGTCCCTCAAGTGCGGCGCCCGCCGAGAGCGTCAGACGGTGTGGGACGATCCACGGTACGACGAGCTTCACGTCGTCGGGCGCGACGAACTCCGAGCCGCGCAGAGCCGCGGCGACTCGGGCGGCGCGCAGGACCGAGAGCGCACCCCGCGTCGAGAGCCCGAGGGCGATCTGTGCATGCTCGCGCGTCGCCTTGACGAGGCCGAGGACGTACGCGATCAGCTCCGGGGCGACGTGGATGCGATCGATCGTGGTCCGAGCGGAGGCGATCTGCTCCGCGGTGACGGCGGGCGGTCCCGAGGGAACACTTTCGGCCGTGGAGGCGATCGTGCCATAGCGATGGAGCACGGCAGCCTCGTCCTCGCTCCCGGGATAGGTCACGTCGATGCGCATCATGAAGCGATCGAGCTGCGATTCGGGCAGGGGATAGGTGCCCTCGAACTCGTGGGGGTTCTGGGTCGCGATGACGAGAAAGGCCGGCGCGAGCGGGTAGGTGGTGCGATCGATCGTGACCTGACGCTCCGCCATGGCTTCGAGCAGAGCCGATTGGGTCTTGGGACCCGCGCGGTTGATCTCGTCGACGAGGAGAATGTCGGTGAAGACCGGCCCCGGATGCAGCACGAACTTGCGGGCCGCCTCGTCGAAGATGTGAACCCCGGTAATGTCCGCGGGCATGAGGTCCGCCGTCCCCTGCAGGCGCGTGAAGCGTCCGCCGAGTGCGGACGCGAGGGTCTTGCCGAGGAGCGTCTTTCCGAGACCGGGCGGCCCCTGAACGAGCACGTGACCGCGAGAGGTGATCGCGATGATGAGCGCCCGGATCAACTCGCGCATGCCGATGACGGTGTCCGAGAGCCGCTCGTTGAGTCGGAGCTCGATCTCCTGAAGAGGATTCATTGAATGGTCCTTTTGAGCTCTGCCAGGAGATTCTGGAGCTCGACGAGATTGACGCGCCTGCCGGCGCAGGCGCGCGCATAACAGTCCTGCAGCGCACGGAGCTGCCTCTGGGAGAGGCTCGCCTGCGCCTCCAGCCACTCCCAGACCGAGGCATTCTCCCGGCGTTTCAGGCGGGCGCGAAGTCCCGCGAGGAATTCCTCGATCAGCCGCTGGGCCGCATCGCACGGGCGCACCACGGCGGCGAAATAACGCGCGCCCGCCTCGACGTATGCCGTTTCATCGGGAGGACGCCACGGGTGGTTGAGAGCCCGGAGCGGGGCCGATCCGATGACGAATGCCAGCCAGAGGACGAGGATCCAGCCGAGCGTCGCATGCAGGCGCGGATCGGCGAAGAACGCCTTACCGTCATAGAAGGCGGCTTCGCCTTGATGCACGTCATCGAAGATGACCGCGCCGCCCGGTCCAAGCGACCAGGCGACGATATTTGAGAGCAGCTGCGCGTTGTCAGCGAGGCCGACCGCGGCGTTCGAGAAGGCGCTTCCGACGCTCATGACCAGAATCTGCCCCGCCCCCTCGCGCTCGAGCCAGAGCACCGCGTCGCCGTCATCCGCGCGCCTCGCCAGCTCGAGCGGCACGAGGCCGTTCTGTGCAGAGACCTGCCAGCGCCGGGTCGGGAAGGTCGACACCGCCGTCACGTGCCGGACGCCCGCGAAGAGCGGATGTGTCCCGCGCGGCGCCACATCGAGCCGATCCACGGTGAGCGATCTGAAGCCGTCCTTCCCGTGATCGCGCGGAGTGAATCTGAGGCCCGTCATGCGCTCGAGCCGCTCCTCGAGCAGCGGATCGGGGCGCAGAGCCCAGGGCGGGGTGTCCTCGAGAGCGGCCAGGAGCAGAAGTGTGTTGCCTTGTCTGATCCACGAGGCGAGCTCGGTGAGCTCGGCGGTTCGTGCGGGCACCTGCTGCGGAAGGGTGGCGATGAGCAGATTCCCCGTCGCGTGCTCGAGGAGCCGCGGCAGCCGGTCGTAGCGAAAGCGCAGGCTCATCGCCGGGACCTGGCGCTCGCCGAGCCAGCGCCACACGGCGAGGTAGCCTTCCGGACCCCTCTCGCCGGAGAGCGGCAGCACGATCGTCCGCGGCGAGGCAGCGGGTTTGGGAAAGAAGAGCGCGTAGAACAGGGCGAGCGCGCCCGCGGCGAGTGCGAGAACGAGCAGACGCTCCCTCATGAGGGCAGCGGCTCGGAGCGCGGTGGCGCGAGGAACTCGGCATGCAGAGCCCGAGCCGACACGAGCATCTCCTCGGGAATGGCAGCAGGGGCGAGCGCGGGCGCTTGATAGACCGCGCGCTCTGCGAGCAATGCGATCGCCTCGAATTGCACCCGCTGCCGCGGGCTGTCGAAGCGCGCTTTTGCGATGATCTCGCGACAGGTGAGGTAGCGGTGGGGTCCGAGGCGGTGCGAGCGCCTGAGCGCGCGCACGAGCAGGCGAAGGAGGAGCGCCGGCCGCTCGTGCAGGGCGGCGTCATCGAGAGCGTCGCGATCGACGGGCGCCTCGCCGGTCGGGCGCGCTAGCGGGCTCGTGCGGCGCGGCGCGCGTCGCCGGCGGCCATCGCCGATGAGACCCGAGGCCGTGAGCTCCCGCACGGTGAGGGCGGTGACGCCGATGACGATGAGAGCCGCAAAGGCCTCGAGAATGACCCGTGCGAGTCGCGGTGACACGTGCCAGTACGGCAGGAAGCGCAGCCAACTCGATGCTTCCTGGTTTTTCGGCTCGAGCCAATCGCGTAGCCACGCCACGATTCGTTCCCACAGCGAGGGCGGCGCCGCTGGCGGCTCGAGCGAGCCCGCGATGACTTTGAGTCTTGCACTATCGAGGCTCACGTGCGGTACGGGCCCCGCATACCGATCAGCCAGGCCGGCGAGATCGGCCAGAGCTCGGGCGCTCGCGGTCTTCTGCCAGTTCGCCGGCAGCAGGGGATCGAGCCCGAGCCCGCGTACGGCGGACTCGATCCCCGGACAGCGGTGAGTGAGAGCATCCAGGCCGCGCAGACTCGTGTCGGCCTCGCGCGCACAGCGCGCGATGACGGCGCCGCCGTCGGGCGGATCGGCGAGGAGGGAGCCGCCCGCTGCGAGCCCGAGGAGCGCGAGCGGGACCGCCCACCGCATCTGCACTGATCAGGCGGCGTTGCCGAGCGCGGCCGCGCGGCTCGCGAGGTCGCCGCCCTCCCGCCGCAGCCTCAAATCTTTGTACATGGCGATCCACATCGCCGCAATCAACGGGATGTAGATGGCGTTACCCGCCAGCGAGAAGATCTGTATGAGAAGTGTTCGGGTCCGCAACCCCATGTGGCTCGGCGCTCCCACGATCCCGGCGGCGATGCTGCCCGCGAAACTGAAGACGAGGGCCAGTACGAAGGCGATGATGATCGCCACGGTGGCGATCGCGGTACAGCGCCACCAGTTGCTCCGAGTGAGCCGCCAGCTCGTGCCGAGACCGTCGATCGCATTCTGATCGTCGACGAAGAGCGCCGGTACCCAGAGCATGAGCCGTCCCCAAAGCCAGATGCCCGGGACGATGAGTGCGACGAAGCCGATCAAGACCACGATCGAGAAGAGGATCCCCCCGAGGATCATCCACAGCACGCGGCGTAAGCCGATACCGACCGCATCGGCGGCCGAAGCGGTCTCGTGACCGGCGGCGATCGCCGCCTCTCGAGCGAGTACCGCTCCCTGGAAGATGACGCTGACGATCGTGATCAGCACGTACAGGCCGACGACGCGAAGCGTGAACATCGATGCGTATGTGTGCAGGATACTGACGAGGGACGGCTTTACATTCGTCGGAACGCTGATCGGAAGGGCGAGCGTGAAGAGTACCCCGGCAAGCCCCGGAATGACGGCGAGCAGCCAACATCGACTCCAGGAGGCGCGAAAGAGCCGGATCGCATCGTCGATCACGCCCCCGATCGACTGTGGCGCGGACGGCGCGACATAAGTCATAGAACCCCCGATCTCTGTGCGAGCAAGCCGGACGCGCGTGGACCTTTGGGCGCGAAGGTATCAGAATAACGGCTCCCGGGACCAGTCCGGGGCACACGCTTCCGGTCGCACAGTTGGCAGCGGACGAGCTCACCGTTCGAGGATTGACGGGCGTCGACATGACGCTCACGCTGGCGGGCCCCGGCACGCGAAGCTACGCGTTCGTCATCGATTGGCATATCCGGCTGCTCCTCGCTCTGGCGTGGGTGCTGGTCGGACTCGTGATCCGCCTGCTCGTCCCGAGCGGCCGCCAAACCTCGCTCACCGCAACCCTCATCGTCTGGGCCGTATTCGTGCCCGCCATCGTGATCTATTTTCTCTATCACCCCCTGCTCGAGGTCGTGATGCGCGGCCGCACTCCCGGGAAACGCATGGCTGGCGCACGGATCGTGACGCGCGAGGGGGTGACGCCCGGCACCGCTGCGCTGCTCATGCGCAATCTCTTTCGCCTGATCGATTCGCTGCCGGTGCTCTACGTCGTCGGTCTCGTCTGCTGCCTCGTGACGGCGCAGCGCGTGCGGATCGGCGACCTCGCCGCAGGAACGGTTCTGATCATCGACGAGGGCAGCGCGGGCAAGTCTTTGGGACGGCTCGGCGCGCTGCTCGAGGGGAGCGGCCTGAAGCCCGAGGCGGTCGCGCTCGTGCAGGATCTTCTCGATCGCTGGCCGGACCTCGAACCGGAGCGCCGCGTGGGCCTCGCGCGGACCGTCCTCGGGCGACTCGAGCCGGAATCGGAGCCCGCTGCGCTCGATGAGCGCGGCCTTCACGCACGCTTGAAAACTCTGCTTGTCTCCCATCACCGATAAGCGTGACGCCGGGGCGTGGCTCAAAGCGCGTGCGCCGCTCTGGCGGCGCTTTGCGGAGGAGGCAAGCGCCGCTTCGACGCGCTCGCGCGCGAGCAGCGAGGAGGCACTTCACACGATGGAGGCCTATCGTGCGCTGGCCCGGGATCTCGCGAGCGCGCGCGAGCTCTTACCCGGCAATGTCGCAACCGCGGCTCTCGAACGCGCTTATGCGGCAGTGCATGCGGCGGTCGGTCGCCCGCCGCGGCTGGGTCGAGCGCGACTCCTGAAGCTCTTTCGCGAGGAGATACCCGTCGCCGCGATCTCGGTGCGTCCGGTTGCGCTCTGGATCGCGCTGCTCCTCGCTGCGAGCGCCCTCGCGGGCTGGTGGCTGATCTCGACCTACCCGGAGCTGATCGGACTCATCGCGAGCGAGCGGATGATCGACGCCGTCGAGCACGGCCGGCTCTGGACCGATCAGCTGCTCAACGTCGCACCCTCATCCATCCTCTCCGCGCAGATCTTCTCCAACAATGTGGTCGTGAGCTCGGTCGCGTTCTGCGCAGGTCTATTCTTCGGCCTCGGCACGTTCTACGTCGTCGCGGTCAACGGACTGATGCTCGGAGGGCTGTTCGCGTTCACGCATCAACACGGGCTCGGGCTCGGATTGCTCAAATTCACCCTCGCGCACGGTCCGGTCGAGCTCTCGGTCATCTGCCTCGCTGGCGCGGCGGGTACCGCACTCGGGGAGTCGCTGATCCGGCCGACCTGCCCGACGCGCGCCGAGTCCTTCCGCCGCGCGGTAGCGCGGGTCGGGCCGCTGCTCCTCGCATGTGCGCTGCTTCTTTGCGGATCGGGTCTGCTCGAGGGCTTCATCTCCCCGAATCCCCGGTTCTCGATTCCGGTGCGCCTCGCCATCGGGCTCGGATACTGGCTCGTGATGCTGTTGCTTCTCTCGGGCAGATGGCTTGCGCGCCCGAGCGCACCGTCGAGCTCGGTCGCGCAGGGCCTGGCATGAGCCCACGGCAGTGCGCGGCCCTCAATTCTCCCGCAAGTGCCGGGCGGGCGGGCTCCGCGCAGCCAGCAGCGCCGGTCCGAAACTCGCGCCGAGGGTGATCGCTGCGATCGTGAGCAAGGTGGCTGCCGTCACGAGACCCGGGGCCACCTCTCGCGCGAGAAAATCGGCGTGCAGCCAGGCGACGAGTGAGTAGCTGAGCGCCGCACCCGCAATCGATCCGGGCAGCGCCAGCAGCACCGCACGGGTGAGGACCAGACGCCGGATCGACCGCGGCCCGGCACCGACCGCGGAGCGGATCGCGTATTCGCGCCGGCCGGCCTCGACCAGGTAGCGCTGCGTTCCGTAGAAGCCGAGCGCAGCGAGGAGGACCACGAGGATAGCCGAGCCTGTCGAGAGCAGCATGCGCGCCCGATCGGGCGCAAGCTCGCTGCGCCAGATCTCGCTTAGAGGCCGGACCGAGTCGATGTCGAGCCGAAGCGCCCCCTCGTCGATTTTCTGCCGTAGCGCGCGCCTCAGCTCCCGCAGAGTCCCCGACGTGCGCACGACGATCAGATCATTGAAAGACAAGGGCGTGAACAGGCGGAAGATCATCGGCTCGACCGCCTCCGAGGGGTGCCCGAACACGGCGTCTCTGAGGACCCCGACGATGCGCAGGTGCGACCGGCCGAAAACCTCGCCGACGACATTGGATCGGCCCCACAGCTGCCGGGCCAGTGTCTCATTGACGAGAACGGCATTTGGATCGCCGGGCGGCAGGCCACGTCCGTACAGGAGCCTCATGCCGAGGACCGCTGGAAGCTCCGGATCACTCGACAACATCGTTGCGGAAACGACATCCGTGGCTCGTGAGCCGGGGCGTGGGAACAGAGCGACGAACGGAGTCACGCGGCCGGGAACGGCGCTGCCGAAAGCCACGCCCTCGACGCCGGGAAGGCCACCGATCACTCGGCGCCGGTGATCACGTTCGGCCGCGACCTGCTGCACCGGCGTGTACAACGAGACAGCCCGCTTGGGCGGTTTCATCGCGATGACGTACACGCCCTGCGGCTCGAACCCGAGCGGCGTGTGATTCAGGATCGCGAGATACCACAGGAATGCGATCGCGGCGCTCGCGAGCACGCTCGCCACGATGATTTGAACCGTCTCAGCGGCGAGCTGCAGCGGCCCGGGTCGCGCCCCGGTCAAGCGGCTTGTTGCCGCGATCGCCGCGCGGCGCGCCCCGAGGACCGGGCCGAGCGAGACGAGCGCGGTGAGCAGAAGCACCGCCCCGAGCGCCATCGCAAGCACGCGCCACTCGAGCGGCGTAACTGCGTGCCACTCGGCATTGCGCAGCAGCGCCAGGTGCTGCAGAAACGCTGCGAGCCACAGGCTGAGAAGCACTCCCGTGATCGCCGCGGCGACGACGATCAGCGCCGTCTCGGTGACGAGCTGGCGCGCGAGCCGCTCGAGCGTCGCGCCGCAGGCCATGCGGATGGCGAGCTCGCGGCGGCGGCTGGGCCCGCGCGAAATGAGGAACAGCGCGATGTTGCTTGCGGTGACGAGCGCGAGCAGCAAGCTGCCCGCGAGCAGCAGCCGGACCTGGCTCCGCACGGCGCGCTGCACATCGATGCTGCGGACGATTCCGCCGAGAGCGTCGAGGCGCGAGCCGGGCATCAATCCGAGCGCGTGGTCACCCGGAGCATAGCGGCGCATCAGATCCGCACGGAGAGTCGCGGCACTCACGCCGGGTGCGAGGCGCCCAATCACCGCAAGGCTCGATGCGTCGCGGTAGATGGGGCCCGCGCCGACGAAGAGCGGTCCGGCGAGCTCGTAGGGAACCCAAAGATCGACCGGGCTGCCGAACGTTCCGCGCACTTCGGGCGCGAGAACGCCGACGATCCGATAACGGCCCGTCTGCTCCTTCGGCGGCTCTAGGACGCCGTTCCGGCCGATCATGGCCGTAGCGGGACGGCCCGAGAGCGCGATGCTCTCGCCGAGCACGGCGCGGCGGCCGGCATAGCGGCTCAGCCAGAATCCATACGAGAGCACGGCGACGGGGGTGGAGCCCGCCTGGTGATCCTCAGGCGTGAGCCCGCGCCCGAGGAGAACCCGCGGCCGCAGCGCGGGGAAATACTCCTGCGTGACCAGCTCGACGCGCGTCGTGATGCGCCCGCGTTCGTCGGCGAGTGCAAGAGGCATGGGTCCGAAAACACCTGCCAGCCCAGTGAGGAGCGGATCGTCGTGCGCAATGCGCTCGATGGCAGTCAGGGAGAGAGCGCCCAAATGATGCGAATTCGATTGACCGAGCGTGGCCACCGATGCACGCGGCGCGAAGCCGGCCGGCGGCTTCAGCACGAGATCGCTGAAGAGGGAGAACGTTGCGGCAAGGGACGCCAGCGCGGCTGCGAGTGCGCCGACTGCCACCGCGGTCGCGAGCGGAGTCGTCGCATAGACCCGCAGCGCATGGCGCAGGTCCTGCAGGATACCGGCCACCACGCCTGCCCCGGGCATCAGGTCCACTACGCGCATCAGGGCCGCCGCGGCATGAGGCCCAGCACGGCCACCAGGTCCGTCCCGCGGCATCAGGCTCGCTCCAGCAGCTGCCCATCGAGCATCGAGAGCCGGTGGGCTGCGCGCACCGCATAGCGCGGATTGTGCGTGACCATGACGAGCGTGGCGCCGTCGCGGTTCAACTCATCGAACAAGTCCATCAACTGCTCGCCGTTCTCCTGATCGAGATTGCCGGTCGGTTCATCAGCGAGGATGAGCGAGGGATTGCCGATCAGTGCCCGCGCGATGGCGGCACGCTGCTGCTGACCTCCCGACAGCTGCGCAGGGAAGTGTCGTGCGCGCGCGCTCATGCCGATGCGCGCGAGGGCCTCGGCCGCCGCGGCGTGCCGCTGCGCGCGTTTGACGCCGCGCCGATAGGTGAGGGGCAGCGCGACGTTCTCGGCGACCGTCATCTCGGGGATCAGATTGAAGCTTTGGAAAACGAATCCGATCTCGCGGTTGCGCAGCCGTGCGCGCTCCTCGGCATCGATCTGCGCGGTGGGGACACCGGCAAGGCGGTATTCGCCGGCGCTCGGCTCATCCATCAGCCCGAGAATCGCGAGCAGGGTCGACTTTCCGCTGCCGGAGGGCCCTTCGATCGAGACGTATTCGCCTGCGCGCACTTCGAGGTTCACATCGACGAGCGCATGCGTCTGCAGCGTGTCGGTGAGATAGATGCGTCGGATGCCCTCGAGCCGGATCAGCGATGCGCCGTTCTGCACAGTCGGGTCCTCCTGCTCAGCGCAGCCGGATCAGGGGCTGCATAGTCACCTCGGAGAGGTCCGATAGAATCACCTCATCACCCGCCCGAAGCCCACCGACGATCTCGACCTGGCGGTCCGAGGCACGGCCCACCTGAACCGACACTCTTCGGGCGGTGTGGCCGTCGGGCGCGACGCGATACAGCTCGATTCTCTGGAACTCCCCACGCAGCGCGGCCGGCCGCTCGAGAACCAGCACATTCCTCACGTGCTCGAGCTCGATGCGCGCCGTTGCACTCAGTTGCGGCCGCAGATCCGCTGGCGCATCGGAGGAGAGCGCAACATCGACATTGACCAGATCGTTCTGAACGGTCGGATCGATGCGCTGCACGCGCCCCGCGATCACCTGCGATCCGACCTCGAGGCGCACGGGTTGGCCGATCCGCACCAGCCGTGCGTCCTGCTCGGAGACGCCGATTCGCGCGAGGAGATGTGAGGGGTTGACGATCTTCGCCACGCTTTGGCCGAGCGCGACTCGCTCGCCGGGCTGGACATCGACTTCCTGCACCACACCGCCGAGACCCGCACGGACTTCGAGGTCCGCGACCCGCAGCTCCGCGCGGCGGAGCTGCCCCCGGACCTCGGCGAGAGTGTCGTGCGCCTGAATCGCCTGCATCTTGCGGTAGCGCGTGAAGCTGTCGTTGCGCGCCTGCTGCGCCTCGAGGCGTTTCTTCAGCTCCTGCGTCTTGAGCCTGATGCGCTCGATGTCGATGGCCGCGAAGACATCGGGGAGCCGTTCCTTCGCCTCGAGCTCGAGACGCGAGCTCGTGTAATCGGCCTGGGCACTCGCGAGATCGGCCGCAATGTCCTCGCCGCGATCGGCGGCGTCGATCTCGGAGAGCTGCAAGGCGGCTTGCGCCGCGGAGTATTCCAGACGGGCCTTCGCCGCGTCGGCTTGCGCCTGCGGATTGCTGAGGTCCATGAGGACCGTGCCGGACTGCACGAGCTGCCCCGGGAGCGCGCGGATTCGCTCGACGACACCCTCGGTGCGATTGGTGACGGCGCGCAGCTGCGGCGCGACCAGCGTGCCGGAGGCTGTGACCTCCCGGATGAGCTCGCCCCGGGTCACGACGCCCTGCCAGAGGCGGCTCGAATCGACCGAGGGCGGCAGGCGATCCAAATACACGCCTGCGGCGCCGATCGCCGCCACGGAGGCGATGCCGATCGCGAGCGCCCAGCCCTTCCGGCGGCGCCGCATGCGGGGATTGGCGCGCTCGACGTCCATCCGGTCATCTCGTGCGGCACGGCGCGCCCTGCTGGGCTTCACCGCAGGCGCTGCGCGCGATGCTCTATTCAACGCGCTCGAGGGGTGGAAAGGGTTTCGAGCCGCAGCAACCGCGACGCCCGGCTACACTACGCGCGCGCCGTTCGTCGGCGCTCACCGCCTGCCGAGGGATCGAGGGCCGCTGCCCATGCCGACCGTTTCCGCCGCGCTTCACGCCTCGCCGGGCGGTGAGCCCGTGAGCCGGCGCGTCGCCCTCGGCGCCCTCGCGGCGCTCACTCTGATCAACCTGTTCAACTATCTCGATCGGTACGTCGTCTCGGCGCTCCTGCCCTCGCTCGGGCGGGCGCACATGGGCCTCACGGATTTCCGCCTCGGGACCTTGATGACGAGCTTTCTGGTCGTGTACATGCTCGCCGCGCCCGTCTTCGGCGTGCTCGGCGACCGGGCCTCGCGCACGAAATCGATCGCCGCCGGCGTGCTCGTGTGGAGCTTCGCCACTGCGCTCTCAGGTGCGGCGCGCAGCTACCTCCAGCTGCTCGCCGCTCGAGCCCTCGTCGGCATCGGCGAGGCGGCGTACGGGACGATCGCGCCGGCCATGCTCGCCGACTACTTTGCGCCGAGCGCGCGCGGGCGCGTGCTGGCGGTGTTCGGCATGGCGATCCCCGTCGGCGCGGCGTTCGGATATGTCGTCGGTGGATTGATGGATCACGCCTACGGCTGGCGTGCTGCGTTCCTCGTCTCAGGACTGCCGGGAATTGCGCTCGCGGCATGGTTGCTGCGCATGCCCGATCCCGCGCGCGGCGCGACGGAGGGGAGGGCACCGCGGGAGCTGCCAGGCTCCTCGCGCTTCTCCGTCGCGGAAAGTCTCGCGGTCTATCGGCGGCTGCTCGCACGCTGGCCGTACACGCTGACGGTGCTCGGTTACGCGGCTTACACCTTCGCACTCGGCGGGCTGGCGTTCTGGATGCCGACGTTCCTCGAGCGCGTGCGTGGTGTTCCAGGGCCCACGGCGACCACCGGCTTCGGCGCGATCGTCGTGGTGACGGGCTTCGCGGGCACATTCGCCGGAGGCTGGCTCGGGGATCGCTGGCTCAAATCTTCGCGCGAAGCGTACTACTGGCTATGTGCTCTCACCTCACTCGCGGCCACGCCGCTCGCGGCCGTCGCGCTCACGGCGCAGACCCCGGTCATCTATTACGCGGCGATCATCGCCGCCGAGCTGCTGCTCTTCATGTCGACCGGGCCTGTCAACTCCATCATCATCAATCTGGCTGCACCCTGGGAGCGCGCTTCGGCGGTCGCCCTGAGCGTGCTCGCGATCCATCTGCTCGGAGACGTCGTCTCACCGCCCCTGATTGGCGCGCTCTCGGACGCGCGCTCGCTCGCGACGGGGGTGCTGATCGTACCGGCCGCCGTCGGGCTGAGCGGCGTCCTCTGGCTTGCCGCTGGGCACGCAGCGCGCGGGGAGGGGGCGTAATGCGGGCCCACCGGCCCCCGGAAGCGTGGCGGGAGCGCGGCGGGGCGCAGGCGGGGCGCAGGCGGCGTGGAGGCAGGGCGGACGAGCCTCACCGAGCGCTGTGTTAGAATAGCCGCGGCACCATTCGTGTGCCGCTTGTGCTCTCCTTACCAGCTCGCCTGAGTCCATGCCGAATCCGTCCGTATCCGCACCATTCGCCGCCGAGCCGCAGGTTCCCCACCGCAAGACCACTCCCCATTCCGGCGATCCCCTCCGCGATTTCACGGCTGACCTTCGTCTGCTCGTGTTGAGCGCGATGGCGCTCGTCGTTGGAACGGGCGGAGCGGCCTCGGCGTGGGTTCTGCTGCATCTGATCGACATCGTCACGAACATCGCCTACTACGGGCGCTTCAGCGTGGTGCACGTGACCCCGGTCGGCACCCCGTTCGGCGTTTTCGCCGCCCTCGTCCCCGTTGCCGGGTGTCTCGTCATCGGCTTGATGGCGCGCTACGGGTCGGAGCGTATTCGCGGCCACGGCATCCCCGAGGCGATCGAGGCGATCCTGATCGGCCGTAGCCGGATCGACGCGAAGGTCGCGGTGCTGAAGCCGCTCTCCTCGGCGATCTCCATCGGCACCGGCGGTCCGTTCGGCGCCGAAGGCCCGATCATCATGACCGGCGGGGCGCTCGGCTCGTTGTTCGCGCAGATGTTTCGCCTCTCGCCCGCCGAGCGCAAAACGCTGCTCGTCGCGGGTGCCTCGGCCGGCATGTCGGCGACCTTCGGTACGCCCATCGCGGCCATCCTGCTCGCCGTCGAGCTGCTCCTCTTTGAATGGAAGCCGCGCAGCTTCGTGCCCGTCGCGGTTGCTTCGATCGTCGCTGCCGTGTGGCGGCCGTGGCTGCTCGGTCCGGGGCCGCTCTTCCCCATGGAGGCCAGCCACGCCGTGGGGCCCGCCGGGCTGCTCCTGTGTGCGGCGCTCGGCGTCATCGGTGGTGTCTGCTCCGGCGGCCTCACGCAGATGGTCTACAGGGCGGAGGACCTCTTCCAGCGCCTGCCCATTCACTGGATGTGGTGGCCCGCGCTCGGCGGCGTCGTAATTGGCATCGGCGGGCTCATCTCTCCCCATTCGCTCGGCGTGGGGTACGACAACATCGGCGCGCTGCTTCGCGGCACGGTCGACAACCGGACGGCGTTGGGCCTGATGGTCGTGAAATCGATCATCTGGGCCGTCGCGCTCGGATCGGGCACCTCGGGCGGCGTGCTCGCCCCGCTGCTCATCATGGGCGGGGTGGTGGGACGCCTGGTCGGCAACGTGATGCCGGTCGGCGATGCGGCGTTCTGGGCGCTCCTCGGCATGGCTGCGATGATGGGCGGCACGATGCGCGCGCCGCTCACGGCAATGCTGTTCGCGCTCGAGCTCACGCACGACTACAACGCGCTGCTGCCGCTCGCCGTCACGAGCGCGACGGCCTACGCAACGACGGTACTGCTGCTCAAGCGCTCGATTCTCACCGAGAAGATCGCGCGTCGCGGCTACCACCTCACGCGCGAGTACAGCGTCGATCCGTTTCAGCTGATGCGCGTGCAGGAGATCATGGCGACGCCGGTCGATACGCTTCCCGCAGAGATGCCCGTCGCGGAGGTGGTGAAGTTCTTCACGACGCCCGATTCACCGCGCCGGCACAAGAGCTATCCCGTCGTCGAACCCTCGGGTCGGGTCGTGGGCCTCGTCTCGCGCACCGATGCGCTCGCCTGGATGATGGACGGGCACCGCACCGGGACCCTCGCCGAGCAGCTGGCCGGACGCAATCTCGTCCTCGGGTACGAGGACGAGATCGTCGGTGTCATTGCCGATCGCATGGCCGAGACGCAGATCGGGCGACTCCCGATTCTCCGTCGTGAGGACTCCACACTCGCCGGGCTGGTCGCCCGTCGAGACATCCTCAGGGTCCGGGCGACGGTCAATAGCGAGGAGCGTGATCGCGAAGCGCTGATCCATTTGAGGGCGTTCGGCCGGTCGCGTGCGAACACCGCGCGCCAGAGCTGAGCGGGTAAAGCTCAGGGAAACGCTCGGCTCGGGATCTTCAGACTGCATACGAGAGGGCGGGGATGCAACCACATCCCCGCCCGGCCATGCATCGCCCACTTCCAATTCGACCGGAGGGAGTGCGCTCTCGAGCCCGTTCCACCATTGCGACTTAAGCAGTCCGGTCCTCCGTGAGACGATGTTGTTTCCCTCACGGTAAGCTAACGGCTGCCGCGCGCCGCGGTTGAGCCTCACCGGATGACAGCGGTGTAATGCGAGGACTGCGTCCCAGTCCGCGGGTGGGCAGCCGGTGCGTGCGGCTCGGTACAGGCGACGCGCGAGGTCGCGGGAGACCTGGATCGGATCCGCCGTATGCATAAATATATCAGCAATGTCAGTTAATTATATAATTTATCAAGAAATCACTTGAATAACGCTTCCCACCCCGCTGCCGAATCTCGTGCGGCAGCCGTCCTTCGCTCCGAGAAGCTCGACACCCGCGCCGCGGGCACCGTCGGCCTCTTCGTGATGTGCAGCCGGGTGCTCGGGGTCGTGCGCGAGCAGGTGTTCGCGGCTCTGTTCGGAGGCGGCGCGCTGATGGACGCGTTCACGATGGCCTTCCGGATTCCGAATCTGCTGCGCGATCTGTTTGCGGAGGGCTCGCTCTCGACCGCGTTCGTCACGGTTTTCAGCAAGACGGTCGCGACGCAAGGAGATCGAGCGGCCTGGCGCCTCGCGAACAAAGTCGCAACGCTCACGGTCATCGCCCTGAGCGTGATCACGATCGCCGGCATCGTCTTCTCGCCGTGGCTGGTCTCGGTGATCGCTTTCGGCTTCACGGGAGCCAAGGCGGCGCTCACCGTGCATCTCACGCGCGTCATGTTTCCGTTCATTCTGCTCGTCTCGCTCGCGGCGCTCGCGATGGGGCTGCTCAATGCGCGGAGCGTCTTCGGCGTGCCGGCGATGGCCTCGAGCTTCTTCAATCTGGGCTCGGTCATCGCGGGCGTCACGGTCGGCTGGTGGCTCGATCCCTCTTTCGGTCCGAAAGCGCTGCTCGGCCTCGCCATTGGCACGCTGATCGGCGGAGCCCTTCAGCTCGGGGTTCAGCTCCCCTCGCTGCGCGGCGCCGGCTACCGTTTCCGCCCGGACTTCGCGTGGCGCGACGAGGGAGTCGAAGCGATCCTGCGCTTGATGGGCCCGTCGCTGGTCGCCTCGAGCGCGACACTGGTCAACGTGACCGTGAACTCGATGTTCGCCTCGCGCCTCACGAGCGGCTCGGTGTATTCGCTCGCCATCGGCTTCCGGCTCATGCAGCTGCCGCTCGGGGTGTTCGGCGTCGCGCTCGGCACGGTCGCTCTCCCGCTGCTCGCGCGCATGGCGGCAGCGGGCAATACCGTCGCTTTCCGCAGCGAGCTCGCGCGCGGCATGCGGCTCGCCTTTCTCCTCACCGTCCCGGCGAGCATCGGGCTCATCCTGCTCGCCGATCCGATCGTCTCCCTGCTCTATCAGCACGGTCACTTCACGGCCTACGATGCGGGAGAGGCGGCCGGAGCGCTCGAGTTCTACGCGCTAGGGCTCTGCGGCTACGCGGCCCTCAAGGTCCTCGTCAATGCCTTCTATGCGATCGACCGGCGCAAGACGCCGATGGTCGTGAGCTTCATCGCGGTCGCGCTGAATCTCTTTCTCAACTGGCTGCTCACGATGCATTTCCACTGGGGCCATCGCGGGCTTGCGTTCTCCACGGCGTGCATCGCCACGTCGAACTTCCTCATCCTGTACTTCATCATGCGCCGCCACCTCGGGCGGCTCGAATCCGCGGCGCTGGTCTCCCTTCTCACCCGGCTTGCCGGCGCCGGCGCCGTGCTCGCCGCCGTGTGCTGGGCGGGTAATCATTTCCTGCTCGCGCATTGGGCGACCGAGCGCTTCTGGCCGAAGCTCGGTGGGCTCTTCGCGGTGATCGTCGTGGGCGCCGGAGCGTTCTTCGTCTGTGCGGCCGCGCTCCGCATCCGCGAGCTCGAGGACGTCTCGCGCGTGATCAAGCGGCGGCTCGCGAGAGTCGTCGCGCGCTGAGCGCAACGATCGCACGCGCAGCTCGGCGTCGATCATCGTCACCAAGCGCTCGTCGAGGCGCTCGAGGCTGCGCTCGCCGAATCGATCAACGCGCGGCGGTGGTGGCCGGTTTCCACCCGCCCCCGAGCGAGGTGATGAGGCTGACGGCCGTGGTCTGACGCGCGAGAGCAAGCTGCGCGAGCGTGCGGCGAGCGCTGAGCGCCGCGGTCTGCGCGACCACGACCGTGGTGTAGTCGACCGTGCCCGCTTTGTACTCGTTGAGCGTCAGCCGCTCCGTCTCGTCGGCGGCATCGGAGGCCTGCTTGGCGAAGTCATATTCCCTCCGGTCCCAGTCCGAGGCGGCGAGGTCGTTCTCGACGTCCTCAAAGGCCGCGAGCACCGTCTGCCGATAGCTCGCGACGGTTTGCGCATAGGCGGCGCGCGCCTCCGCCACCCTGCCGCGGGTCGCGCCGAAGTCGAGCAGCGTCGCGGTGAGCCCGAGCGCGCCCTGACGCGATTCATTCGTCTTCTCGAACAGTTTCGCGAGCGACGTCGAGAGAAATCCCTCCGTGCCCGTGAGCGTGATCGAGGGGAAATACGCGGCCTCCTGCACGCCGATCGTGGCGTTTGCGGCGGCGACGTTGCGCTCGGCGGCAACGATGTCCGGGCGTCGCTCGAGCAGCGTCGAGGGGACTGCCGGCGGCACGTCCGGCACGGGGATGTTCCACGCTTGCTGCTCCGCCAGGCGAAAATCGCTCGCGGGCTTGCCGATCAGCGCGGCGATCGCATTCTCGAGCTGCGCGCGCTGCAGCCTCAAAGCCGCTTCCTGCTGCTGCGCGCTGTAGAGCTGAGTCTCCGCCTGCAGCACGTCGGTCTTGGGCGCCGTGCCCACGCGATAACGGTTGCGCGTGATCTGGAGCGTGCGCCCGTAGGCGTCCACGGTCGCCGTGAGCAGCCGCCGTTCGGCATCCGCCTCACGCAGCTGCAGATAGGCGGTTGCGAGTTGGCTCTGAGCCGAGAGCCGCGCCGAGGCGAGATCGGCGGCGCTCGCCTGCGCGGTAGCCTTGGCGTTCTCGAGCGAGCGTCTCAGGCGTCCCCACACATCGAGCTCCCAGCTCGCGCTGCCCGACACCTGGTAGATGGTGCTGGAGCCACCGCCCGTGCCGGGCGTACCGACGCCGACCGAGCCGATCGTGGCGATGGTGCTCGTGCGACTGCCGCCTCCGATGCGCGTCGCCGTCCCGCTCCCCGTCACCGTCGGGAAGAACGCCGCGCGTGCCACGCGGACCGCTGCCCGAGCCTGGTCGTACGCCGCAATCGCTTGCGCGAGGTTCTGGTTGGACACCTCGACCTCGCTGATCAAGCGATCGAGCCCGGCGTCGTGAAAGACCCTCCACCAGTCATCGGGCGCCGCCGCCGCCGCCGGTGTCGTCTGCGCAGCGGCGTTCTTGAAACGCGCGGGGGTCTCGGTGGAGGGACGCCGATAATTCGGTCCGACGGCACAGCCGGCGAGCACCGTGGCCGAGATCGCGAGCAGCGGGACGATGCGTTTCATGGCCGTGCAGCCTGTTTCGGGTCGGTGAGGACGGGGTGGTGCTCTCATGCTCGATCTCAGCTCGGTTGCGGTGATGCCGGACCGGTGCTTCGGCTCGAATGGCGCTCGTCCGCGCCGCGCCGCCGCAGCCGATCGACGTACAGGTAGACCACGGGTGTCGTGAACAGAGTGAGCAGCTGGCTCAGGAGCAGTCCGCCCACGATGGAGACACCGAGCGGGCGGCGCAGCTCCGCGCCCTCGCCGAAGCCGACCGCAAGCGGCAGCGCGCCGAGCGCCGCGGCGAGGGTCGTCATGAGGATCGGCCGGAAGCGCAGGATGCATGCTTCGCGTATCGCTGCCCGCGGAGAGAGTCCACGCGCCCGCTCGGCATCGAGCGCGAAATCGATGATCAGGATCGCGTTCTTCTTGACGATGCCGATCAGCAGGATCACCCCGATCAGACCGATGATCGAGAATTCCATATTGAACAGCATGAGCGCGAGCAGGGCGCCAATTCCCGCGGAGGGGAGCGTCGAGAGGACGGTGAGCGGATGCACGTAGCTCTCGTAGAGAATCCCGAGCACGATATAGATGGTGAACAGCGCGGCGGCGATCAGCACCGGCTCATTGCCCACCGAGCTCTGGAACGTCCGCGCCGTCCCCGCGAAGCTGCCGTGCACGGTGACCGGCATGTGGAGCCGGTTCTCGGCATCCTGGAAAGCCGTGGCCGCTTGGCTCAATGAGTAGCCCGGCGCGAGATTGAAAGAGATGGTCGTCGCCGGCGCCCCGCTCTGATGATTGATGGAGGTCGGCGCCGAGGAAGTCTCGAAGTGGGCGATGGCGGAGAGCGGGACCATCGTCTGCGGCGTGGCGCTCAGCGGATTGCCATTCGAGGCGTCGCGCAGGGGCAGCAGCGGCACCGCCGGAACTCCCGAGCTGCTGCCGCCGGCGGCCGTGCTGCCGGCTGTTCCGTTCGCGGCGGATCCCGTCACCGATGCGGCGCCTGTGATACCGGCCTGGGCCACGCCGCTCGATGCGATGCTCGCGACGCTCCCGGACGGCGGAATCGTCGCACCGGCTGAGCCCACCGCCCCCGCCGCCGTGCCGGTCACGGCGCTCGTACCATTCGCGGCGCCGATCGGCGGTGCGGCCGATGAGGCCGCGGCGGTGACGTGCCCGGTCGGGCCGCGAGCACCCGCTCCGGCGCCCCCGGCGGCTGTACCGGGGGAGCCACGGCTGCCGCGGCCGGCGGAGCCCGTCGCGGACGCGCTGCCGCCCAGCGCGCCGCTCGGCGTCGAGGCGAGCCCGCCGGCCGGGATGGCGTATCCGCCCGTCGGGACGTAGATATCGTCGAGCGCGGCCGGCTCGCGCGCGTAGCGCGGATCGACTTCCATCACCACGTGATACTGATTGAGTGCCGTGTAGATCGTCGAAACGAGCCGCTGCCCGAAGGCATCGTAGAGTGTGTTGTCGATATTGAGCGGCGCGATGCCGAGCCGCGCGGCCGCCGTGCGGTTGATGTCGACGTAAGACTCGACGCCATGCTCTTCCTGGTCGGTGTCGACATCGGTGACCTCAGGCGCGAGCTTCATCTGCTGGGCGAGGAGCGATGCCCAGTGCCGCAGCGCCTGCAGATCGTCGCTCTGCAGCGTGTACTGGTAGTTGGCGTTCGACTGCCGGCCGCCGATGCGCATCTCCTGCTGCGGATTCAAGAAGATCCTGAGGCCGGTCACGTGCTCGAGCTGCGGGCGCAGGCGCTCGATGACCTGCTGCATGGTCGCGCCGCGCTGCGAGAGCGGCTTGAGCTCGGCGAACATGAATCCGCCCCCCGCCCGCGAGCCGCCGGTGAAGCCCACCACGTTCTGCACCGCAGGGTCCCGCCGCACGATGTCGATGACCGATTTCAGCTTCTGCTTCATGAGGTCGAAGGAGATCGACTGGTCGGCGCGCATCCCGCAGTTGAGCTGACCGGTGTCCTCCTGCGGGAACAGGCCCTTCGGTACGACCACGTACAGGTACACCGTGAGCGCGATGATGCCGACGAGCAGCATCAGCGTCACCGGTGCGTGGTCCAGCGTCCAGTCGAGCGCATGACCGTAGAGCACCAGCACGCGATCGAACTTCGCGCGCCAGGCGCGCTCGATCCGCTGCGGCGGATGATTCTCACGCTGCATCGGCAGGACGAAAGCGCACATCATTGCCGTAGTCGTGAGAGAGACCACGAGCGAGATGAGCACGGCCGCGGAGAGCGAGAGCGCGAATTCGCGGAACAGGCGTCCGATGATGCCGCCCATGAAGATGAGCGGGATGAACACGGCAACGAGCGACAGGCTGATCGAGAGCACCGTGAAGCCGACCTCGCGCGCGCTCCTCACTGCGGCCTCGAAGCGGCCCATGCCGGCCTCGATGTGGCGGGTCGCATTCTCGACGACCACGATGGCGTCGTCGACCACGAAGCCGGTGGCAACCGTGAGCGCCATGAGCGACAGGTTGTTCAGGCTGAAGCCGGCGAGATACATGACGCCGAGCGTGCCGCAGAGCGAGGAGACGACGGCGACGGCGGGGATCGCCGTCGCCCGTACGCTCGAGAGGAACACGCTCACGACGAGGATCACGAGCAGCAGCGCAATGAGGAGCGTTGCCTCGACCTCGTGCAGAGATGCCCGGATCGTGATGGTTCGGTCGGAGGCGACCGACAGGACGATATCCCGCGGGATGTCGGCGCGCAGCTGCGGCAGGATCGCGTTCACCGAGTCGACCGTCTGAATGATGTTCGCGTTCGGCTGGCGCGTCAGGATCACGATGACGGCGGGCTCGCCGTTGAAATAGCCGACCGTGTGGGTGTCCTCGACTCCGTCGAGGACGTTCGCCACGTCCTCGAGGCGCACCGCCGCGCCGTTGCGCCATGCGACGATCAGGTCGCGATAGCTCGCGGCGGAGCGGCCCGTATCGTTCGTGTAGATCATCCAGCGCTTCGAGTCGTTCTCGATCACGCCCTTCGGACGGTTCGGGTTCGCATTGTTGAGTGCGGCACGGACATCCTCGAGGCTGATTCCGTAATGCGAGAGCTCGAAGGGGATGAGTTCGACGCGCACGGCCGGGAGCGAGGCGCCGCCCACCTCCACGTTCCCGACGCCGCTCACCTGCAGCAGGTGCTGCTCGACGATGTTCGAGACCTCATCGTAGATCTGTCCCGGCGTCTTCGTGCGCGAGGTCAGCGCGAGGATCAGGATCGGCGATTCGGCGGGATTGAACTTGCGGTAGGTGGGATTGCTCCTCAAGGTCGCAGGCAGGTCGACGCGGGCCGCATTGATCGCTGCCTGCACGTCACGCGCCGCTCCGTCGATGTCGCGGTTGAGGTTGAACTGCAGCACGATCTGGGTCTGACCCACCCGGCTCTGGGAAGTCATCTCGTTCACGCCCGAGATGATCCCGAGGTGGCGCTCGAGCGGGGTCGCAACGCTCGTCGCCATCGTCTCGGGGCTCGCGCCGGGCAGTTGCGCCGTGACTGCAATGACCGGGAAATCGACTTGCGGAAGAGGCGCGACGGGCAGCACGAAGAATGCGCCCACCCCGGCGAGCATCAGCCCCGCCGTGAGGAGGGTCGTCGCGACGGGCCGTCGGACGAAGGGGGCGGAGAGATTCATGTCGCGTGCAGGTCACCGGCCGGCGGCGTCGCCTCGCGCGGTGCCGCCTTGGTGAAGCGGTCGAAGGCGAAATAGATCACCGGAGTCGTGAACAGCGTCAGCAACTGACTCACGATCAGGCCGCCGAAGATCGAGATGCCGAGAGGCTGGCGCAGCTCCGAGCCCACCCCGAGCCCGGTCATGAGCGGAACCGCGGCGAACAGCGCCGCCATCGTCGTCATGAGGATCGGGCGAAAGCGCAGCAGCGCCGCCTCGTGGATCGCCTCGCGCGCCGACTTGCCGCCGGTGCGCTCCGCGTCTATCGCGAAGTCGATCATCATGATCGCGTTCTTCATGACGATGCCGATCAGCAGGATGATGCCGATGATGCCGATCACCCCTAGATCGTTGCCGGTCATGAGGAGCGCGAGGAGCGCGCCGACGCCCGCGGAGGGCAACGTCGAGAGGATCGTGAGCGGATGAATGTAGCTCTCGTAGAGCACCCCGAGCACGATATAGACGCACGCGATCGCCGCGAGAATCAGCCAAAGCTCGTTGCTGAGAGAGGCTTCGAACGCGTCGGCGGCGCCGAGGAAGGACGTGGTGATGCTGCGGGGAATTCCGATTGCGCGCTCCGCGTCCTTGATCCCCTGCACCGCCGCGCCGAGGGAGACGCCGGGGGCGATGTCGAAGCCGATGGAGGCTGCCGGGAATTGACCGACCCGGGTGATCGTGAGCGGCACCGCTTCGGTCTGCAAGCTCGCAAGCGCCGTGAGCGGCGTCGGCTTGCCGGAGCCGGTCGCGATGTTGACGAGATCGAGCCGATCCGGACTCGTGATGACCCCCGGCTTCTGCTCGAGGATGACTCGATACTGGGTCGTCTGCGTGAAGATCGTCGAGATGATCCGCTGGCCGAACGCGCTGTAGAGCGCTTCATCGACCGTCGCCGCCGTGACCCCGAGGCGGCTCGCAGTGTCGCGGTTGATGCTGATGAGGGTTGCGAGGCCGTGATTGAGTGTGTCGGAGACGACGTTGCGCAGGTCCGGATTCTGCTCGAGCTTGGCGACGAGGCTCGCCGTCCATTGCCTGATCTGGTCGGGATCGGCACCCTCGAGGGCGAACTGGTACTGCGTCGGGCCGCTCGCGGTGTCGAGCGTCAGATCCTGCACCGGCTGCAGATAGAGCGAGACCCCCGGAATCGCGCTCACCCGGCGCCAGAGCCGCTCCATGATGGCCGCCTGCGTATCGCGCTGTCCGAACGGCTTGAGATTGATGAGCATTCGGCCGGAACTGAGCGCCGTCGAGTTGACTCCGTCGACGCCGATGAACGAGCTGAGCGAGGCGACTCCGGGGTCTTTGAGGATCATCGCCGCCACTTCCTGCTGCAGCTCTCCCATGCCCTTGAAGGAGACCGACTGGCGCGTCCGGATCTCGGCCTGCAGGAGCCCCGTGTCCTGGGTCGGGAACAACCCCTTCGGGATGGCGAGATACAGCCCGGCGCTGAGCATGAGCGTGAGGAGGGCCACGCCGAGCGTCAGCCGCTGATGATCGAGCACCCACGAGAGGGCGCGGCCGTAGCGAGCGACGAGCCGGTCGAAGCCGAGCTGCCAGTGACGTCCGATGCCCGAGGGTGGCACGTGCGGCTCCTGCCGCAGCCAGCGCGCCGACAGGGAGGCGGTGAGGGTGAGCGAGACGACCGCCGAGATCATGATCGTCACCGCGAGCGTCACGGCGAATTCCCGGAACAGCCGCCCGACGACGTCCCCCATGAAGAGAAGTGGAATGAGGACGGCGATGAGCGAGACCGTGAGGGAGATGATGGTGAAACCGATCTGCGCGGCGCCCTGCAGAGCCGCCTCGAGCGGGCGCATCCCGGCCTCGACGTAGCGCGCGATGTTCTCGATCATCACGATCGCATCGTCGACGACGAAGCCGCTCGCGATCGTGAGCGCCATCAACGAGAGATTGTTGATGCTGTAGCCGAGCAGGTACATGACACCGAATGTGCCGATGAGCGAGATCGGGACCGCGAGGCTCGCAATGAGCGTGGCGCGGGGGCTGTGCAGGAACAGGAAGATGACGAGCACCACGAGCAGCACCGCGAGCGCGAGCTCGAGCTCGACGTCGCGCACGGAGGCGCGGATGCCGATGGTGCGATCCGTGAGGATGTCGACGTGCAGGTCCGCGGGCAGGCTCGAGAGCAGCTCCGGCAGCTCCCGCTGGACGGCGTCGACCGTGCCGATGACATTCGCGCCCGGCTGGCGCTGGACGTTCACGATGATCGCCGGATGGGTGTTCTCCCAAGCCGAGAGCTGGTCGTTCTCGGCGCCCTCGACGATGTTCGCGACATCCTTCAGATAGACCGGCGCGCCGTTGTGGTAGGTGACGATGAGATTGGCGTAGTCCGTCGGGGTCAGCAGCTGGTCGTTCGCGTTGATGGTGTACTGCCGGGTCGGCCCGTCGAAGCTTCCCTTTGCGGTATCCGCGTTCTGATTGCTGATGACCGTGCGCAGCTGATCGAGAGACAGGCCGATCGAGGCGAGCCGCTGAGTGTCCACCTGGATGCGCACGGCCGGCCGATGTCCTCCGGAGAGCGTCACCAGCCCGACACCGGGGATTTGCGAGATCTTCTGCCCAAGGCGCGTATCGACCAGGTTCTCGACCTGCGTGAGCGGCATCGTGTTCGAGGTCACCGCGAGCGTGAGGATCGGTGCATCCGCCGGATTGATCTTCGCGTACACGGGAGGCGCAGGCAGGTCGGTCGGCAGCAGCGCGCTCGCGGCGTTGATGGCCGCCTGGACCTCCTGCTCGGCGACATCGAGGGGCAGCTGCAGAGTGAATTGCAGAGTGATCGCGGATGCGCCCGAGCCGCTCACCGAGGTCATCCGCTTCAGGCCCGGCATCTCGCCGAATTGCCGCTCGAGCGGCGCCGTCACGGTTTGGCTCATCACCACGGGACTCGCCCCGGGGTAGAGTGTCGTCACCTGGATGCTGGGATAGTCCACCTCGGGCAGCGCCGAGAGCGGCAGGAATTGAAAGCCCACCAGGCCGGCGAGCACGATCGCGACCATGAAGAGCGAGGTCGCGACGGGTCGGAGGATGAATGGCCGGGATGGACTCATGGGGCGCGCAGCGGAGCTCTCATGTGTTGGCGCGCGCCGACTTCCCCCCCTTGCCTTGTCCGGGTGCGCGAATGTCGCTCGGTAGGCGAACCTTCGCGCCGTCGACCAGGCGGTCCCCACCCTCCGTGACCACTTCTTCGCCGACGTTGAGCCCGGAGGCGATCGACACCCGGTCGCCCACCGAAGGGCCGGTCTTGACGAGCCGCACGTGCGCGCTGTGATCCTGGGAGATCACGTACACGTATGTGCCTTGCGGACCTTCGCGCACGGCCGCCGTCGGCACCACGGTCGCACCGGTGAGCGTATCGAGCAGCAGGTGTACGTTTACGAACTGCTGCGGGAACAGCGTCGTGTTCGCGTTCGCAAAGCGAGCCTTCGCATGGATGGTGCCCGTTTGGCTGTCGATCTGGTTGTCGAGGGTGAGGAAGGTACCGGTGGCGAGCTGGGTGGTTCGGGATTGATCGAGCGCGACCGCCGTGAGTACGGCGCCCGTCGCGAGCCGCTTCTCGACTCTCGGGACATCCTCGGCGGGCAGCGCGAACTCCACATCGATCGGCATGACCTGCGTGATGGTCGCCACCCCGTTCGCGAGGCCGGAGGTGACGTAGTTGCCCACATCCACGGGGCGCAACCCGACCCGCCCCGAGATCGGTGCGGTCACCGTGCTCCAGCTCAGGTTCAGCCGCGCGCTGTCAAGGGCGGCGCGGTCGGAGGCCACGACGGCCTGCAGTTGCTTGAGCGTCGCCACGTCGGTGTCGACCTGCTGTTGTGCGATGGAGTCCTGCTGTAGCAGAACGCGGTCGCGCTGCACGATGACTTTCTGATTGGCGAGGTTGGCCTCATCGCGCGACAGGTTCCCCTGAGATTGCTCGAGCGCGATCTGAAAGGGTCGCGGGTCGATCTGCACGAGCGGGTCGCCCTGCTTGACAGTCTGGCCTTCCCGGTAATAGACGCGAGTGAGCACGCCGGACACCTGCGCCTGCACGACCGCGGTCGCAAGGGGAGTCACCGTCCCGAGCGCATCGAGGTATATCGGCACATCCGCCCGAACGGCAGCCGCCTCGCCCACCGTTGCCACGGCGCGGAATCGGGCGTTCGTTCCGTTCCCCTCGTTTCCCGCGTTGCGATGCGAAAGGAACCAGCCGAGCCCGGCGAGGGCTCCCAACGCGAGCAGCGCCAGAACCAGCGCCGCCGCCCGCGAATGTCGCAGGCGCTGGCCCGTCTGCCGCCACCAGGGCTCGCGAAATGCGAGATGCGGTACCGAAAGGTCGGTCGTTCGCGAAATGTCGTTCATTCAGGTCCTGTCGCCCGAGGGGCCGCCGCGACCCCGCGCCGCCCGATCTCTGGCGCGACAATACGGGATGCAGCTCCCAGGCGCGAGACGCGTGCCACGAAAGGCCTGGCGGAAGGCACGGACGGCACGGCTTGCGTCGCGAGCTTGCTGGCACCGGGAGCACGGGCGGCCCGGACACCCGATTGGTGGAGTTTAGCGGGCATTTGGTTCCGCGCGCGAGCGCCGGCGGGACTCTTCGGGTCAGGCGATACAATCGATTACAAGGTCCGTCCGATCACGAGGGCCCGTCAAATCGCGCGTGCGTGCGTGCGTGAAACCAGTCGGGCAGGTAGACCACAGCCGGCCAATACGCGGGAGTGCTCGAGCAGATGGCGGCCCAGCCAGGGTGCAGGCGTGAGCGCCTCGAGCGCGAGCCTGCGCCGCGGCAGGATTTGGAAGCCGTCCGCTTCGACCGTTAGCGTCACATCGCTGAAATTGAGCCATTCGCGCGTGAGGGCGAACTGGCACTTGTAGAAGGCCTCCTTGGCGCTGAAGATCAGAGTCCCCATCGCCTGCGCCTGATCGGGCGCGAGCGATTCGAGCCAGACGATCTCCTCGGATGTCGCGATCTGTCGCCACAGGCGCGGATGCACGGCGTCGCGGCGCTCCGCGTCGAGCCCGATCGCAGCGAAGCGCGTCGTACGCGCGGCGGCGGCCGCGCAGTACTCGTCGGTATGAGTGATGCTTCCGGCGATGCCCGGCGGCCAGAGCGGCTCGCGGTCCGGCCCGACCCGCAGGATGAAATCCGGCACACCGAGCTCAGCGAGCGCGCGTCGCGCGCAGGCCCGTCCCGCGGCGAACTCGTTCACTCGCTTCGGAACGGCGCGCGCGACGTGTGCGGCCTCCTCGGGCGCGAGCACTCGCGGGTCGATAGGCCCGCGCGACTCGAATGCCGCGACGGGCTCGGGAAACAGGCCGGCGATCGCGAGCGAGCGTTGAATCGAGCCGTCGGTGTCCATCGAGCTCCATACCTCTTCAGCAAAGATGCCATTGACCGGCAGGGCTTGCAAAACCTTCAAAGATGTGCTTGAGCGTGCCGGTGCCGCCGCCGGCGCGTGACAGGGGTCCCAAATATGCGCCCATATCCGCCGAGTTTGGTTTCCCCGAGGCTCAGCCGCCCAAACAAATGCTCCCCGGCCCCGCATCTATTGCTGAATGGCGCCGGGGGATGTTAGAGTTATAACGATTTGGTTGGAAGCCATTCCAACCCTCTCATCAAATCTTTCAACGGGAGCCGTACATGCCACGTCCACGTCGCCGCAAGAGAGTCCTTTGGACTTCCAAGGAGCTGAGCACTTTGAAGAAGCTCGCGGGGCGGCAAGGAGTCCGCCGGATCGCCAAACAGCTCGGGCGCAGCGAAGCGGCCGTGCGCTTCAAGGCCTGGCAGAAGCGCATCAAGCTCGCCGTTCGCAAGAGCTGAGGCTCCCCGGCAGGGCCCGTCCCGCCGCGGGGCGGGTCGGGCCGGCCCGCGTGCCCCCGGGCCGTGTGGCCCGGGCGGGGACTCCCCCGTCCGCGGTGCGGAACCGATCGACCCAGCCGCTCGTTCAATGAAGGTGATGCGCCCCCTGATCCTGGCGGTTCTCGCGGCGGTCGCCGCGGCGCCGCTTGCGGCCCAGAGCAGCCGCTCGAACGAGGCCTCGGTGAAGCGGGCAAAGGCATGCGACGCCGCAGCGGCGGGCAAGAATCTCTCGGACGCTCAATATCGGACCTTCCTGCAGGCGTGCCTTGCCTCCACGAGGCCGCCATCGGAGCTGTTCGAGTCGGCGCGCTCCATCGAGCGCCGCTGCAATACCATCGCCAACGCACGTCAGTTGAGCGCGCAGGACCGCTTCGCCTTCATGCGAACCTGCCGCCGCAAGGGCGGCTGAGCGCGACCGCGGGGTCCCGCTGCCGTGCGGGACGCCGCACTTATCCACAGAAGCTGTGCATAACTCTGTGGAGAGC
>JBOHZR010000053.1:0-4517 GCA_050738595.1 Steroidobacteraceae bacterium | reverse complement strand
GCGTTACTTCAAGGACATCCGCCAGCTCATGCCGGGCAAGTACCAGATCGGCAACATCGGCAACTGGGCCGATGCGACGAGTCCGATTCCGGAGTATCAAGGCATGGCGGACGGCGGCGTGCTCGAGGCGTACATCGGCGCGAGCTATTCCTACGAGGGGTGGGCCGGCTGGCAGGCGATGATGAGCAGGTACCACGCGATCATGGGGATGGTGAACGCACCGAAGCTCGTGATCTTCGACGTCCACGGGTCGGTGACCGACTACGCGACCATGCGCTATGGGCTCACCTCCACGCTCATGGACGACGGCTACTACTGCTTCACGGATATGGCGCACGAGTACTCGAGCGTCCCGTGGTTCGATGAGTACAACGCCCATCTCGGGGCGGCCGTGACGCCTCCCCAGACCGGCGCCTGGCAGAAAGGGGTTTATCGGCGCGATTTCGCGAACGGCATCGCGCTCGTCAACCCCAAGGGCAACGGGACGCAGACGGTGACGCTCGAAACGGCCTTCGTGAAATTGAAAGGCAGTCAGGCGCCGAGCGTGAACGACGGCTCGACCGTGACTCAGGTGACGCTGAAGGCGCGGGACGGCATCATCCTGCTGCGCAAGCCGCCCACGCACCAGCCGAACGCGCCGACGGAATTCACCGGCGGGACCTGACCTCAGACCGCCGCCCGGAGCAGCGCGGGTTCCGGCTCGGACGGTGCGACCTGGTTCGGCGCGAGTCCGAGCACGAGATCGGTGATCTCCGAGCCGTCGTTGAGCTTCGCGATCAGCGAGAAGCGGCCTTGCTCGCCGAGCCTGAAGACGCTTCCGTGATTCGTGCCCTCGGGCATCGACCGGCAGACGATCAGCAGCCCGCTCGGGCGCAGGCGCCGGCGCAGGTTCGCGAGCATTTTCTGCAGCGTTTTTCGATCGAAGTAGCCATGGTTCAGAATATTGGCGGCCCGTAGGACGTCGAAACGGTGAGGGAAGTGCCGATCTCGCAGGATGTCGTCCTCGACCGCCGCGAAGCGGCCGGTGGCGGCGAGCGAGGGGCTCAAGAGTTTCAGGGGCCGCAATGCCAGCAGTGGACCGTGTACCCCCTGCCCCGAGCCGCAACAGGAGCGCACCCTGGGCGCGTTCGCCTGGGCAATGCGGCTCATGAGCAGCAGCAGCGGGAAGTAGCGCACGCGGTCGCGCCGACGGGGAGGAGGCAGACGCACCGCGTGGCCGGCGATATCCAACTGCAGGAGCCGACCGGTTCGATCGACGAGTGCCTTCAGCCAGCCTGCGAGGGAAATCACGCAGGCATCCATCACCGCGTCTCCGGCAACGAGATGACAGGGGATGCCGGCGCGCGCGAGCGAATCGAGCCACTCGACGGTGCTCACACCCGAGGATATCGCGACATCCATGATCTCGAGGGGTCGATGCCGCGGGAGCAGACCCTGCACGAGCTGGTCGAGATCCGTCAGGCGGCGGCGGCAGGTCGTCTTGTGGGTTCCATTCGGCAAGCGCAGGGACCTGAAGAACGCGTCTTCCTGCGTCTCGCACTGGCGTCGATCACGGGGCGGACGGCCAAAGTACAGCTGATCGGCCGTCGGTATGGTCGGATGCAAGAGAAGTTTTCTCCCTGTCGGGTCGAAAGCCCGGTCGGCGCTCGCGCTTGCAAGCTCGGCCGCAAGCTACGTGCCCGGAACGGCGTTTGCTCGACGGCCGGCGATGAAACCCGGTGAGTCGGTTGTTTGATTGGGAATATCCTGGCCCTTCAGGGTCGTTTGCAGCGGGGAAGGGAATCATGACGCGCACACTTCGGATGACACTCGGCGCATGCGCCGCCATCGCATCGGGGGCGGCATACGCCTTTACGCCGCCGCCGTTTCCGCGGCTCGCGGGAATCAACATCGGCTCGCCACAGAATTACAACGATCCCACCTACGAGGCGAATCTCGCGAAGCTGTCGTTCTCCATCCTCAGCATGTATCCCGGATACAAGCCGGGGGGGCAGACGATGGAGCAGGTGGTGAAGGCGATCAAGGCGATCAACCCGAACACGATGGTGTTCCTGTACGTCAACGAGAACGAGCGGGACGAGTCGGGGGGCGCGTTCGCGAGCTACGAGCAGAAGCTCGATCAGATGAAGTGGTGGCTTTACAAGACAGGCTGCAGCGGCAGCACGAAGGTCGCCTCCATGTACGGCAATGGCTACTACGTCATCAACAACTCACCCAACACGAAGAAGGATTCGAGCGGCGAGGATGCGATAGACTGGATGACGAAGTTCTATTACCAGAATTACTACCTCGGCGGGGCCCCGAACGCCGACGGGTTCTTTATGGACAACGTCGTCTGGCAGCCCTATGCGGACGGCGATTGGACCTGCAGCGGTACGACGGAGTCGCACACGAGCGCAACCGCGAGTACGGCGCTGCGGCAGGGGTTCCAGCGCTACTTCAAGGACATCCGCCAGCTCATGCCGGGCAAGTACCAGATCGGCAACATCGGCAACTGGGCCGATGCGACGAGTCCGATTCCGGAGTATCAAGGCATGGCGGACGGCGGGGTGCTCGAGGCGTACATCGGCAAGAGCTACTCCTATGAGGGTTATGCCGGCTGGGCGAGCATGATGTCGCGCTATCACAAGATCATGACCATGGTGAACGCGCCGAAGCTCGTCGTCTTCAATGGGGCCGGAGCCATCACCGACTATCAGACCCTGCGCTACGAGCTCGCCTCGAGCCTCATGGACGATGCCTATTTCTGCTTCACGAATACCGCGATCAATTACGCGAGCGTCCCGTGGTTCGATGAATACAACGCCAATCTTGGCGCAGCCGTCACTCCTGCGCAGACTGCCGCCTGGCAGAAAGGCGTCTATCGCCGGGATTTCGCGAACGGCATCGCGCTCGTCAACCCCAAAGGCAACGGGACGCAGACGGTGACGCTCGAGACGGCCTTCGTGAAATTGAAAGGCGGTCAGGCGCCGAGCGTGAACGACGGCTCGACCGTGACGCAGGTGACGCTGAAGGAGCGGGACGGCATCATCCTGCTGCGCAAGCCCCCTGGGCACCAGCCGAACCCGCCGACTCACGTCACGATCGGGAATTAGCATATCGAAAGCAGGCTCAGGTGGATGATTTGCCGGCTGCGGGCGATGCGTCCCGCAGAGATCGGCGTTCGCTTCGGTCGCGCGATCCGGGCGAGCGCCGAGCGCGCCGGCATGGGGCGGGCGCGGCCCGGGGCACCGGCAGGGCGGGCAGGTGCAGCCTGGGTGCGGCAGTTGCCGAGCCGGTTTGACTCGGCGCGCTATGCCGCAGCCGCCGATCGCATTCTCGCCGGCACGTTCGATGTGCTGGCGCTTCGCGGCGCACCGCTCGGCTTTCCCCCAGTGTGGAATGTCGATCCGAAGACCGGCACGTGCGCGCCGCTCAAATTCGGCAAGACGCTCGACTACCGCTCGCCCCGCCTCGTCGGCGACGTGAAATACCTCTGGGAGCTGAACCGGCATCTCGAGCTCGTCACGCTCGCCGAGGCGTGGCATCTCACGCGCGAGCCGCGCTTCGCGGAGGGCTGCCGGCGGCTCATCGACTCGTGGCTCACCGAGTGTCCGTATCCGTTCGGCGCGAACTGGTGCTCGAGCCTCGAGCTGGCGATCCGGCTCGTCAATTGGGCCTGTACCTGGCAGCTCTTGGGCGCGGAGGAGTCGATCGTCTTCGCGGGCGAGGAGGGGGGAGCCTTCCGGCGACGCTGGCTCGCGAGCATCCATCAGCACTGCCATTTCGTGAGTGGCCATCTATCGCGGCACTCTTCGGCGAACAATCATCTGCTCGGCGAAGTGGCGGGACTTGCGGTCGCGGCACTCAATTGGCCACTGTGGAGATCGAGCCCGCGCTGGCTCGCGCGCGCTCTGGCGGAGCTCAACGCGCAGGCGCTCAGGCAGAATCACGAGGACGGCGTGAACAAAGAGCAGGCCGTCTGGTATCACGCGGCGGTCGCCGACCTGATGCTGCTCGCAGGGCTCGTCGCGCGCGCAAATGGGCGCGAGCTGGGGCGGGCGTACTGGCAGCGCCTCGAGTCCATGATCGAGTTCGTGGCAGGCATCATGGATGCCGGCGGGAACGTGCCGGCTTTCGGCGATGCGGACGACGGGGTGCTCGTGCGCTGGGCGCCGCTCGATCGCGGACAGCTCTTCGGCTCGCTGCTCGCAACGGGCGCGGTGCTGTTCGAGCGCGCGGAGTTCGCGGTGAAAGCAGGCGAGTTCGACGACAAGTCGCGCTGGCTGCTCGGAGATGAGGCGCAGAGCGCCTTTGCGCGGCTCGCCTCAGCACCGCGCAGCGGCGCGCTGCCGCTCCCTCGGTTCTTCCCGCAGGGCGGCTACTATCTCCTCGGCGACGCCTTCGATACGGCCCGCGAGGTGAAGATCATCGCCGATGCCGGTGCGCTCGGATACCTGTCGATCGCGGCACACGGACACGCGGATGCGCTCTCCTTCACGCTGAGCGTCGCGGGGCAACCGCTGCTCATCGATCCC
>JBOHZR010000052.1:0-17329 GCA_050738595.1 Steroidobacteraceae bacterium | reverse complement strand
TACCTGCACACCATGGTCCGGGTGACGGACCTCGAGGGCTCACTGCGCTTCTACTGCGGGGCGCTCGGTCTCACCGAGGTCTCGCGCAAGGAGTTCCCGCAGGGGCGCTTCACGCTGGTATTCCTCGCCGCGCCGGGCGATGAGTCGGCGCAGATCGAGCTCACCCACAATTGGGATCCCGAAAGCTACTCCGGCGGCCGCAATTTCGGGCACGTCGCGTACCGGGTCGACGATATCTACGCGACGTGCCGGCGGCTCATGGAGCACGGCGTCACGATCAATCGTCCACCGCGCGACGGGCACATGGCTTTCGTGCGCTCACCGGACGGCATCTCCGTGGAGCTGCTGCAGGCCGGGGGTTCCCTGCCGCCCGCGGAGCCCTGGCAATCGATGCCGAACGTCGGCCAGTGGTGAGTGCCAGGCGCGGTCGCACCACCCTGCAATCGACGCTGCTGCAGAGCGGACGCCGCGCCGCCTCATTCGAAGGTGATTTCGTGACGCTCATCGGTGCTCGAGCCTATTTACAGCAGACTCAAACAGTGGAGAATGGCGGGCGAGTCAAACAGCTCACGGGCGGGTCCACGACCGGGTGAGCTCGGGCGTAGGGCGGAACTCTGATGGGGGAGACATAAGATGGCGAGCGCCGACGTTCAGGGAAAATTCCTCTGGCATGAGCTCGTGACCGCGGACCCGGCTGCCGCGGGCGCCTTCTACGGGAAGGTGCTCGGCTGGACGCCGCAGGCTTGGAACAAGGACCCTTCGTACACGGTTCTGCTGACCCCGAAGGGGCCGGTCGGCGGCATGATGAAGCCGGGAGCGGACACTCAGAGCGCCGGCTCCTCCGCTCACTGGATGTCTTATGTCGGGGCGGCCAACGTCGAGGAGACGGCCGCCACCGCTCAGCGGCTCGGCGGGCGTCTGGTCAAGGGCGCCTCGGACATCCCCGGCGGAGGCCGCTATGCGGTGCTTGCCGATCCGCAGGGCGCGGTTTTCGGAATCCATACGCCTCCGGCCGGCGGGTCGGGGAGCCACGCCAGCGACGCTTTCGCCTGGCACGAGCTCACCACGAGCGATCACGCCTCGGCGCTTCGCTTCTATCGGGAGCTCTTCGGCTGGGAGCAGATCGCCGTACACGACATGGGTGCGATGGGGCCGTACGTGCTGTTCGGTCGCGGTGGGCACACCCTCGGCGGGATGTTCTCGCGGCAAGACGCTGGCCCGCATTGGCTGGCCTACGTCCGCGTGTCGAGTGCATCGAGAGCTGCCGATGCGGCGAAGGCCGCCGGCGGGCGCGTGATCAACGGGCCGCATCAGGTGCCGGGTGGCAGCTGGACCGCGCAGCTGGCCGACCCACACGGCGCGGCGATCGCCGTCAACCAGCCGGAAGCGGCCGCGGAGAGTGCCCAGCCGCAGAGGCCGGCCGGGCAGTCACCCAAGCCAGCTGCAAGGCCGGCCGCGGCGCAAGCCCCGGCTCCGGCCGCGGAGCGCAGGCCGCTCGCTGCAGCGCCTGCCGCGTCGGCATCAGCCGCGGCCTCCGCAGCGCGCGCCGCAGTGCATTCTGCGGTGCACGCGCGGCCTGCCTCGGCTGCCGCGCATCCCGCTTCGACCACGACCCGTCCCGCACCGGCGAAGCCTGCGGCACGGGCGAAGGTCGCTGCACCGGCGAAGGCGGCGCGGAAGGCGAAAGCGCGCAAATCCTCGGCGCGCAAGAGCGCCGCGCGCGCGGGTGCGAGCCGGAAAAAGAAGACAGCTCGGCCGGCTCGAAGAACGACCGCGGCCAGGAGGCGCACCGCGAAGAAGAGCACCGCGAAGAAGAGCACCGCGAAGAAGAGCTCGGCCGCGCGCTCGCGTCGCGGGGCGGCCAGCCGCTCCGTGGCACGGTCGGCCAGTGCTCGGGCGGGCGGCCGGCGTGCTGCGGCGGGCGCGAGGAAGGCCGCGCGAGGCAAGCGGGCGAAAAAGCGAGCCGCAAGGCGCTGAGGAGCGCAGGCGCCAGAGCGGCGCTTACTGAGCTGACTGCTCGGCCTGCTGGCGCTGCTGGGCGTTAGCGCGCATGGCGTCCTGCACCTGCTGCTTCACGCGATCCTCGGTGGCCTTGGCCTGAGCGGCTTGCTGCGCTTCGGAGACCCCGCCGGCCGCCGTGCTCGCCGCCGTCCCGGCGAGACCGCAGCCGGCCGTTCCCAGCGCGGCGGCGATCGCGAGTGCAGCGGCGACGCAGAGCGCTGCCCGGGCGGTCGGGCGATACTCGCGTTGCGGGCGTTGTGTATCGGAAGTCATGTGTCGAACCCGATAGAATTCGCGACGCGTGCCAATATGCTCGCGGTCACGGACCCGGTCAAATAGGGCCCCGCGAGCCACCAGTGAGAGGCCAGATGGCCAAGGGAATGATCAAGAGCCGACCCGTCCACACCGAGCCGCGGCTGCGCCGCGGCTACTTCGAGTGCCGCTTCGGCCAGCTCCACATACATCACGCAATCCCGCCGGGCGGTGGCTTCGATGAGGGGATACCGCTCATCGCGCTGCACCAGAGCCCGCAGTCCGGCTCGACGTTCGAGGACTTCCTGCCGTTCGTGGGTCGCGACCGCTCGGCGTACGCGCCGGACCTCCCGGGCTTCGGCTCGTCCGATCCTCCGCCGGCGCGGCCCTCGGTGTCGGACTACGCGGGCGCCGTCGCGGATTTCTGCGACTCGATGCGATTCAGGCAGGTGGACGTGCTCGGCTACGCCAGCGGTTCGTTCGTCGCGATCGAGCTCGCCCTCGCGCGGACGAGCACTGTGCGCCGCGTCGTGTGTGTCGGTCTTCCACTCGCGACAGAGTCGGAGCGCGAGCTCTTCCGCCGGGCGCCCTGGCCGGTTCAGCCGACCGAGGATGGCGGCTATATCGCGGCCGAGTGGGAGCGAACGCGGACCACCGACGCGGGATTGCCCATCGAGACGCTCGCGCGCAGCTTTGCCGAGAAGCTCCGCAACGGGCCGCGCGCCTGGTGGGGGCTGCAGGCCGCATTCGAATATCCCGCGCGCGACCGGATCGGTCGCCTCGCCCAGCCGACTCTCATCATCCGTCCGCGCGATGAATGGTGGGAAGCCACACTGCGGGCCCGCGAGCTGCTGCCTCGCGCCCGCATCCTCGATCTTCCCGACGTGAGCGCCGAAGCATTCGAGGTGGCGCCGGAACGACTCGCCGCCGTGGTGCGTGACTTCCTGAGGTCCTGAGCCGTGGAACAACAGATCGCATTGCCGGATACGACGAGCCCGCCGGACCTCGAGCAGACCGCGGAGCTCCCGGTTCTGGATGCCGGCGCGTACGCCGCTCAGCATTCGGAGCTGGGCGTCACCGATACCGTGGTGCTCTCCGCCGTGCCGGCGCTGCGCGCGCTCGAGCCTGACGAGGGCGCATCGCTCGAGCAGCACCGCCGGCTCGAGGAGGACCTGCGGAGCCTTGCGGAGAATCTGCGCGAGCTCGAGGACCGGCTCACCCACAAGGGCGAGCGCCTCACGGAGATCGAACGCGAGCTTGGCGAGGCCCATGAAGCGCGAGCGGCTGCCGAGCAGCGCGCCGACGTGCTGGGCCGCGACCTCACGGACGCGCGCCTCGCCCTCTCGACGGCGCGCGCGCAGAGCGAGGAGCTCACCCAGCGCCTCGCGGCACGTGAAGCCGAGACACGCGCGATCCGCGAACGGGATCGTACGCTCGAGTCGAGCCTCGGGGCGCGTGATCGCGCGCTCGAGCGCGCCGAACAGCAGCTCAGGGAGGTGCGACTGCAGCGCGCCGCGCATCTCGAGGCGCTGCATCGGCGCGAGGGGCGCCGGGGCGTGCTCGAGACGATGTTACGCGCTCTCGAGAGCGAGGCAGGCCGGCGCGATGGGCAGCTGGACCGGCTGCGTGCGGAGCTCGACGCCGAGCGCCAGCGCGCACAGGCGCTCGCGGGCGAGCTCACCGCGGCGCACGCCCGGATCGAGGTCCTGAATTCCGAGGCGCGCTCGCGCACCGAGGCGGGCGCCCAAGCGCTCAGTGCCGTGGAGCTTCGCGCGCGTGAGCTCGAGGCCGCAGGCGCGGAGCAGCAGAACCGCATCGATGGACTCGAAGCGCAGCTCGCCGCCATACGCACGGAGCACGAAGGTGCCCTCGCCGCCGCGCGCGCCGAGCAGGTCGAGGCGCTGCGCGCCGTTCAGGAGGAGCTCGGTGCGGGCCGGGCCCGCGTCGCGTCGGCCGAAGCCGATCTGGGCGCCGCGGAGGATGCGATCCATCGGCTCGAGAGCGAGCTGCGCGCCGACCGCGCGCGGATCGAGGAGCTCACGCGGCTCAACGATGATTGGCGCGCGACGCTCGAGGCGGCCCGTCAGTCGCTCGATGAGCGCGACGGGCTGATCCGTCGGCTCGAGGCGCAGACGGCGCACAGCACCGCGCTTCTCGATCAAATTCAACACAACGTGCGATTTCTCGACACGGCGGCCCCCGGGGCGCCGGGGCCCGAGACGGCGACGCGCCTGCTGATTCGCTCGGAGGGCGATGGCGAGGTGGTTCACGTGCTCGGCCGCAAGACCAGCATCGGGCGCACGCCCGACAACGACGTGCAGATCGACACCAAATTCGTGAGCCGCCATCATGCCGTGATCCTCGCTGGGGCGACTCACGCGATCATCGAGGATCTCAACAGCACCAACGGCGTTCTCGTGAACGGCCACGCGGTGATACGCCAGAGCCTGAAGGACGGCGACGCGATCACGGTGGGCAAGACGCGGTTCCGATTCGCGGTGCGGCCGCCGGTCGAGCGGCACTGAGCGCCCGCCGGTTTGATATGCTCCGCGCGTGGCCAGTCCCTACATCGAACGCATTCTCAAGGCGCGCGTATACGAGGTAGCGATCGAATCAGCGCTCGACCCGGCGCCGCGCCTGTCGCAGCGACTCGGCGCGCGCGTGCTGCTCAAGCGCGAGGACCTGCAGCCCATCTTCTCTTTCAAGCTGCGCGGCGCCTACAACAAGATCGCGCATCTCTCGGATTCGGTCGCGCGCCGCGGCGTGATCTGCGCGTCGGCCGGCAATCACGCGCAGGGGGTCGCACTGGCCGCACGCCGGCGCGGCGTGCCCGCCGTGATCGTCATGCCGCAGACGGCCCCGCAGATCAAAGTGCAGGCGGTCGTCGATCTCGGCGGTGAGGCCGTTCTGCACGGCGACGACTACGACGCGGCGTACGAGCGCGCGGTGCAGCTCGCGCGCGAGCGAAGCCTCGCCTTCGTGCACCCGTTCGACGATCCGGACGTGATCGCGGGACAGGGCACGATCGGCATGGAGATCGCACGCCAGAGCGGTGGGGAGCTCGACGCGGTGTTCGTTCCCGTCGGGGGCGGAGGGCTGATCGCCGGCATCTCGGTCTTCATCAAATACCTCTATCCGCGCGTGCGCATCATCGGGGTGGAGCCCGAGGACGCAGCGGCGATGTACCAGTCACTGCAGGCCGGGCGACGGGTGATCCTGGAGCGGGTCGGCATCTTCGCGGACGCCGTCGCCGTCAAGCGGGTCGGCGAGGAGCCGTTTGCGATCGCGCGCGAGTGCGTGGACGAGATCATGCTCGTCAGCACCGATGAGATCTGTGGAGCGATCCAGGATGTCTTCGAGGACACTCGCTCGATCGTCGAGCCCGCCGGGGCGCTCGCCGTGGCGGGCATCCGCAAATACGTCGCCCGCGAGGGCGGGCGGGATCGGCGGCTCATCGCGGTGACTAGCGGGGCGAACATCAATTTCGACCGCTTGCGGCACGTCGCGGAGCGCGCCGACCTCGGCGGCGGCCGCGAAGCGCTGCTCGCGGTCGAGATTCCCGAGCAGCCCGGGAGCTTTCTGAGATTCTGCCAGGCGCTCGGCCCGCGCCGCGTCACCGAGTTCAACTATCGATACGAGAGCCCGGCGCGCGCGCAGATCTTCGTGGCCTTCGGTCTGACACAGGGGCGCGCAGAGCGGGACGGCGTCGTGCGCGAGCTGCGCGCGGCGGGGTACGGCGTGCACGACATGACCGACAACGAGGTCGCGAAGCTTCACGTGCGCTACATGGTCGGCGGCCACGCGCACGGCATCGCCGACGAGCTGCTCTATCGCTTCGAGTTCCCGGAGCGGCCCGGCGCGCTGCTCAACTTCCTCGAGGCGGTGGGGACGCGCTGGAACGTCACGCTGTTCCACTATCGCAATAACGGCTCGGAGTACGGGCGCGTGCTCGCGGGCATCCAGGTGCCGGCGAGCGAGCGTGCCGCGTTCCTCGAGCACCTCAACGCCCTGCATTTCGCGTACGCGGAAGAGAACGGGAATTCCGCTTACCGGATGTTCCTCGGGCCGTAAGTGAGCCGCGCCTGCAACTATTCTGTAGCAGCGATCGCTCGCCGAGAGCGGATCGAGGCTGTGCAGGGCGGCGCGCGCCTCTTCGTCGGCTGATTCGCGCTCACCCGCCGGGCGCTGGCCGCAGCGCCGCGGGAAATGCGGCGATGATCGCGTTCACCGCCTCCGCGAGCTGCCGGTGGGCGAGCGGCAGCATCGAGTCACGGTGCGCATGCGCCGCCTCGCTCATCGCGCTCGAGGCGACGCGCGCCTTGGCGATGAGCGGCTCGAGCTTCGATTTGAGCGGGGACGGCTGGTTGCCGAGACCCTGCTCGAGAGCGATCAGGCCTGCCTCGAACTCGTTCGACTCGCTGGGGAGCCGGCCATAGTCGTGCGAGGCGATCAGCCGCTCGCTCTGCGCGACGGCCGCGTTCATGGTGGCGAGCCCGGACCTCACGGAGTCCTGCGATCGGGCTGCGGTTTGGCCCCATGCGGTCGAAACGATACCGAACGAGCCCAGCAAGCCGAGCAAGCCCATCGAGCAGAGCGCCGCGGCGGGGGCCGATATCCTCACGTCACGAGCCGCACGACGAAGGGGTAATGATAGCGCACGCCCTCGCTCGCCTTGACGGCTGCAATGATCGTCATCGCAAGCCAGTAGAGCAGCAGCGCGGCGAACAGCAGCACACCGACGAATACCCACATCAGGATGAAGCACGCGAGCGTGGCGAATGCGATCGTGATGTTGAAGTTGAGCGCCTCCTTCGCCTGCTCGCCGACGAAGTGCGAGCGCTCCCGGCGCGCCAACCACACGACGAGCGGTCCGAGAAGATTGCCGAACGGTATGACGATGCCTGCGAGCGCGGCGAGATGCGCGAGCATGCCCCACGTCCGCTCCTGCGCCGGGACTTCGCTTCGACCGGGGGCGGAGGCTTCGCTGGCGCTCGTGAGAGGTCCTCCCGCAATGACCTGCAATGATCGCCGTTACTCTATCACGGGTGCTGGAACCGGTACCGGACGGTGAGATCGAGCTCGCGGCCGGGCTGGTTGTAGTACGCGGGGCTCGTCGGGTCGTCGATGGCCGCCGCGGTGTAGTACGTACGGCCGAGCGCGTTCGCGATGCGCGCTTCGAGCGACCAGCCGTGGCCGACCTCGGCGTCCGCGAGAACATCGAGCAGGAAATAGCCCCCGAGCGGGACGGTGTTGGCGATGTCATCGAAACGCCGTCCTTCCCATCGACCTCGGGCCGAGAGACTCGCGCGCTGCCACAGCGTGCGTCGGATTTCGAGGAAGGCGCTGCTCCGTGCGCGCCGCGGGAGGAGGTTGCCGTATGTGGCGGGAGCGTCGGCGACCGTCGGACTGCGATCAACGGGATCGAGGCCGGTCACCTGGCCCGATAGCGTCCAGGGTCCATGTCGCCACGAGCCCTCGAGCTCGATACCGCGAATCCGAGCGCGATCGAGATTGATCGGCGTGTAGTCCGGCGGCAGGTAGGTGATCAGATCATGGACGTCGGTCTGAAACGCATGCAGCGACCAGCGGACATCATCCCAATGCGCTTCGAGCCCAAGCTCGAGCGTGCGTGAGCTTTCCGGATCGAGCCCCGGATTGCTGAACGGGGCCGAGCCGGCTGGAGTCGGATAGTACAGGTCGTTGAATGTCGGCGCGTGAAACGCCGTGCCCCAGGTTGCCGTCAGTCTGTAACGGCGGCTCACTTGCCAGCCCGCCCCGAGATCCTCGGTCACGTGGTCGCCGAATTGCGTGTTGCGCTCGTACCGCACGCCCGCGAGCTCCGACACCGCGCCGGTCGAGCCATGCAACTCGATGAACGTGCCTGTCGTGTCGCGCGTCGTACGGCCGAACAGCACCGGTGCGATGACGCCATCCGATACCTGGTAGGCGCCGACGTGATCGCCGTACCAGTCGGCGCCGGTCACGATGCTCAGCGCGGAGAGGATCGTCCCATCGACTTGCAGACTCGCTAGGTTGCGAACGGTACCGAATCGGTCCACGTCGGCTCCGGCGAGGAAATCGTGCGCATCGTCGACATCGCGCCCACCCATCGCGTGCAGGCTCCAGTGCTCCGTGATGCGACCATCGATGTGAAGCGCGCTCACTCGCTCGGCGAATTCGGTTGAGTCCGGGCCGCCGTATGCGCTGTCGTAATCCGTATGGCCGCTCGTCACGAGCGAGTTGAAGGCGGCCGTCCAGCCCTCGCCCAGTCGCACGCCCGCCGTGAAGGAGTCCGATCGATTGAGATAGCCGTCGCGAGCGGCGGGATTGCCGAAGCAGTCCGTCGGGGGCTGCCCCGGCTGTGCCGGCGCGGAGCAAGCCTCGAACCCCGCGGTGTGCAGCACCTGGCCGCTCGCGCCGAACCATACCGGCCCGAGGCCGCCCCTGAAGCTCAGTGCTTCATTGAACGTCGAGTACGTACCTCCGGTCACGCTCCCATCCGCGGCAAAGCCGCTCTGCTCGGAGCCGCGCGTGAAGATTTGAATGACCCCGCCCATCGCGTCCGAGCCATAGAGCGTCGAGCGCGGGCCGCGCACCACCTCGATGCGCTCGATCTCATCGACCGGAATCAGCTCGATGGGCGGCAGGCCGGTGGTAGCCGAACCGACGCGCATGCCGTCGACGAGCAGCAATGTTTGAGTGCTGTTCATGCCGCGCATGAACAGGGAGGCTTGCTTGCCGAGGCCGCCGGTGTTGTCGTATTGCACCCCCGGCAGCTCGGCGAGGAGACTTTGAAACGAGAGCGCCTGGCTCGCCTCGATGTCCGAGCGCGTGAGAACATCGGCGGACCAGAGGGCCTCGTCCAGGGATTCTGTCTGGCGGGACGCTGTGACCAGCACGTCCGGGCTCTGCGGGCCCCTGGAGAGGCTCTCCTGGCTTGCCGCGACTCGCGGGGAGATCGCCCCGCAGGCGGAGAAAACGCTCGAGAGTGCGAAGATCGCCGCGCGCGTGCTTGCGCGCGGGCACATGACATCTGACATGGGGCTGCCGCTCCTCAAATGCACCGCCCGTGCGGATGGCCGTGTCGGGAGGGCTGGAGGCGGGGGGACGAGCCGGATTCGGCGCGCGTCCCGAGCGGCCGCCAGCGCCGCCCGCCGCGGCACCATCGGTTCGAAAAGCGAGGCCGGTCTCCGGGCTCCCGAGTTGAAGCGCACGCCGCACTTCGGGCGAATCGCCTTCCCGCGCCTCGCGGCGCAGTGGCTCGTTGATCCACCCAGACTCGATTACCGTTGCGGGGGCAGCGTCGGTCTTGCACCGACTTCCCGTGTTACTCGAAGGCCGTGCGGCCCTCGAGCACCTCGCACCCAGCGAAGCCTGCCGTGCCGGCGCGGGCGCGTCAAGCGCGCGTGCAATGTGCTCCCGCGCGGTGCAAGCTCTCCGGGAAATGAATACCCCACCGCCCGCTCGGCGTCCCCCGCGCGGCTCGCTCGCTCCGGCCGCCGAGATCGTCGCCTATGTCGGGATATTGCCGTTCGTATTGTGTCCGCTCGCGATCGCGTTTCTTCCGGAATTCGGGCAACGATTCATCGTGCAGCAGGTCGCCGTCGCCTACGGCGCCGTCGTGCTTGCGGCGCTAGGTGCCGTTCATTGGGGGCTCGCGCTCGCCGGGCGCCTGAAGTGGAGTGTGGGACGCGCGATCGGTGGAGCGGCCCCGGCGATTTGCGGCGTCGCAGCGGTCGTGCTCGGCGGGGAGCGTGGCCTCGCGCTGCTCGTCGTCGCGCTCGGAGTGTTCTGGCTGTACGAGCATCGCGCCATCGGGCCGGAGCTGCCGGAGGACTATCTACAGCTTCGCCGCAACCTCACGCTCGCCGGATGCTGCCTGCTCGCGATCACGATGATTCTGTCGGACTCGGTCGGGCTCGTCTGATCAATACGCCGTCGGCTCTGAGACAAGGGAGCAGACAGTCGTACTGCCCAGGCCGCGAGGACGGCAGCGCCCCGCGCGTTGACGCGCCGGCGCGTGGCCGATGCCGAGTACGCCGCAGCATTCGAGGCACGGGAATTGCTGTGCGCCAGCAGTCGGGAGCGCGCCTCTTTGATTGGGCGGTTTGCGGGCATTTCCATATAAGCGTCTGATTGAATAGGGCATTTGCCAAACGGAACACACGTCTGTTCGATAATGTGCCGGTAAGATGCAAAACGTCGGCGGCATTGGGAACCAGGAGCTGAGCTCGCCCGACGCGGCGCCTGCCGAGACCGACACGGCCGAGGCGAATGCGTGCGGCGGAGCGGATGCACCCGCGCCGATCGCTTCGGATTTCCACCTGCTCGCCGAGTCGCTGCCGCACATCGTATGGCTCCAGGGGCGCGGCGGGTCGATCGAGTTCGTCAATCGCCGAGGCATCTCGTACGCCGGTCTCGCGACCGTGAGCCTCGCTTCCCGGAGCCTCGTTGCGCGGCTTCTGCATCCGGCTGACCGGCGCCGCGTGCGTCAGAGCTGGCGTGATGGGCGCAGCCGCGAAGCGGGAAACAGCCTCGAGGCGCGGCTGCGCCGCAGCGACGGAGTGTATCGCTGGCATCGCATCCAGGCGCATCCGCTGCGCGACGAGCGCGGGGTCCTCGTGCGCTGGCTGGGGATGGCGACTGATGTGCACGACGTGAGGATGAGCGATGAGCGCAGCGCATTTCTGCTCGCGCTCTCCACCGAGCTTGCGAGCATCGCCGATCCGCACGATCTGGTCTGCCTTGCCATGGCGCGGCTCAGAGAGCGGCTCGGCGCCTCGCGCGCAACGCTGGCAGAGCTCGATCATGCCGAGGGCGAGGCGATTCTGCTGACGCAGCGCGCGGATGACCCGGCGCGCATCGAGGTCTCGAGTCTCCCGCTCGAGTCTTTCAGCCTGCTAGCGCTGCAGTCTCCAGAAGACGGGACGACGGTCGTGCGCGACACGCGCCTCGACGAGCGCTCCGCGCAGCTGCATGCGTGCGAGTTCGAGCCGCGAGCGATCGGCGCGCTCATCTCGGTGCCGCTGCTGCGCGGCGGTCACCCGGTCGCGCTGCTCGCGATCGTGACGACCGAGCCGCGCGACTGGACCACCGCGGACGTCGAGCTCGCCGAGCGCGTCGCGGACATCGTCTGGCCTGCCTTCGAGAAAGCTCGCGCGGACCGCGAGCTCACCGCGAGCGAGGAGCGGTTGCGTCTCGCACAGGCCGTGGCGCGCGTGGGCGCGTGGGAGTGGGATCCCGCCACCGATGAGTGCATTCTCTCGCCGGAATGCCGGGAGCTGTTTGGCGTAGACCCGGCCGGTACGCGCCAGCTCGGGGAATTGCTGCGCAACGTCGAGCCGCAGGATCTGCCGGCGGTGCGCTCGGCGCTGGATCTCTGCCGGCGCGCGGGCACGGAGGAGCTCGAGTACCGTTACGTGCACCCGACGTGTGGGCAGCGCTGGATTCACTCGAAGGTCGGAACCGTGCTCCATGGCGGTCGTGCGCGCGTCTTCGGCATTCATCTCGATGTCACCGAGCGCAGACTCGCGGAGCAGGCGTTGCAGGAGGTCAATCAGCGCAAGGACGAGTTCCTCGCGATGCTCGCCCACGAGCTGCGCAATCCGCTCGCGCCGATCCGCAATGCGGCGCAGATTCTGCGTCTGCACGGCAAGGGCAATCCGAAGCTCGAGTGGGCGCGATCGGTGATCGAGCGCCAGTCGCGGCATTTGACGCGGCTGGTGGATGATCTGCTCGACGTTTCACGGATCGTCCGCGGCCAGATCAGCCTCGAGAAGGGGCCGATCGATCTGAGCGACGTGGTGCGGCATGCGCTCGAGACCAGCCGTCCGCTCGTGCGCGAGCGTAAGCATCAGCTCACGGTGACCCTGCCGGGCGAGCCGCTACCGCTCGATGCCGATCTCACCCGCCTCTCTCAGGTCATCGCGAACCTGCTGATCAATGCCGCGAAGTACACCCCGCAGGGCGGCCACATCTGGCTCGAAGCCGGTCGCACGAACGGTGAGGTCCTGCTGCGGGTGCGCGACACGGGCATGGGCATCTCCTCGGGGCTGCTGCCGCACATTTTCGACCTGTTCACGCAGGGCGCGCGCACGCTCGACCGCGCTCAGGGCGGGCTCGGAATCGGACTCACGCTCGTCAAGAGGATCGTCGAGATGCACGGCGGCCGTGTCGAGGCGCGCAGCGTAGGGCCCGGAGCGGGCAGTGAGTTCACCGTGTGTCTGCCGCTCTACGCCGGCCGCTCCACGGCAGGCGCCGAGCGGCGGCCGCCGGCCGTCTCGACGACGCGCGGCTCGCAAGTGCGCGTGCTCGTGGTCGATGACAACGTCGATGCCGCAGAAAGCATCGCGATGCTGCTCTCCCTCGAGGGATACGACGTGCGCAGCGTGCACGCCGCGCAGGAGGCGCTCGAGGCGGCGCAATCCTTCCGACCGCATCTCGTGCTCCTCGATATCGGTCTTCCGGGTATGGACGGCTACGAGGTCGCCCGGCGTCTGCGAGCGCAGCAACGCATCGAGCGGCTGCGCCTTGTCGCGATCACCGGTTACGGCCGGCCAGCGGACCGGGAACGCGCACGCGAGGCGGGCTTCGATGAGCACCTCGTGAAACCCGTCGATCCGGACGCGCTGCACGAAGTGCTCGGGGCGGTCATCAACGAGCAGCACGAACGCGCGCACTGAGCCGCGAAAGGCGGAACGAAAGCTCCGGCGGCAGGTCTATGCCCCATCGACCGCTGAGGCACCAGGAGGTCGATTGACCCGGCCTCTCGCGTTCGAATCTTCGGTGTGGATGCCGCGTCGGCCGGGTGCCGCTGCGGCCGCACTCGCGCTCAACGTCGCGCTCGGCCTTGCGCTGTTCCTGTCGTTTCGGATCCAGGGGGCTCTCGATTCGAGTGATTCCGTCTCGACGCTGATCTGGCTGCCTCTGCCGGCTGCGAGGCCCGAGCGAGCCAAACCGCGCGAGCTGAAGAGGCCGCGCGCGCTGCCGCGCAACCCGCGCGCGAGCGTCGAGTCGCTTGCTCCGATCATGCCATCCACCGCGCCGATCGCCGCGCCGCGCGCTCGCGCGCCGGTCGACTGGTGGGCCGAGGCCGAGCGCGTCGTGAGAGACCGATTGCGGTCCGCCGAGCAGGCGAGCGCGCCGAGTGGTCGCATCGATCTTCACATCGGCTCGCGAGTCGATGCTCCCGCTCATTACGCGGGCGAGTCCTATCGCGACGAGCTCGGCGGCAAGATCGTATGGGTCAGCGGCAAGTGCTACATCGAATCGGATCCCCCGCTGCCGGGAACGCCGCCCGTGCTCGCGGCGACGCGAGGCACGCGCACGGTCTGCCCGGGCGCTTCGAGCGCGCCGCGCGGGGACTTGTTCAAGGACCTGCCTGCATACCGCAAGTACCGCCCAGAGTAGGTAGCTCGCCCGGATAAGGGACTGTATTCTTGACCAGTGATCTGTATATGCGTACAGTTTCGCAATGGCGAAGCGAAAGGTACACGGAGCGCTGTCGAATCCGCCTGGACGCTTCAATCGAGAGCGAGTCGAGCCGGTAGATGACGGCTGGTACCTCGAAGAGGAGGGGACGATCTCGGTCCCCGAGACCCTCGAACCCGATCACGCGCGTTCAATCATCACACGGAACGATTCGCCCGATGTTCCGTTCGATAATTCAATCAATCCTTACCGGGGATGCGCTCATGCGTGTAGTTATTGTGTGCACGCAGATACGCCCATTCTGATGGGAGACGGCACCGTGCGATCAATCAAGAGCGTGCACGTAGGCGATGAGGTTTACGGCACTGTTCGGCACGGCTGGTACCTCAGATATACGAAGACGCGGGTGCTGGACCATTGGTGCGTGATAAAGCCCGCATACCGCATCACACTCGAGGATGGAACGCGGCTCGTTGCGAGTGGCGATCATCGTTTCCTGACCGAGCGCGGCTGGAAGTTCGTCACTGGAACGATGGGAACGAGCGATCTTCAGCGCCCGCACCTGACGACCAACAACAAGCTCATGGGTACGGGCGCTTTTGCACCACCGCCGCAAAACGATTTGGAATACCGAAGAGGGTACCTCTGTGGGCTCATCCGCGGCGATGGAATGATCTTTTCCCGTGTATATGAGGGCCGTGCCGGCCGTCGTTGGCGCGCAGATCAGTTTCGGCTCGCGCTCTGTGACTTCGAAGCGCTGGGTCGCGCAGAGACATGGCTGTATTACTCGTATGTCGATTCGCGCCGCTTCCTGTTCAGCGCTGCGTCCCAGGCACGGCGCCCGCTTCATGCGATAAGAACTTCCGGGAAGTCGAAGCTCGACATCATTCGAGAGCTGATCGCTTGGCCCGCATCCCCCCACAAGAACTGGAGCGCAGGCTTCCTTGCCGGTATTTTCGATGCGGAGGGCTCCTACAGCAACGGAATTCTGCGAATCAGCAACACGGATCGGCAGATCATCGATCGGCTCAGCAATGCGTTGCAGGTGTTCGGATTTCGTTTCGTGGTCGAGCACATCGCGCACACAGATCGGAAGCCAATCGACGTCGTTCGGATAGTAGGGGGATTGCCCGAGCACCTGCGCTTTTTCCACAGCACCGATCCGGCAATAGCGCGTAAGCGCGACATCTCCGGCCAGGCCGTGAAGAGCGAGGCACGATTGCAGGTGGTATGCGTCGAATCGTTGAACAAGGCAATGCGCCTCTATGACATCACCACCGGCACGGGCGACTTCATCGCGAACGGCGTGGTGAGCCACAACTGCTACGCGCGTCCGAGCCACTCTTACATGGGACTTTCCCCGGGTCTCGATTTCGAGACGCGCCTGTTCTTCAAACAGAATGCAGCCGAGCTGCTCGAGGCCGAGCTCGCGCGTCCGGGCTATGTGTGCAAGCCGATCGCGCTCGGCACGAACACCGATCCGTATCAGCCTGTCGAGCGCCGCCTGCGCGTCACGCGCTCGATTCTTGAAGTGCTCGCGCGCTGCCGCCATCCGGTAACGATCGTGACCAAGAGCGCTCTCGTGCTGCGCGACCTCGATCTGCTCGGCGATCTCGCGCGCGACGGACTCGTCAACGTGGCGTTGAGCGTCACGACCCTCGATGCGCAGCTCAAGCGCGCGCTCGAGCCCCGCGCCGCCTCGCCGCAGGCGCGGCTGCGGGCGGTGTACGAGCTCGCAGGCGCGCGTGTGCCGACGGGTGTGATGGTTGCGCCCGTGATTCCGGCGCTCACCGACCACGAGCTCGAGTCCATCATCGATGCGGCCGCGGATGCGGGGGCGCTCTGGGCGGCATACGTCGTGCTGAGACTGCCTTACGAGGTGAAGGATCTCTTTCGCGAATGGCTGGCCCGGCACTATCCCGACCGCGCACGACACGTGATGTCCATCGTTCAGTCGCTGCGTGGCGGCCGCGACAACGACCCGCGCTTCGGCTCTCGCATGCGCGGCACCGGGCCTTTTGGCGAGCTGCTGCGCGCGCGCTTCGAGCTTGCGTGCCGCCGCCGCGGCTTGGGCGGCGGGCGCATCCTTCCGCTCGCAACCAGCCATTTTCGGCCGCCGCGGCAGCCGGCGAATCAGCTCAGCCTGGAACTGTAGTCCGCCCCGCCGGAACACCGCGGCGCGCGGGCAGTCTACGGTCATGACCCGGAGCTCTGACTGCAGGCCCCGCGCAGGCACGCGGCCTGCTAAGGCTCAGGCTCGGAGCGGTTTCGTGCCACGAGAAGACGCGACATGACGACCCTCGCCGCCAACGGACATCGAATCGGTGATCGCTACACGCTCCTCGGCAAGCTCGGTGAGGGCGGCGAGAGCGAGGTGTGGCGCGCCCGCGACCATCTGGAGGGCAGGGAGATCGCGCTCAAGGTACTGCGACCGGAGATCGCAGCGCGGCCGGGCAGCTGGGAAGCGCTCGAGCGCCAGCACGAGACCTCCAGGCGGCTCGATCACCCGATGATCCTGAGAATCGATCCTCCGGTGCGCGACGCTGAAGTCGTCGCGCTGCCGACGGAGCTCGCGCCGGGCGGTGACCTGCGCCGGCTCTGCGGCGTGAGCTATCTCGAGATCGTTCCCGTGGTGATGGAGATGGCGCAGGCGCTCGCCCACGCTCACGAGTGCGGTGTCGTCCACCGCGATCTCAAGCCCGGCAATGTGCTATTCGATGCGCGCGGCCACGTGCGGCTCGCGGACTTCGGCGCCGGACCTTCCGCGCTCTCACCGTTCACCGCGAGCCCGCAGCAGCTCCAGGGAGAGCCGCCGACGCCCGCGGACGACATCTACGGCCTCGGAGCGCTCGCCTACGAACTGCTGTCCGGTCACCCGCCGTTCTATCCGCGCTTCGATCGCCGCCGCGTCCTCGAGGAGCCCGCGCCGCCGCTCAAGCCGGCGCATCTGGCGCCCGGCAGACTGGTGGCGCTCGTCATGTCGATGCTCGGCAAGCAGCCGCGCGAGCGGCCCGCCTCGATGCAGGCGGTACTCGAGACGCTCGATGTGGCGCTGAACGATACGCTCACGTTCGCCTATGACGAGCCGCCGGGCGCACTGGCATCGAAGGGCAGATTGCATTCGGCCTCGGTGCCCGCGGACGATCCGGAGCCGTTCGTTCCGCCGCCTCCGCGCACCGTCCGCTCGCCGGCACCAGAGCGGCCGGCGCCAGAGCACCCCTCGACGCCGGAGCGCCCGCCCATACCGCCGCGGCGGCCGCCTTTGATCACGCCGGCTGCGCAGGCCGCACCCATCCCAGCTGCGGTGCCGCCGGCCGTGCGCACGCCCCCACGCCCGGCGCCATCCACGGCAGCGGCCCCTGCGGCGCGAGCCCCAGCGCCGGCGTCAGCACCAGCGGCATCGCCATCGCCAGCGCCAGCGGCACCGCTTCGCGCCGATCGAATACCGGAGACGGACTTGCGGGCGCTGTGGGGCGACATCCGCGTCGAGCGGGTGCCGAACCTGATGAAGATCGAGCCGGTAGGCCGATCGCACTGGCCGTGGGCGCTCGCCGCTGCGATCGCGGCGGTGGCGATCGCACTCTTCGTTCTGCTGCATGGCCCGGGGAGCGCGCGTCCCTGGGCGCGGCCATCGGTCGATCAGTTG
>JBOHZR010000051.1:0-1523 GCA_050738595.1 Steroidobacteraceae bacterium | reverse complement strand
GCCTCGCCGCCTATGGTTTGAAGCTCGCCGCCGGTCGCTGGTTCACGGCCTCCGAGGTGGTGGAGCTGCGCTACTACGACAATCGCTTTCCGCCGATTATCGTCGTCACCAAGACTCTGGCGCAGGTGCTCTTTCCGGGCCGCTCGGCACTCGGTCAGGTCATCTATCTGCCGCCCCATCAAGCCTGCCGGATAGTCGGCATCATTGATGATGTGCAATCGCCCAGCGCGGCCAATGGAGGCATCGTCGACAGGTCAGTATTTCTACCCATGCTGCCTATGAACACTGGTGCGACTTATGTGGTTCGGACCAGGCCAGGGCAACTTCTGGGGGCGATGCGGGTCGCGCCCGAGGTCCTTTACCGACTTGACCCCCAAAGGATCATTCAGGGTGTGCGGACGTTCGCGGAGATTCGCCGTCAAGCGTACGCAAACGATCGGGCCATCGGCATCGTGCTCGGCGCGGTCTGCGCCGCACTCCTTGCGGTGACGGCGTTCGGCGTCGTCGGCCTGACCACATACTGGGTGACGCAGCGTCGGCAGTTTATCGGTATGCGCCGTGCGCTCGGCGCACGCCGGCTGGACATTCTGCGGTACTTCCACACCGAGAATCTCCTCATCTCAGGTGCGGGTGCCGCGCTCGGAATCGCGCTAGGGCTGGGAGCGAACCTGTTGCTCGCTCAGAACCTGGAACTGACGCGCCTCGGAATTTCCTACATCTCTGTTGGCGCGTTGATCGTGCTCGGATTGTGCCAGGTGGCAGTACTGTGGCCCGCCCTGCGCGCCGCAGCGGTTGCGCCAGCCGCGGCAATCCGCGGGCTCTAGCGCGCAACGGGCAGGGAGGTCACATGTTCGGGTATTACCTTGAGCTGGCGGTCCGCAGCCTGCGCCGAAATCTGGTGCTGACGTTGCTCATGATTGCCGCGGTGGCTGTAGGTATCGGCGCGGCGATGACCATGCTGACGACCCTGCGAGCCATGTCAGGTGATCCACTCCCCGACAAATCCTCCCAGCTTTTCGTGCCGCTGATCGATGTGTGGGGACCGGATTCGCGCCGGCAAAGCGATGCCAACCTGTTACCCGATCAGCTGACCTACCGCGATGCCATGGCGCTCATGCGGGCCCATCGAGGCGTGCACCAGACCGCGATGTACGCGCTGCAAATGGACGTAGACCCGCAGTCAGGCCTTCCCTTCCAGGCTTCGGGCCGCGCTGCCTACCGGGATTTCTTCAGCATGTTCGAGGTCCCCTTCGCAAGCGGCGCATCCTGGAGTCAAGCAGATGATGAGGGCGGGACGGACGTCGTGGTGCTGGGCGCGAAACTCGCCGAGCGACTGTTTCCCGTCGGCGATGCGGTAGGCCGCACGGTGAACCTCGAAGGGCGTGCTTATCGCGTAATCGGGGTGCTCAGCCCCTGGAATCCGCTACCGCGCTTTTACGACACTATCTCCAACGGGAGCGGGTTCGCGAACACCGAGGACTTTTACGTGCCGTTCACCAACGCCATCGATCGGCAGCTCGATA
>JBOHZR010000050.1:0-16110 GCA_050738595.1 Steroidobacteraceae bacterium | reverse complement strand
ACAGCGCCGTGCTGCCGACGTCGGCGCTCAGTTCGATATTCGGCAAGCGGTTTGCAGTGGCGATGCCGATCGCCGCACTGGCCGCGTGCAGGTTGGCGCGTGCCTGGCGTACGTCCGGCCGTTGCGCGACCAGTTTGGACGGCAGACTGAGCGGCAGATCCTGCGGCAGGTGCAGGTCGGCCAGCGTGAACTCCGGCACCGACTTTTGATCGGGGAACTGGCCGGTCAGCACCGCCAATGCATGTCGGGTCTGCGCCAGCTGTTTCACCAGCGCCGGCAATCCAGTTTCCAGCTGTGCAAGTTGCGACTGCTGCGCGGCCACATCCAGCTTGCTGGCGTCGCCTTTCTGAAACCGCAGCTGGAGGACATCCAGGCCTTTTTGCTCGTAGCCCGCCAGCTTGCGCGTCGCCGCCACCTGCTCGCGCAGCGACGCTACCTGCACCGCCGTGACCGCGACGTTGCTGGTGAGCGTGGTCCACGCGGCGATCATCTGGAAACGCGCGGCTTGCAGCTGCGCCTGCAGCGATTCCACCTTGCGCCGATTCAGCCCGAACAGGTCGGGCGCGTATGAAATCGTGAGCTGCGGGGTGAACAGACTGTAACGAAACTCGTTCGGCACCACCGGATAGTTGGGGACGGGCGCCAGTACATTCGACGCCTCCTGGCGACTGGCATCAAAGCCCGCCGAAACGCCAGGGAAGTACGCACCGCGCTGCGCCAGCACATCCTCGTGCGCGACCTGCAGCGCCGCCTGCGCGGCCTTCAAGTCATGGTTGTGCGCGAGCGCCGCATCGATCAAGGCATCGAGCGGCGCTGAGTGAAACAGCGTCCACCAGTCCCCGGAGATATCCGCCCCGGTCGTGAAATGCTGCGCGGCGCCTCCCGCAACACCCGCGGTCGCTGCAGTGGCCGGCAGCGGCTGCGCGACGTACCGGCTCACTTTGGGCGGTGGCGGCGGTGCGAACTTCGGTCCGGCTGCGCAACCTGCGAGTGCGAGGATTGCCGTTGCACAGGCAACACCGGCCGCACGGGAGGACACCGTGAGCACGGAAGGAGGTTTCATCCTGGAGCGGTTCCTTTCTTGTGCGTCCCGGCGGTCAGGCGGCATGGGCGAGGAGGAACTCGCAATCGATCACGCGGGGCGGGAACCGCCCGTGCACTACGCCAGTGACCCCGAATAGTACTGGCTCAGCTCAAGGGTGACAAACGCGGCGCGGGTCACGGTTCGGTCGGCCTGTGACGAGACCGCGTGCCGGCACAGAAGTTCCGGCGTGCTGGTCGTGCCTCCGGCAGCGCCGACCGCGACCGGCGCGAGCGTGAGCGGGGGGGGATGCCAGGCGCCGCTCGATGAGGCGCTCAACCCGAGCTGCCGCTTTCCGGCGGCGATTTCAGCTTCCGACTACAATGGGTCCAGGTAAAGACACTGCAGCTTGCCGCTTGCGTGTTCGCCAGCGGCGGCGGCGGTCGTCGCCGAGACCCTAGGATGACCTTCGAGCACAAGGATACAGCAGAGCCCACCCCCGGGGCGCCTCGCGGCGTGGACGATGAGCCCGTGACCGAAGTCGACTCGCGGGCCCGGTCTTCTTTCCCAATCGTGGGTCTCGGGGCCTCTGCGGGCGGCATAGACCCACTGAAGCGTTTCTTCTCAAACACGGCGGCCGACAGCGGGATGGCCTACGTCGTCATCCAGCACCTCTCTCCGGAACACCAGAGCATGATGGCGGAGATTCTCGGCCGCTGCACTTCCATGGCGGTGTTGACGATCCAAGACGGGATGGCGGTCGAGCCCAACCACGTCTATGTCATCCGGCCCGGATTTACCGTCACCCTGGAGGATGCCAAGCTTCGCTTGGGCCAGCCGGTGCACAAGCGCGGTCATGGCCGGCCGGTCGATGACTTCTTTCGCTCTCTGGCGCAGGAGCAGAAAGGGAGCGCGATTGCGGTCATTCTATCCGGCACGGGCACGAATGGCAGCGCGGGGGCACAGGCGATCAGGGCCGCGGGCGGACTGTGTATCGCCCAGGATCCGGAGACGGCCGAGTTTCCCGGCATGCCCCAGAGTCTGATTCATGCCGGCTGCGCCGATCAGGTGCTGCCGGTCGACCGGATGCCCGCCGTATTGCGCCAATACGTCGATCATCCCTTTGTCGATATGAATGCGCAGGGCCGTGCGGACGTCGCGAAGGAGCGCGAGCGTCAGCGCGAAGACCTGGACGAGATCGTGCGCATCGTGCGCTCGCGAACGGGGCACGATTTCGCACCCTACAAGCTGCCGACGGTGATCCGGCGCATCGATCGCCGGATGGGCCTGCTCGGGGTCGGCACACTCCCCGACTATGCCAAGCGCTTAGCGGATGACTCGGAGGAGGTCACCTCGCTTTCGAGCGATCTGATGATCAACGTCACGGGTTTCTTTCGAGACCCGGACGCATGGGAGGCGTTTCGCGAGGCGGTCATCGTGCCGCTCGTCTCCCAGCGCTCCCCGAATCAGCCGATCCGCGCCTGGGTGCCAGCCTGCTCGAGCGGTGAGGAAGCGTATTCACTGGCGATGCTGATCAGCGAAGAAGCCGAGCGCATGAGCAGAGCCGTCGAGATCAAGATCTTCGCGACGGATACCGCCGACAAGTCCCTGGCGCTCGCCCGCGCCGGGCATTTCCCCGGCGGCATCGAGGGAACCATCTCGACGGAGCGCCTGGAGCGGTTCTTCGAGCGCGACGAGCACTCGTTTCGAGTGAAGAAATCCCTGCGCGAGCAGCTGGTGTTCGCCCCTCACGATGTGCTGCGCGATCCGCCATTTTCGCGTGTGGATATCGTCACGTGCCGCAATCTCCTCATCTATCTCGAGCCCGAGGCGCAGCGTCGCGCCTTGACCCTGATGCACTTTGCGCTATGCGAAGGCGGATATCTGTTCCTCGGCAATGCGGAGGCCCTGGGCCACGCCGCAACGTTGTTCGAGGTCGTGAGCAAGCGCTGGCGAATCTATCGTCGGCGCGCCGCCGGTGAGCCTGCTCTCGCCAACCTGCCGCTCGCCGCCGCGCGGGCGCCGACGCCGGCGCATCCCGTCGCGCGCGCGCTTCCGACGCCACTGAATCGTCCTTCGGCGACGCTCACCATTCAGGCTGCGCTGCTCGATGAGTTTGGCCCGCCGTCGGCGGTCGTCGATGCGAACGAGCGACTCGTTTACCTCCATGGCGGGATCGAGTCGTATTTGCAGCTGTCTGCAGGGGAGATGACGCACAACTTCCTCGACCTGGTGCGCCCTACGCTGCGTTCGAGCGTGCGCAAAGCGTTGCGGCAGGCGATTGCCGGCCGCGCTCGCGTCGTCATGGAGGCGCAGTCGGAGAGCGCCAGCGGAGCGATCTTGATCACCGCGGCGCCCTTGAGGCACAGCCGGCCGCCGGATTATTTCCGGGTGAGCTTCGAGCAGGCTCTCGATGCGCCTGCAACGGTTGACGCACGCGCCGGCAAGAAAAAAACGCCTCCGCGTCCGACCAGTGCTCGAATGCAGCCCGATGCGCTGCTCGAGGAGGAGGTGCGCGTCCTGCAGCGCGAGCTGCAGGCGAGCGCCGAGTCCTCCGAGGCAACGAACGAGGAGCTCAAAGCCTCGAACGAGGAAGTGACCTCGATCAACGAGGAGCTGCAGAGCGCGAACGAGGAGCTCGAAACGGGCAAGGAGGAGTTGCAGGCGCTGAATGAAGAGCTCGTCACCGTCAATGGCCAGCTGCAATCGAAGCTGCTCGAGCTCGAGGCCCTGACGAACGACCTGGACAATCTGCTCTCGAGCACGAACATCGCCGTGGTGTTTCTCGATACGCAGCTCAAGGTGCGTCGCTTCACGCCGGCGATCAACGACTTGCTCGAGCTTCTGCCCGCGGACATCGGTCGACCGATCGCGCATCTCGCCCAGAAGTTCTCCAATGGCGATCTGGTTGCGGATGCGTCCGCGGTCCTGGCGAAGCTCGCGCCGATGGAATCGGAGGCGAAGAGCCACAGTGGCCATTGGTATCTGCGACGCACGCTCCCGTATCGTACCGATGACAACCGCATCGGCGGTGTCGTCATCACGTTCGTCGACATCACCTCGCGCAAGCACGCCGAGGTGGCGATCGCCGCAGCCCAAGGGCGCTTGCAGGCCGTGGTTGAGCAAATGCCCGCGGCGGTGCTGATCGCCGACGCGCCGGCCGGGGAGCTGCTGTTCGCCAATCGCCTCGCTGCGTCGTTGTTCGGTCAGGCTTTTCCAGTCCCCCTGGTCGGGCACGGCTGGCAAGGCGCTTTCGCCGCCATGCACGCCCTGCATCGCGATAGCCGCCCGTTTCAGCGCGAGGAATGGCCTCTGGCACGCGCGCTCGCCACCGGCGAGACCGTTCTCGATGAGGAGCTGGAATTTACCCGCGGCGATGGCAGCCGCCGGACCCTTGCGATGAGTGCCTCGCCCATTCGCGATGCGGCGGGGGAGCTGGTTGCTGCGGTCGCTGCATTCTGGGACGTGACCGCGCGCAAGCAGGCCGAATCGGCACTGCGGGAGAGTGAGGCGCGCTTTCGGATGCTCGTGGAGAGTGCACATGAGTTTGCGATTTTCATGCTGGATGAGACGGGACGCGTGGTGAGCTGGAATCGGGGGGCCGAGCGCGTCACGGGGCATTCCGAGCAAGACATTCTGGATAGGCCCCTCGAGGTCCTCTTCACGCCGGAGGATCGCGCCGCCCATATCCTCGACACCGAACTGCGGCGAGCGCGCGCCGAGGGCCAAGCAATCGATGAGCGCTGGCACATCCGCAAGGACGGGACGCGCTTCTGGGCGAACGGCGTTCTCACGATCGCCCGCGACGATCACGATGTCCCGCGTGGTTTCGTCGTGGTCATGCGCGATCAAACGGCACGCAAGGAAACCGATGCGTTCCTGCAGGAGGCGCTGCGCTCGGCACAGCAGCTCAAGACCCGGGCAGAAGGAGCCAATCGCGCCAAGGATGAATTCATCTCGACGGTGAGCCACGAGCTGCGCACGCCGCTCAATACCATACGGCTGTGGTCGCGGATCTTCGTCGGCGGCAAGGTGCTCCCGCAGCAGCTCATCGAGGGCGCCAAGGCGATCGACCGTGCGGCGCTGGCCCAACAGCAACTGGTCGATGATCTGCTCGATGTCTCGCGCATGGCGAGCGGCAAGCTGCGCCTGGCGGTGCGCGACACGGCGCTGCGCGAGGCTGTCGAGGCGGCCATCCAAGCGATCCGGCCCGCCGCGGAGAACCGTCGCATCCAACTCACCACCGACCTGAGCGAGGAGGTCGGGATCGTGCGCGTCGATCCGGATCGCATTCAGCAAGTGGTGTGGAATCTCCTGATCAATGCCGTCAAGTTCACTCCGGAGGGGGGACGCGTGGCGGTGCGGATGGCGCGCGTGGAGGGCACGGTCGAAATCGAAGTACGCGACACCGGTATCGGCATTCGCCCGGATTTTCTGCCCCAGGTGTTCGATCGCTTTCGGCAGGCGGAGCCCGGCGCCTCGCGCCGCTTCGCGGGTCTCGGCCTGGGCCTTGCGATCGCCAAAGAGGGCTCTATTGAATTTCGAGTGGGTGGGTTTATGGCTTATCGGCAGCATGGTGGCGGGCAGTGTTTCAGCTGCTGAGCAGTCCTTCGTCCGCCGATGACCCGCAGTGTGCGACAAGGCTGTGGGCGCAAGATGCTGCGCCCACAGCCATTTTCGAGCATATTGGCCCCTCCGCGGCGTCAAGGGTCCGCTTCGCCGGGCTCCACTTCATTTCGCCCGCCCTTGACCCCGCTTCGAGGCAATTCGACCCGGTTTCGCCATGCCACCTGCCTCGATTACCCACTCGGAATTCAAGAGAGGCGTCTTTTCGGACTTCGGAGAAGAGGAAATATCCGAGGGAAGTCACCTCGAGAAACTGTGCCTGGTGAAAGAGGGTGTCGGCAAAGACAACATCAGCGATTTCACGGTCAATCTGATAAAGGGTTGGCTCTGCCGCTATACCCAGGAATTCGCGTTAGAGCACATTGACCATGACCGCCTAAAGAAAGTCTCTGTCAGACACGCGGAATTCAATTACGAAACAGGTACATCGGTTACCGAACAGTTTGTTCTGCCATACATCGATGGGGATTTCGTTCTTCTCAGTCCGAAGGACATCCTGACCAAGGACTCGGCATGGATAAACCGGCAAGACATGCTTGGAGACTTCGAAGAGTTCGCAGAGAGCATTGAAAACAGTCAACTGCGTTCGGAAGTCAACGACTATTTTAGACGCCTGCTTCCGAGAGATCCAGACCACAAGGACAGAAAAGAAGCGGCTGCAAACGTAATTCGCAACTTCCCTGAGCTGGTCGACTACTACATTCGTTTAAAAGAACAGACCGGTAACCAAGCGGTCGCGATCAGCGAGGAGAAGGTCAGACAAATCGAAGATGTATTTGTCAGGCAGGTCGGCGAGTTAGTAAATGCACTGCGTGCGCAAACGCAGTTCTACCAGAACCAAGGCGATACATATTCGCAGGCAATGGGCCGAGTCCAATACCTAAAGCAAGTAATTGAGAACAACGACGGGTATCGCGTCTTTTACGTCAAAGGTAAGCCGGTCAAGCGCGAAAAGGACCTGCACATTATGTTTCGGCTTACTTGGTTCGCTTCTCAAGATGCCGTCGATGCTGAAGTAAACAATGGACGCGGGCCGGTAGACTTCAAGATTTCGCGCGGCGCCAAAGACTCCACGCTCGTTGGATTCAAGCTCGCTAGCAATCCACAGCTAAAGAAAAATCTAGGATATCAAGTGGAAATCTATCAGGCTGCGAACAAAACGGACAAATCAATAAAGGTGATAATGTGCTTCAGCGAAGCCGAGCAGCGGAAGGTGACAAAACTTCTGAACGACCTGGGTTTGACCGGAGCGGAGAATATCGTGGTCATCGATGCAAGCCCTGACAAGCCATCGGCGTCGGTGGCGGGCGGAGAAGACGAAGCCTAACTTTGGCGTAGTCGCCCGCTTGCTCGCGTGAGGAGGAGCGGGCAGGTCTTCGTCGCCGCCTATCGTTATCTGCGTGCGGAGGGGGGCTTAGGCCTGAAGCATTTCCGGCGCGGGGCGTTTGGATGACCGATTGCTGTAGGTCTCGGCGTACAGCCCTGCAATCCTGGGCCGAGAAACTTTTCCGACGGCGATAAACGGAAATTGACTACACCCGGAGTTCGCGATCCAGCTCCCGGCGTTCGGTGGAATTAATGGGCCAAACCACATTGCACGCAGGGCACGCGCAATTGATCGAGGTCCCCCTCTGAAGCATCTCCTGAACTTCAACTGTCAGAAATGCCACCATCCGTTCGTCGTTGCATCGAGGACATCGGGATAAAACGAAGGTCTTGGCTTCGGGCATCGGTGGCCTGTTCGTGGTCTTGGAACGCTCCATCGAGGTCAGGCAATCCTGGCAGCGGAGTGCAATGCTTTTGAAGGCAGGCTGGTTTCGTGTAGATGGCGGTCGGGATCCGGCACTTTCTGGCGGTGTAGCGCGGATTTAGATTTACTCTCGTAGTTCGGATTGATGGGCTTTCAACTGCAAAGCAGTCGTGCAGCCTGACGCCGTCAGAGGCGTCAGAAGCTCCTGAGTCTTTTCCCGTGGTGGCGTTGACGCTGAGCGTCGCGGCGAGGAGTGGCATTTGCCTTCGCGTATGCTGGCGTGCACAAGCCAGTCAGAGACGAGAGCCCGGGTGTTAGATTAGCCGTCTTCCCCGGGCTCCCGTTGCACAGGACCAAAGAGGCGTCTTTGCAGGTCCTTTATGCCTGCTTTGCCCCTGCGCTGTCCAGTGCTTGGGGAGGGGGCATTGGGGGCGAGGCGTGCGCCGACGTATCGGCTGTATACCTGCCAGCGTTGCAGTGTGCTGGTGCAGATCTGTTCACGGTGCGACCGAGGTAATCAGTATTGCGCCGGTGAGTGTGCCCGGGTCCGGCGCCGCGAGTCGGTGCGCCGGGCGAGCGCGCACTATCAGCGCACGCGCCGTGGGGCGCGCTGTCACGCGGCACGCCAGGGTGCGTGGCGGATGCGCCGCCGGCAGATAGTGACGCATCAGGGTTCCGGATCCACCGCCGGGTGCGGCAGTGTCGGGTCCCATGAAGTACGCCGTATCGCTGGTTCGCCCTTCACGGTGGCCCGCTCAGTGCAGCTGGGTCACTGTGGCTTCTGTGGTGCGCTGCTTCCCACCCACGCGCGGGTGGCCCGATCAGGTTGGGATGGGTAACACCCTTCGGTACGCAGCAGTTCGGGTGTGGGCGGCATGATCTCGCGCGAGTTGGCCGCCGAGATCGTGCGCCTCTACCACGCTGAGAAGTGGCGCAGCGGCACGATCGCGCGGCAGCTTCGCGTACACCGCGATGTCATCCGCCGGGTGCTCAGGGAGTCGGGGATCGAGCTGCGGCCCCAGAGCTTGCGCCCCTCGAAGCTGGATGCCTACGTGCCGTTCATCCGCGAGACCCTGGCACGCTACCCGACGTTGCGGGCCAGTCGGCTGCATCGCATGTTGTGTGAACGGGGGTATCGGGGCGGCGCCGATCACGTGCGGCACCGGCTGGTGCTGTGGCGGCCGCGGCCGGCGGCGGAGGCGTACTTACGCTTGCGCACCTTGGCCGGGGAACAGGGCCAGGTGGACTGGGGTCACTTCGGGCACCTCGGCATCGGGCGGGCGCGCCGGCCACTCATGGCCTTCGTGATGGTGCTGTCGTACTCGCGGCACGTGTTCGTGCGCTTTTACCTCAACGCGGCCATGCCGAGCTTCCTGCACGGGCACGTCGCCGCGTTCAAGCACTTCAATGCCGTCCCCAGAACCTTGCTCTACGATAATTTGCGCAGCGCTGTGCTCGAGCGGCGCGCCGATGCGATCCGACTGCATCCGACCTTGCTGGAGCTGTCCGCCTGGTATCGGTTCCAACCCCGCCCGGTGGCGGTGGCCCGAGGCAACGAGAAGGGGCGGGTCGAGCGGGCGATCCGCTTCGTACGCGAGCGCTTCTTTGCCGCCCTGACCGGCGATAATTAGAACTGCCGGTTGGCGACAATTAGAATTGACGGCGGAAGAAGTAGTTGACGCCGGACAGCCGCCCGGCGCTTTACGGATCTTGCCGACTTGAACGCCCAGGCGCTCGCCTGGTGCGAGGGCGAGGCGGCCGATCGGCCGTGTCCGGAAGATAGGGACCGTAGCGTGCGCGCCTGCTTCGAGGAGGAACAACCCCGGCTCCTGGGGCTGCCGGCGCAGCCCTTCGCCTGCGAAGAACGCATCGTGGTGCGGGCGGCAAAAACCCCCTATATCCGCTTCGATCTGAACGATTACTCGATCCCGCACACCCACGTGCGCCGCTGCCTGGAGGTGCTGGCGGGCGTTGACAGCGTGCGGGTCGTCGATGGCGCCACGGTGCTCGCCGTGCATCGGCGCAGCTTTGATCGCGGCGCGCAGATCGAGGAGCCCTTGCATATCGAAGCCCTTGCCGAGCACAAGCGCGCGGGACGCGCGCACCGGGCGATCGATCGGCTGCACCACGCCGCCCCGAGCGCGGGGAAGTTCTTTGCCCTCGCCGCCGCACGCGGCGTGCATCTGGCCGTCCTCACCCGCGGCCTGATCGAACTGATGCAAACGCACGGCGCCGCTGCCCTGGAGAACGCCTTGGCAGCGGCGTTGCACGAGGACAGCGCGCACTTGGGCGCCGCGCGCCACTTCATCGATCTGCACCGCGCGCGTCGTGGTCAGCCCCCGCCGATCCCGGTGGCACTGCCGGATGATCCGCGCGTACGCGCACTCACCGTGCGCGCACATCCCTTGACCGACTACGAACAACTCACCCGGGAGCTCCCCGATGACCACTGCGATGACGGCGACACCGAGTAATCCACCGCCCGCGGCGTTGTCGCTGGAGGCTGTGCGGCAGCGTCTGCGGCGCGCAAACCTCTATGGTCTACTCGCCCAGGCTGAGCAGATCCTGCACGAGCCCTGGCTTGCACGGGTACTGCAGATCGAGGAGAGCGAACGCCAGCACAGAAGCCTGCGCCGGCGCCTGGATGCGGCCCGCCTGGGCACCTTCAAGCCCCTCGCCGACTTCGATTACGACTGGCCCAAGGAACTGGACCGCCAGCTCCTGGATGATCTGATGACCTGTGGCTTTTTGACCGATGCCGCCAACGTCATCCTCCTCGGCCCCAATGGCTTAGGCAAAACGATGTTGGTGAAAAACATGCTGCATCAGGCCGTGATGCGCGGCCACACGGCACGCTTTACCCTCGCCTCCGACATGCTACATGACCTTGCCGCCCAGGAGAGCTCCACCCAACTGACCCGGCGTCTGCGTCGTTACACGACCCCCGCCGTGCTGTGCGTGGATGAGGTCGGATATCTATCCTATGACTCCCGGTACGCGGATCTGCTGTTCGAGGTCATCACGCGCCGCTATCAGCTGCGCTCCACGATCTTGACCACCAACAAGCCCTTCGGGGAATGGAACCAGGTCTTCCCCAACGCCGCCTGCGTCGTCACGCTCGTCGATCGCCTGGTGCACCGCTCCGAAATCCTCACCATCGCCGGCGACAGCTATCGCCTGAAGGAAGCCCAGGAGCAGGCCGCACAGCGCAAGGCGCAGCGATCGACGAAGAAGCCGTCGAAAAAGTAAACCATGGAACCGAACGATCTGCCGATCATCGTCCTGCCGCTGGAGCTCTCGGACGACTCCGCCGCCATCCTGATCGACTTCCTGCACGAGCTCGCCGCAGCGCTCGAGCGGCACTATGCCGGCCAGCTCCTGTGCCGCCAGCCATCACCCCCACCCCAACCTTGCTCCCCGGGCCAATCCGCCACCACGACTGACACCGATCCGCCGTTCTGATCATCGGCCATCGAAACGGTCCGCTGCAGCTCCGATCCGCGCCTCACAGCCAAAAAACAGCGGATCTACGCAGCCGTTAACAGTTTCGAGTCGGCCATGCGAAATTCCCCCACTCGATGCCGGACGGACACGGTGAATTGGGCTTGTCACCGCACTTCCAAGAGACTCTCAGTGCGCTGCACGGGTTTTCGTACGGTTTTCGTACGGCGACCTACGCGAATTCGTAAGTCTTTGATTTCTTGGCGCTCCCTACGGGATTCGAACCCGTGTACTGGCCTTGAGAGGGACGGCAATACGTCCACAGTCGACCACCTCAGGCTTCTGGCGTCTACCCGCGTCGAATTGCGGTCATGACGTAGACTCTGACTCGGACCATCAGGGGAGTTCCGCAGGAATGAGCGCCGACAACCTGCCCGAAATCGGCTCCGTCGTCACCACAGAAATTGAAGGGCTTGCGATACGGTACGCGCGCACCGGCGCGAGTAACGGCGTGCCCATTCTGATGACCGCCCCATGGCCTGAAAGCATATACGCGTTCCATCGCGTGGCGCCGAGGCTCCGTGCGGAGCACCCACTATTCCTCGTCGACCTACCCGGATTCGGACGATCGCAGAGTCGGCCAGCCGTGATGGCTCCCGAAGCGATGGGCGATTTCGTGATCACCCTTCTGGCTCGGTTCGGTATCGCTCAAACGTTCGCGATCGCGCCCGATGTCGGCACCCTTGCGATCTTGTTCGCGGCCGTGAAGAAGCCCGACCTGTTCATAAGTGCAGCGCTAGGAAGCGCCGCTATGAGACCCGATCTTGCTGTCGGCACGTTGAGGAATCTGATCCACTCGCCGATCGGCGCGTTTGGCGGTAGCGACGGGGCGGAGAGTGTGAAAAGCTATCTGACACGCGCCGCGGGTTTGACTCCAGGGCCCATTATCGAGGACTTTCGGGCCGCCTCTGCGGGACCCAGGTTCGAACAAGCAGTGCAATTCGTGCGCGGGTATATCACTGATCTTCCAAAGCTCGAGCCGCAACTCTCGGGGATCGCTATGCCCGTTCTCATCATCGCAGGGAGAAGTGATCCGATCGTGCCCCCTGCAAATGGCCAGTTCTTGGCCGACCGGCTTCCACACAACCGCTATCAATTGCTCGATGCTGAGCACCGCGCGTGGGAGGAAGCGGCCGAGGCCTATACCGATGCGCTCTGCTCGTGGTTCGCTGGAGGCTACCGCACCGTCTGACCGATCGCGCTGTTCGCGTGCAGGGCGGCGCACATTCGATCCTCTGCCGTGCCAGCGCGCTGAGTTCTGGTCTGCGTCGGGCAGTTCAGTCGTTTCCTAGCGGAGATTCTGGACCATGCCTTCACGTCTTCCTAGTTCGGGTGAAATTTCCGACCTCTTACCGGAGGATCTTGCGGCAATAAATTAATCCGGCCGTGTAATATGCGTAGCGATCCGGCCCCAGGAGCCCGCGTGGAGACGATAGGCGAAGATCTGCGTCAGATGATACGGACACCACTTGCCTACTCGCATGTTGAGGCGTTGCGGGCGGCGGGGAAGGTGGTGACATATCCGAAGGGCACGATCATGGCCCAGCCGGGCGAAAAGGCAAGCCGATTCGTGTATGTCGAGGAGGGGGAAATTGAAGTAGTTAATCCGTTCACCGGCGAGCGCCATTATGCGTCGACCATTGGGCCAACACAGTTTATGGGGGAGATCAGCCTGCTGTACGGCGGAACCGCTTCCTTGCCGCTGCGCACGGTTGTCGATACGCGAGTAATCGAAGTACCGCGCGAGAGCTTCCTTACGCTCATGTCGCAGATCCCCGAGATGTCGGACATCATCATCACGGTGTTTGCGGCCCGGCGCCGTCGGCAACTCGAGGATCGCCGCAGCGGCCTCTACCTCATAGGCGAGGAGGCCGATCGCAACGTGCGGCGTATCGCTGAGTTCGCGAGTCGCAATCGGTTACCTTACACATCGGTGCCCTTGCAGAGCCCAGAAGCCGAGGCATCGGCTAAGAGTTGCGCAATCGATGCCAGAACTCCTGCGGTTATTTTCGGCGGCAAAGTACCGATCACGGATGCGACGCCGGACAAGATCGCGGGGCTCTTCGGGCTCAACATCGACTTCAGCGGCGACGATCATTTCGATGTGCTCATCGTCGGTGGCGGGCCGGCCGGCGTAGCGGCGGCCGTTTACGCTGGCGCCGAGGGTCTGTGCGCGCTGGTCGTCGAAGACATCGCTTTGGGAGGCCAGGCGGGAACGTCGAGCCGAATCGAGAACTACATGGGCTTTCCGACCGGCATCTCTGGCGCGGATCTTCTGTGGCGTGGCGTGGTGCAGGCCATGAAGTTCGGCACCCGATTTACGATACCGCGCCGAGTGACGGCGCTGGAGGCGCAGGGGAACGGTGCTTTCTGCGCCATCTTCGAGAGTGGCCAGCGCGTTCGTGCCGGCGCAATCGTAGTCGCGAGCGGGGTGCAGTATCGGCGGCTTCCGCTGGAACGACTCGCCGATTTCGAGGGTTCGGGCGTGTACTATTCGGCCACCGAGATGGAGGCTCGATATTGCAAGGACACCGAAGCCGTAGTCATCGGGGGCGGCAATTCTGCCGGCCAAGCTGCGATGTTCCTATCCCGCCATGCGCGGCGCGTCCGCGTGCTGGTGCGAAGTTCCTCGCTTGCTGCTTCGATGTCGAGTTATCTCACCAGCCGCCTCGAGGCCGACCCCGGTATTACGCTCGAGTACAACTCCAAGGTTACGGCACTGGAAGGCGGCGAGCATCTGGAAAGCGTCACCATCCGCAACGCCGAGACCGGGCAGTCGCGGGAGGTCGCGACGCGGGCGCTATTTATCATGGTGGGTGCCGCGCCAAACACCGAATGGCTATCGGGTTTGGTGAAACTCGACGACAAGGGATTCGTCGTCACCGGCTTCGGCCTACCGGCTTCGCCGTTTGCGACTTCGTGCCCCGGCGTTTTTGCTGTCGGCGACGTGCGGGCGGGATCGGTAAAGCGGGTGGCGTCCGCGGTGGGCGAAGGCTCCGTCGTGATCTCCAAGGTCTGGGAACACGTCAAACAGAACAGCACCTGAGGCGCGGCAGCAGCAGCACTTTCCGCTCAGGGTCGATTGGACTACTGGAACACTTCAACATGCGAGTGCACTCGCACTCTGTTGGCCTCGGCCCAGCGAATGCCAAGACCACCAAAGAAGTGACTTTGCGGCGCGTGATCAGCGCAAGAGAAATCCCAAGCCGCCCTATCTCGATAGGGTTTCCAGGACTCTATCTTGCATCCACCTCTGCGCCAGATCACGACGCGTCGCTCGTGACAGGCTACCTGATTTGCCCTTTCGGGCAGATAGGTAACACCGGATTCCGTCGGAATAATCCGTCACCCATGTGACCGGAATAAACCGGAGGTGCCAAGAAGCGCGGGCCGGAAGGACCGCGCACGTAGGGATGACGCGACGAAAACCCCCGACGAAAAGCGCGCCCTGACCGCCAGAATCACGCGGAAACGCGTCGCCGCCAACATCGGGTGTTTACCCGCGTCGAATTGCGAGGAACTACCAAACTCTGCGGGCGACAACCGGCCAGAGCGCAGAGACCGGACATTGGCCTCTGGGTCGGCAACTCACCCTACCGACCATGTGCCGACGGCTCGAGCCCCAACCGGGCTCCTCCATAGTGGACGGCCACGTGTCTTCAGCGGAACTCAATCAGTAGTGGGCCAAGAGCAGGCATCAACAAATGGAATAATCTTTCAGCGCGCACTATGGACGCCTGTTCAGGCTAAGACGCCACGTGCTTAGGCAGGTGGCGCGCGAGATAATCTACGAAGGTCCGAATCGCGGGCAGCAGTCCTCGGCGATGCGGCAGCAGTGCGCTGAACGTGGATTCGTCAGCGATCCAACCCGGCAGAACCCGCATCAGTTCCCCACTACGTAGCTCATTTTTGCAAATGTATGCGGGCAGAGCGACGATCCCCATTCCCTCGGCTGCCGCCCGCTTGAGAGTGGACATGTCGTTACTAATGAGTCGGGGCGTTAATGGCAGGATGACTTCCCTTTGACTTGCGTGCGTGCGGGTCTGCGCCCGCAGCCGCCACGCGGGCGCGATGTTGGCCCTCCACGCCGCAAGGCTGGGGTATGGCTCGAGGTCCTGGGGCTCCCGGGGAAGTTTCTTCTTTAGAGCCTCAGTTCGCGCAACGAGAATCCACGGGGCGGTAGCCAAGGTGCGGCATACGAGTGTGGAGTCCGGAAGTGCACCCGAGTGCGCGCGGATGGCGACATCGATATTTTCGGCCAGCAGATCGACCTGTCGGCTAGTCACTTGCTCCACGAGGTTGATCCTCGGGTAGTCCTGCATGAAGTTCATGAGGATCTCCCGCAGCGCGAATTGGGCGGTGCCGATCGCCGCCGTAAATCGTATGACTCCGGACGGGACTTTGACTCGCTGGCGCACGAGAGCCTCCGCCTCTTCAGCGGCTCTCACCATAGTCAGGGCGTGCTTATAGAACTCCTCTCCCGCTTGCGTTGCGGCGAAATGTCGTGACGTGCGATTGAGCAGGCGGACCCCGAGCTCTGATTCCAGCTGTTGCATGCGGTAACTCAGGGTGGACTTTGGCATTCCGAGAGTCCGGCCTGCCGCCGTGAAGCCCCCACGCTCGACCACCTGCACAAAATAGAAGAAGTCATTCAGGTTGAGCATACGTGCCTCACGGCGCTAGGTCGTCCAATCTATTGGACGCTTCGTTCGCAGTTAGCAGTCTTCTGCGATGCGGGTCAAGTCGTTAGTGTTCTGGAGGTAGCCACTGGCTATGTCCCCCCCTCATCGCGATTCCAAGGAGTGAACGATGGACGGAAAAAACACCCCCTACGTGCCTCTGACTTCGGACAATGCCGCGCTCGTCTTGGTGGATCATCAGTTAGGGCTGCTGACGGGCGTTCGTGACATCCCGCTGGCCGAGCTCAAGAACAACGTGGTGTCGCTCGCCAAGGCGATGCGCGTCCTGAAGGTACCCACCGTCATCACGACGACCGCACGCGACAGCATGTGGGGACCCACCTTCCCGGAACTCGTTGAGGCACTACCCGGCGTCACCATCATTGACCGCAATTCGGTAAATGCCTGGGACGATCCCAAGGTTACTGCAGCTATCGAGGCAACTGGCTGGAGGAAGCTTATTTTTGCCGGTTTGTCTTTGGAAGTCTGCGCAGCGTTCCCGGCGATCACCGCGGTCGGTAAAGGCTATGACG
>JBOHZR010000049.1:0-3644 GCA_050738595.1 Steroidobacteraceae bacterium | reverse complement strand
GCGCCGGGGCGGCTCTCAGTGAAAATCCCGTGACCCTGGGGCGAGTCCTGCCAGGAGCCGGGAGCGATCGATCAATCGGTGCGCCACCACATGCAGGATCTCGCCTTGCCGCTGCACCTTGCCGCGCACCTCGAGCAGACGCGACTCGACCAGCGGACGGCGCTGCGCCTCTCCGACCTGGCGCCAGACGATGAGATTCACCTGACCGGTCTCATCCTCCAGCGTCAGGAACGTCACGCCGTTCGCGCTCGAAGGATGCTGGCGCAACAGAACGAGGCCGGCGGTACGGACCAGTCTCCCATCCGGCAGCGCCAGCAACTCAGCAGCCGTCGCGATCCGCTCCCTGCTCAGCCGCTCTCGCAGCAAGGCCAGCGGGTGGCGGCCGAGCGTCAGGCCGAGGGCTGCGTAATCCCCCGCGATGTTCTGCCACTCCGTCGGACTCGAGAGCAGCGGACGGCCTTCGCGGACGTGCATCTCGAACGCATGTCCCGCGGCATCCGCCACATCCGCTGTGAGCGCCCAGGGCCGCTCCGCACCCGCTACTTCCCAGAATGCGAGATGGCGGTTGCCGGCGAGAGATGCCAGCGCGCCTGCCGCGGCGAGCGCTTCCAGATCGCCGCGATCGAGCGATGCGCGCTGCGCGAGATCCTGCACGCTCGCGAAGGGGCGCTCCCTGCGGGCGCTCATGATCCGATTCGCCGCCGCTTCCGGTAAGGATTTCACGAGCCGCAGTCCGAGCCGCAGGGCCGGCTGCATCGGCATCGCGGGCATCGCCGGCATCGCCGGCACCTCGACGCCTTGCAGCGTCTGCCGAGGCTCCAGAGTGCAATCCCAGTCGCTTGCCTCGACGCTGACCGGCCGCACCTCCACACCGTGCATTCGCGCATCCCGCACCAGCTGCGCCGGCGCGTAGAAGCCCATCGGCTGGCTGTTGAGCAGCGCGCACGTGAAGGCCGCGGGCTCGTAGCACTTCAGCCATGCCGAGTCGTAGACCAGGAGCGCAAAGCTGCAGGCGTGAGAGTTATGGACGACCAGATTGTTTGCGATAAAGTTGTGATCGCCATCGATTTTGAGATCGAAGGTTGGCCGCTCCCCCAGTGCCTCGATCTCGACCACCCTGTCCCAATAAAGGTCCGAGGTGGAAAGCGCCTGGATCTCGCGCATGCCCAACCCGGTCATCTCTCCGATCCCGCACCAGGGCAACCCTAGCTTGTTACGCTCCTGCCGAATCAGAACACGAACTTCCGTCGGAATAATGTCGCGCGACATGCGCCCGTTTCGAGGCACGGCAAGCGCACGTGATTGCGCACGTTTCTTTACGCCCAGAAACCGGCGCCCGATAAGCATCCAGAATCTCCGGAGCGGCTCCTCTCCCGTGATGGTAACGACATAGTGCTTGATGCTCCGTCCTTTGTAGGACCGGACTCTCACGTAGCGACGCGCCACGATGCCGAGCCGCAAAAGCAGGTGCTGAACCTCGAACCCCAGTTGCTCCGAAGCGGTATCGTAAGAGGCGCTTCCTCGCGTCGAAAATCCACCATCACCTTCCCATAGACGAGCCAGGAGCAGTGCGATGCCGATTTTAGAAAGCTCAAAAACCTGCGCTGGCAGAAATTTCGCCCTGGCCCCACACCCCCAGACACCAAGAGATCGCAACCAAACTACCGCCCCGATCGGTTTACGGCGATCGATTCTCCTGACGCGTATTGAAAAGCAGCTCCTGCGCCGCTCGACAACGGCTCGCGTATTTGGGAATCTCTCGACTTCTTTGACGAAGTCTTCACAATGCCATTTAGCAGTCGTATAGAAATAAAAAGTATTTGGATGACATACGTTTCCCTCTGCGATGAGATCCGCCAGAACGAGAATCTGATGGCGTGGCCATAGACGACGGCCTACGATGGGCAATGATCGCGCTGCCGCAATGTGATCGCCCATCCGCAGTTCGCCGAGGACTTGCCACCCGGCCAGAGTCATGAACGGATGCTCCGCCGTCGCGACGATCTCGTGCCCGAGCGCCGTTCTCAAGCGCCAGACGGGCTTCACTCCACTTCGCACGACCGCGAGCACCCTGCGCGTTCGCAAATGCAGATCCTCATCGCACGCCAGCGTATTCTCGAGACGGACACCTCCGGAGGCGGCCTCGTCGATCCTCACCCAGCGGCCCGTATCCGCGTCCACCACCCGCGTCTCCCCCACGACGCACTCAGGAAATCCGTATTCCCCGAACCCCTCGATCTGCTTGCAGATCCTCTCCGCGAAGTCCTGCGAGTACCCCCGCTCGCGCATCCCCCGCACGAGCTTCTCCTGGAAGCGGTGAATGTCCCCGTGCCGCTTCCAGGCGGCCATCGCGCGGCGCAGGCTGTCGGCCTCCCCGGGCGTGAAGCCTGCCGCTTTGATGGCGAGCTGCATGACCTGCTCCTGGAAGATCGGCACGCCGAGGGTGCGCTCCAGCACCTCCCGCACCTCGGGCCCCGGGAAATCGACCGCTTCCTTCTGTTCGCGGCGGCGCAAATACGGGTGCACCATGTCCCCCTGGATGGGCCCGGGCCGGACGATGGCGACCTCGATGACGAGATCGTAGAACTGCTGCGGCTTGAGGCGCGGCAGCATCGCCATCTGCGCACGCGACTCGATCTGGAACACTCCGATCGTATCGGCGTGCGACATCATCTCGTAAACTCGCCGATCCTCGGCGGGCAAATGGCCGAGAGTCCAGCTCGTGCCGCGGTATTCGTTGGTGAGCACGAGCGCGCGCCTGAGCGCCGTCAACATGCCGAGCGCGAGCAGGTCCACCTTCAGCAGCCCGAGATCGTTGAGATCGTCCTTGTCCCACTGCACGACCGTGCGGTCCGGCATCGCCGCATTCTCGACGGGCGTGAGCTCATCGAGCGGCCCCGCCGAGATCACGAAACCGCCGACGTGCTGCGAGAGATGGCGCGGAAACCCGACCAGCTCGCGCGCGAGGCTCCGGATCCTCCTCAAGATCGGGCTCTGCGGATCGAAGCCCGCCTGGCGCACGTGCTCGGGCGTGACGCTCGGATCCCACCATTGCAGGATGCGCGTGAGATTGCGGATCTGCAGCGGATCGAGCCCGAAGACCTTGCCGAGATCGCGCACGGCGCTTCGCGGCCTGTACATGATGACGGTGGCGGCGATCGCCGCCCGCTCGCGTCCGTACTTGTCGTAGACGTACTGGATGACTTCCTCGCGCCGCTCGTGCTCGAAGTCGACGTCGATATCGGGCGGCTCGGTCCGCTCTTCCGAAAGGAAGCGGTCGAACAGGAGCTTATGCCTGGTGGGGTCGACTTCGGTGATGCCGAGACAGAAGCAAACCGCTGAATTGGCCGCCGACCCGCGTCCTTGGCACAGAATCGGCGGCTTTCGGCTGCGAGCGAAGTCGACGATCTCCTTGATGGTCAGAAAATACGGAGCGATGTCGAGTTTGCCGATGAGCGCTAACTCATACTCCAGCTTTTCCTTCACATCGTTCCACACCCCTTCGGGATAGCGCCATTTTGCGCCCTTCCAGGTTTGCTGGGTCAAATATTCCTGCGATGTCATCCCGTCGGGATAAGCAGCCTTGGGATATTCGTACTTCAGATCGCCAAGGTCGAACTCGCACGCATCGGCCACTTCTCGAG
>JBOHZR010000048.1:0-6306 GCA_050738595.1 Steroidobacteraceae bacterium | reverse complement strand
CGCCCCAGCAGCGCTGGCCCCAGCGCGGCCGGCCCCGGCTCCGCGGGTTCCGCCTCCGCCGGTGCGGCCCCCGGTGCGGGCCCGCTGCCGCCGCACAGTGGCCGCGCTGCCGCCGCCGCAGCGAGCTATCGGATGGCGGAGTTCTTCGTATCCCGGCCGAATCGCGGCCGCGGAGTCGGCCAGGGCGCCGCGCGATTGATTTTCGATCGGTTCACCGGCCGTTGGGAGATCACCGAGTATCTGCGCAATCCCAACGCGCTGCGCTTCTGGCGCCGTGTGGTGTCACGCTACACGCAAGGACGCTTCGAGGAACGCATCGTCAACGGTGAGGTGCGGCACGTGTTCGAGTCCGCGCCGCGGCCCCGGGCCTGAGGCGCCCGGCGCTGCAGCTGCCGCATCCACCTGCCCCGTCCTGCACCGCCGCGCTGCGCAGCCGCGCGAGCCACCGTCCGCAGCCACCAGGCATCCACGCGATCCAGCCGAGCAGCCGTGCTCGCGCGCGCCGCGGAGAGAGGTGCCAGGCGGCATAGAGCGCGCTCACGAGCACCAGCGCTGCGGCTGCGATCCCTTGCAGGATGTCCATCCGGGGTCACCCCCAGCCGAGCGCGACGGCCGCGTGATAGGTCGCAAAGGCCGCGAGGTAGGCGAGAGCGAACAGATAGGCCGCCATGGCGAGCGGATAACGCCACGAATTGGTCTCGCGCCGCACGACGGCGAGCGTCGAGAGGCACTGCGGCGCGAACACGTACCACGCGAGCAGCGCGAGCCCGGTCGCGACAGTCCAGCTCTTCGCGATCACGGGCATCAGTGTGCGCGCCACGTCCCCGCCGCCCGCCGACATCGCGTAGACGGTGCCGAGCGCGCCGATCGCCACCTCTCGCGCCGCAAGTCCCGGCACGAGCGCGACCGAGATCTGCCAGTTGAATCCGACCGGCGCGAGCACCGTGTGCAGCGCTCGCCCGAGCATGCCCGCGAAGCTGTACTCGATCGCAGGCCCGTGCGCTCCGTGCGGAGCGGCGGGGAAGCTCGCGAGGAACCACAGCACGATCATCAGCGCGAGCAGCACCGTGCCGACACGTGTGATGAAGATCCGCGCGCGCTCGATGAGCCCGAGCGCGAGCGTGCGCAGGTTCGGCCACTTGTACTCGGGCAGCTCCAGGAGCAGCGGATGCTCGCGGCTCGGCAGGATCACCCGCTTCAGCACGAATCCCACGGCCATCCCCGCGAGAACTCCGGCGCTGTACAGCGCAAACAACACCAGGCCCTGCAGGTTGAACGGTCCGAGCGCCCGGTGCGGTATGAATGCAGCGATGAGCAGCGCATAGATCGGCAGGCGCGCCGAGCAGGTCATGAGCGGCGCGATCATGATCGTCGCGAGCCGGTCGCGCGTGGACGGAATGGTCCGCGTCGCCATGATCCCGGGAATCGCGCATGCGAAGCTCGAGAGAAGCGGAATGAACGCTCGCCCCGAAAGCCCCACCTTGCCCATCATGCGATCGAGCAGGAACGCTGCGCGTGGCAGATAGCCCGAATCCTCCAGGGCGAGAATGAAGGCGAACAGGATGAGGATCTGCGGCAGGAACACCAGGACGCTTCCGGCGCCGGCGATCACCCCGTCGACGAGTAGACGCTCGAGCGGCCCTGCGCTGAGCACGCTCCGGATCGAGGCGCCGAGCGCGGCGATGCCCGATTGAATGAGATTCATCGGCGCCTGCGCCCAGCTGAAGACCGCCTGGAACATGAGGAGCAGCACGCCGGCCAGAAGCAGCGGTCCGGTGATCGGATGCAGAACCAGCGCGTCGAGCTGCGCGAGCAGCGCCACGCGGGGCGGCACTCGGTAGTCGATCGCTGCGAGAATGCGGCGCACTTCACGCTGCCTCGCCTCGAGGTCGGCCGGTGTCGCCGCGGCCGGATCGATGCGCCCGAGCCGCGAGCCGGCGTTCGCGGCGGGCGCTGCTTCGCGGTCGATCGCATCGACGAGCGCCCGCTCGCCGCCCGGCCGGACGGCGACCGTCTCGATGACCCGCACGCCGATCGCTCCGGCGAGGCGCGCGGCATCGACTGCATAGCCCCGCTGCCGGGCGAGGTCGCTCATGTTGAGCGCGACGATCATGGGGCGGCCCAGGGGCTTGAGGTCGAGGACGAGGCGCAAGTTCAACCGCAGATTCGTCGCATCGACCACGCAAACGATGAGGTCGGGAGGCTCCTCCGAGCCGTGCCGTCCGAGCACCACGTCGCGCGTGATCGCCTCATCGAGCGTCGCGGCCTCGAGGCTGTAGGCGCCGGGCAGATCGAGCACGCGGTATACGCGCCCCGTGTGCGGGCCCGTGAGTCGACCCTCCTTGCGCTCGACGGTGACACCCGGGTAGTTGGCGACCTTCTGGCGGCTGCCGGTCAGGCGATTGAAGAGGGCAGTCTTGCCGCAGTTGGGTACACCGACGAGAGAGAGCGTCGGCGTCGTGGCCGCCGCCTCGGCATTCATGGCTTGACGGCCGGCCGGGGAGCGACCCAGACCGATTCCGCCTCGCGCCGGCGCAGAGCGAGTGCCGTCGCGCCGAGCCGGACGACGAAGGGATCGCGGCCGGGGCGGGCCTCCGCAATCACCTCGATGTCCTCGCCGCTTGCGAAACCGAGCTCGAGCAGACGCCGCTCGAGCGGTGTGAGAGCGCGACCCGGGGAGCCGATCGCGAGAACGGTGCCGCGATCACCCGGGCGCAGGGCACCCAGGGAGAGCCGGCCGTGCGCGGTCCTCGCGGGCTCGGCCAACTCGACGGGACGGATGGCTGCCGCACTGCTCATATCGTCCAGTATGGATGAGAACTGTTCGCATTTGCAATACCGGCAATGTGTCCGCTGCCCTCAACGGCTCACCGCCCGGGCCGGGCTTTGTCCGCTGAGCAGCGGAAGCAGGAATCGCCCAGTGTGAGAGGCGGGGTGCTCGGCAACGGCCTCCGGGGTGCCGTAGGCCACCAGTTGCCCCCCCGCCCGGCCACCCTCCGGCCCGAGGTCGATCACCCAATCCGCGGTCTTGATCACATCGAGGTGGTGCTCAATTACGACGATCGTGTTGCCTTCGTCGCGTAGACGGTGGAGAACTTTCAGTAAGTGCCCCACATCCTCGAAGTGCAGTCCTGTCGTCGGTTCATCGAGAATATAGAGTGTCCGGCCGGTTGCGCGCTTTGCGAGCTCGCGCGAGAGCTTCACGCGCTGCGCCTCCCCGCCCGAAAGCGTGGTCGCGCTCTGCCCGATCTCGAGGTAGCCGAGCCCCACGTCGGAGAGCGTCTGCAGCTTTGCGGCGATTGCGGGCACGGCGTGGAAGAAGCGCAGCGCATCCTCCACGGTCATCCTGAGCACCTCGTGGATATTGCGCCCCCGGTAGCGGATCTCGAGCGTCTCCCGGTTGTAGCGCTGGCCCTTGCAGACATCGCACGGTACGTACAGGTCCGGCAAAAAGTGCATCTCGACTTTGAGCATGCCGTCGCCCTGGCAGGCCTCGCAGCGGCCGCCCTTGACGTTGAAGCTGAAACGACCCGCGTCGTAGCCGCGCGCGCGGCTGTCGGGCACCGCCGCGAAGAGCTCGCGCAGCGGGCCGAAGAGCCCCGTGTACGTGGACGCGTTCGACCGCGGCGTGCGGCCGATCGGGCGCTGATCGATGTCGATGACGCGGTCGATGAGCTCGAGGCCCTCGATGCGCTCGCATGGGGCGCTTCGCGCCGCGGCGCCGCCGAGGCGCGCCGCGAGCTGCGCATAAAGCGTGTCGAGAACGAGCGTCGATTTGCCCGATCCGGACACGCCGGTCACGCAGGTGAGGAGCCCCACGGGAATGTCCACCGTCACGTCGCGCAGATTGTTGCCGCGCGCCCCGACGATGCGAATCACGCGCGCGGGGTCGCGCGCCGCGCGCTGAGAGGGCAGCGGGATCGACCGCCGTCCACTCAAATATTGACCGGTGAGCGAGGCGGGGTTCGCCATGATCTCGCGCGGCGTACCGGCCGCGACGACCGCGCCGCCGTGCACGCCTGCGCCCGGCCCCAGGTCGACCAGATAGTCGGCCGCGAGCATCGCCTCCTCGTCGTGTTCGACGACGATCACCGTGTTGCCGAGGTCGCGGAGCGACCGCAGGGTATCGAGGAGGCGCCGGTTGTCGCGCTGATGCAGCCCGATCGAGGGCTCATCGAGGATGTAGAGAATGCCGGTGAGCCCTGAGCCGATCTGGCTCGCGAGGCGAATGCGCTGCGCCTCCCCGCCCGAGAGCGTGTCGGCGGCACGATCGAGCGTCAGGTAATCGAGCCCCACATCGACGAGGAATCCGAGCCGGTCGATCACGTCCTTGACGATCTTCGCGGCCACCTCGCCGCGCCAGCCCGGGAGCTCCAGGCTGCGCAAGAACGCGAGCGCGCTGCCCACATCAAGCCTCGAGAGGCTCGGCAGAGCGTGTCCCGCGACGAACACGAAGCGCGCGGCGCGATTCAAACGGGCCCCCTCGCATTCGGGACAGGGCCGAAGGCCGAGATAGCGCGCAAGCTCGTCGCGCACCGCCGGGGAGTCAGTCTCGCGGTAGCGCCGCTCGAGATTGGGAAGCACGCCCTCGAACGGCTCGCGCACCGCGCCGCGCCGGTCAGTCCCCTTGCCGCCCGATCCGCGGCCGGGCAGTGCGATCGCCACGCCGCCGCTCCCGCGGAGCACGACCGAGCGTACCTCGGGCGCAAGCTCGTTCCAGGGGGTCTCGATGTCGAAGCCGTAGTGCCGCGCGAGCGCCTGGATCAACGCGAAAAAATGCGCGTTCCGGCGATCCCAGCCGCGGATCGCGCCGCTTGCGAGCGAGAGCGTCGGATGGGTGACGACGCGCTGCGGATCGAAGAACTCCTCGGCGCCGATCCCGGCGCATTTCGGGCATGCACCCGCGGGGCTGTTGAAGGAGAAGAGTTTCGGCTCGAGCGGCGCAACGCTGTACCCGCAAACCGGGCACGCGTGGCGGCTCGAGAAGACGAGCTCGCGGTTCGCGTCCTGCGTCTGTGCCTCCTCGAGAAGCGCGACACGGGCGAGGCCGCCCGACACTCTGAGCGCGACCTCGAAGGATTCGGCCAGCCGCGGGCCCGAGTCCGCCCGCAAGCGCAGCCGGTCGACCACCGCCTCGATGGTGTGCTTGCGTTTCGCATCCAGATGCGGCAGCGCATCGAGCTGGTGAATCCGCCCGTCGATGCGCGCGCGCACGAAGCCCTGCGAGGCGATCTCCTCGAGCACCTCTGCGTGCTCGCCCTTGCGATCACTCACGAGCGGTGCGAGCAGCGCCAGCGCGGCGCCCTCGGGCAGCCTCAGCAGCTGATCGACCATCTGGCTCACCGTCTGCGCCTCGAGGTCGATGCCATGGTCAGGACAGCGGGGCGTGCCCACCCGGGCGTAGAGCAGGCGCAGGTAGTCGTTGATTTCGGTCACGGTGCCGACGGTCGAGCGCGGGTTGTGCGACGCAGCCTTCTGCTCGATCGCGATCGCGGGCGACAGCCCCTCGATGCGGTCCACGTCGGGCTTGTCCATCATCGAGAGGAACTGCCGGGCGTACGCCGAGAGAGATTCGACATAGCGCCGCTGGCCTTCGGCATACAGCGTGTCGAACGCGAGCGAGGACTTGCCGGAGCCGGACAGCCCCGTGACGACGATCAGCCGATCGCGCGGCAGATCGAGGTCGATTCCCTTGAGGTTGTGTGTGCGGGCTCCGCGGACCCGGATGGACTGCATGGGCGTGAGTGTACTCGGCCCGTCAATGGGCTCCGCATGCCGCGCCCCGGGTGGCGCTCCCGCCGCGGTGTGCGCCGGAAAATTCGGCAAAACAGCGTGAATACGCTCCCATTGCCGGGTCGCGCCCGGGGGCCCGGCCGACTACAATAGCGCTCCGTTGGAACGGCTCGAGGGGTTGCAGTCATGGCACGCGGAGTCAACAAGGTCATCCTCATCGGCAATCTCGGCCGCGATCCCGAGACGCGCGCCATGCCCTCCGGCTCGAGCGTGTGCAACCTCAATCTCGCGACCAGCGAGAGCTGGAAAGACCGGCAGACGGGTGAGCAGCAGGAGCGCACCGAGTGGCACCGGGTCGTGATGTTCAACCGCCTCGCCGAGGTTGCCGCCGAGTACCTCCACAAGGGCTCGCAGGTCTACATCGAGGGAAGCCTCCGCACCCGCAAGTGGCAGGACAAGCAAGGCGTCGAGCGCTACACGACCGAGATCGTCGCGAACGAGATGCAGATGCTCGGCGCGCGCGGAGCCGGCGCGGGCGTGGGTGCGGGCGCGGGCGCGCCGGCCGCCGAGGGC